>CAJXKO010000007.1 GCA_913055845.1 uncultured Bacteroidota bacterium | reverse complement strand
CGGATGCGGGGCTACCCACAAGTTGATCGGGTACGACGAGGGCGGGGAGGGTCTATCCCCGCGGATGCGGGGCTACCGGAGCGCCAGCGAGTGCGAGAAGGAGGCTTGTAGGTCTATCCCCGCGGATGCGGGGCTACCATGCGTGATAGACTGGACAGACCGGACAGGCTGGGTCTATCCCCGCGGATGCGGGGCTACCCACAAGTTGATCGGGTACGACGAGGGCGGGGAGGGTCTATCCCCGCGGATGCGGGGCTACCTGACTTTATCCGCAAGATCTCTGACATTTGGAAGGTCTATCCCCGCGGATGCGGGGCTACCCTTACGATCCCATGAACGAGGAGCTCAGCCCACGGTCTATCCCCGCGGATGCGGGGCTACCTCAGCTGTATCCCGAACCGTCTCAAGCGTGAGGGGTCTATCCCCGCGGATGCGGGGCTACCTCAGGGTGCTACTGCGCTGGAGTGCTGGGTGGAGGTCTATCCCCGCGGATGCGGGGCTACCTTGTGGGTTCGAGTCCCATCCGTGGCCGCACATGGTCTATCCCCGCGGATGCGGGGCTACCCTACCTGCACAGTATCAAGCATCGGGCCGGTCGGGTCTATCCCCGCGGATGCGGGGCTACCCACGAAAGATCAGAGTTGAGAAACGGCTCGTCAGGTCTATCCCCGCGGATGCGGGGCTACCGGCAAGCCATTACTCAGCAGGCGCAGACAAAGGGGTCTATCCCCGCGGATGCGGGGCTACCCCACCCCCCGACGGTCCCGCGTGGAATGTCGTAGGTCTATCCCCGCGGATGCGGGGCTACCTCTACAACGACGACGTGCGGGACACCGATAGCAGGTCTATCCCCGCGGATGCGGGGCTACCGCCGTGGTGACCGTTGGGACAAGCCCATCGGAGGGTCTATCCCCGCGGATGCGGGGCTACCCATCGCAGGAAAGTCCGAAACGACGAAGGTCAGGGTCTATCCCCGCGGATGCGGGGCTACCCGTCGATGGAGGGGGAGGAGCGGAGCGTGAAGGGGTCTATCCCCGCGGATGCGGGGCTACCGTCGTCCACAATCGCAATGTGATCAACGCCTTCGGTCTATCCCCGCGGATGCGGGGCTACCCTGAAACAGCCGTTGAAAGCGGCTAGAGTCGGAGGTCTATCCCCGCGGATGCGGGGCTACCGGGTGTCGGCCCGTGCCTATGACTCAGCCCCCGGGTCTATCCCCGCGGATGCGGGGCTACCAATTGCGTAAATCATCGGTATCTTTTGCAGATGGGTCTATCCCCGCGGATGCGGGGCTACCGCGAAGCGATGCCGTGGGGCGTCACCGAAACGGGGTCTATCCCCGCGGATGCGGGGCTACCAGCGGTGTACCGGCTGGCGGGCCGTCCTGGGGGGGTCTATCCCCGCGGATGCGGGGCTACCCAGTGCTGAGAGAGCCACTGGGCCGGAATAAAAGGTCTATCCCCGCGGATGCGGGGCTACCGATCAACAACCCGAATTTCGCCTCCACCGTTTAGGTCTATCCCCGCGGATGCGGGGCTACCCCGATCACAGACACGCACTGAGACCATGAGTGAGGTCTATCCCCGCGGATGCGGGGCTACCTTAGTATCGGTCTGCGTTCCAGAATCTAAAAGGGGTCTATCCCCGCGGATGCGGGGCTACCAATAGTCCCCACCGTCCAAAGCGTGGAGCGCAGGGTCTATCCCCGCGGATGCGGGGCTACCCACACCAGCGGCGTGACCGCAGAGGACTTCCAGGGTCTATCCCCGCGGATGCGGGGCTACCCCTGCTACAGTTTGTCAGGACCAGGGCGCTACGGGCCCGTCGCTCCGTGTATCGCTGCGGTAGCGCGACATTCTGTCGCAGGGAAGATTTGTAAACCCCAAGAAAAGAGCCGTTCGTCCGAAAATGCAAGTCGCCGCGTGAGGACGCGGGGCTATCCCCCTGGTACGAGCCCATGCCCCCGGTACGAGTCGTGCGGCGATCAGAGACGCTCTGTCGGCTCCTGGGCAGGCGGTCGCGTCTTCTAAGCCGTTTCCTTGTCCGCCCGCCGGGGCACCAGCGACTTGCCGAAGCTTTTGACGGTGAACACCGGGCAGGGGGCGCTGCGCACCACCTTTTCCGCTACGCTTCCGATGAGGAACCGCTGGAGGCCCGTACGGCCGTGCGTGGCCATCACGATAAGGTCGGCGGCGTGCTCCGTGGCGAAGTCCACGATGTCGCGGGCGGCGTAGCCGGCCAGTACGTGCGTGTTGATGGGGACATCGACGTTCTCAATTTCCGCCACGAGCGCTTCGAGCGCCTCGCCGGCCCGCTCCTGCACGTCTGGCTGCGACGGCGTAAGGGGGTCCATGCCGTACGCGCTTGGGAAGGCTGCCTCCTCCACCACGTGCAGCAGGTCGATCGGTGCGCCATAGGTGTCGGCCAGGGCCGCCGCGTGGTCTACCACCAGCGCCGACTGTTCCGACAGGTCGACCGGCACGAGCACGCGGTCGATGGGCGTTTCGGCGCGGTCGTCCTGGGCCAGTACGGTGAATACCGGGCAGGGTGCCTGCCGCACCACCTCTTCGGCCACGCTCCCGCTCAGCAGCCGATCCATCCCCTTGCGGCCGTGGGTGCCCATCACGACCAGGTCCACGTCGTGCTCGGTGGCGTGCTCCACGATCGCCGTCTCGGGGGTTGTGCTTTCCGTTTGGGCGTACACGACCGGCACGGTGCCCCGCTCCTGCGTCACTGTGCGCACCTCCATGCGCTGGGGGGCGGCGCCGTCGACGGCGTCTCCTTCCACCGGCTGCACCGGCAAGAAATCCATGGGGTTCGACCCGTCCCCTTCGCCCGGGGTGAGGACGTTAAAGACACAGATGGTGGCGCCGGACTGCAAGGCCAAGTGCGCCGCGTGGGCGAACGCGTCCTCGGCCACGGAGGAGAAGTCGGTCGGGAAGAGAATCGTGTCGATGTCGAGCATGAGGGGGGCGGTTGGCTTGGAAAGAGGAGCGTTGGCGAGCGCGGACGGCGTTCAGGGCTCAGGGCGGGGGAGCTAGGTGCTGTCCTCGCTCTCCACCCATTGCACGGCGTGCTTCATGAGCTCGTTGGCAGAGTCGAAATTAAGCTTGTTTTTGATGCGGGCCCGGTAGGACTCCACGGTTTTGACGGATAGGTGGAGCCGCTCGGCAATCTCGCGGGTGGAATCCCCCTGACCGGTCAGTTCGAATACCTCCAGTTCGCGGTCGCTCAGGGCCTCCAGCGGCGACTGCATGACGCGGTCGCGCCCCCCCTCCGCCATGCTTTGTAGGAGGCGCTCGTTGATGTCTTCACTTACGAAGATCCGGCCGTCGAGCACCTTCCGGATGGCTTTCGCGATGTCGTCGCCGGCCTCCTGCTTCATCACGTACCCGCGGGCCCCGGCCCGGATGCAGCGCTCGGCGTAGAGGGTTTCGTCGTGCCGCGAGACGACAAGAATCTGCACCTCTGGGGCGCGGGACTGGAGGTGCTTAATGAGCTCCATGCCGCTCATTCCGGGCAGGGAAATGTCCACGACGGCCAGGTCGGGGGCCAGGTCCTCAATTTGCCCCAGGGCCTCCTCGGCACTGTCCATCTGCCCCACCACGTTGAGGTCGGCCTCCTTCTCAATGGTGCGGGTGAGGCCCTTCCGCAGGAGGGGGTGGTCGTCGACCAGGATGATGTCGTGCATGGTACCGCGGGCGTCTTGACGGCGAGGGGGAGCAACGGCACGGGGCTGTAGACCCCTGCCACATACAAGATAACAGGTGCCGCAGGAAAGAAAAAGCAGGAAGCGGGGAAGATGTCGACCAAAGCAGTTCCGGCAGCCCTGCCGAAGGAGGACTCATCCCCTGGATCCATTCCCCGTGCAGCCTAACCCGTCGGTCCAATCCGTGTGTTGCCGGTATGAACCACGGGAGCACGAGCACGATCCGGCACAGGGCTCAGCGCGGTGCCGCTGGAGCGTTGGGTTGGGGACTACTGGGGGGCAGGTTCAGCTCGGGTTGTGTGCTGCGGGGCGAGGGCGGCGCTCGGTTGGGGAAGGGTGCAGGTGATCACGGTTCCGGCCCCAATTTCGCTGCTCACCTCGAGGGTGCCCCCGACGATGCGAGCCCGATAGTTCATGATGTGCACCCCCATGCCGGAGTCGTCGACCGCATCGTCGTCGAATCCTATCCCATCGTCGCGCACTTGCAGGCGGAGCTGGTCCTCGCCCGCGGCCAGGATGATGTTGATGGCATCGGCCTCGCCGTGGCGCACCGCGTTGCTTACGGCCTCCTGTGCGATCCGGTACAGGTGGGTAGCCACGGTATTTTCGTGAATGAGCACCGTCTCCACTTCGCGGAAGGTACACTCCACGTCGAACAGTCGTTCGGCATTTTGGGACAGGCGCCGCAGGGCCTCGGTAAGCCCGTTGGCCTCCACGTCTACCGGAATGAGCCCGTGCGAGAGGTCGCGAGCGTACTGGTCGGCCTCTTTGATGTGGTCGGTAATCTCGGCCATGTCGTCGGCCCGCTCGTGTCCCTCGGCCGCTAGTTGCTCGGCCAGGTCCTGGCCCAAGAGGCCAATGCCCGTGAGCATCTGGCCCAGGCCGTCGTGCAGGTCTTGTCCAATGCGACGGCGTTCCTCTTCGCTCACGTTTAGAATTTCTGTTTCCAGGCGCCGCCGCTCGGTAATGTCGCGCACAATGCCGGTAAAAATCGTCCGGTCGCCCAGGTCCACCTCGCTGACGGCCAGGTCCATCGGGAAGACCGATCCATCCTTGCGTCGGCCCCGCACCTCGCGCCCGATGCCGATAATGCGTTTGCGTCCGGTCTCGTGGTAGCTGCGGAGGTATTCATCGTGCTCCTCGCGGTAGGGGGTGGGCATGAGCATCTTCACGTTCCGCCCGATGACCTCCTCGGCCTTGTAGCCAAAAATTTCCTCCGCTGCCTGGTTGAACGACTCGATCGTACCGTCCGCGTCGATCGTAATGATGCCGTCGACGGTCGTCTCGAGGATGGACTGGGCCTTGGCCTCGCTTTCGCGTTGGGCCTGTCGGACCCGTTTGTAGCGGAGCACCACTGCCACCGCCGCCCACAGACCGGCCAGCACTAGGCCGCGATTGAGGAGCATTTCCATCGGGCGGGCCGATGCGGGCTCGATCGCGTATCCGCCCGCCACGAACAGGGACGTGAGGAGGCCTGCCCACAGGGTGGGTTCCCGCCCCGGCAGAAACAGTGTCAGCAAAATCACAGCCACCTGCAAGAGTTCCACCGTAGGCCCCACAGGCAGGATCCAGTCCAGCAGAAAAAACGTGCTCGCCAGGAGCCCGAGTCCAACGACGAGGAGAAGGCGTCGTGAGGCGTCGATCATGAAACGGATACCGTGAACGAAGAGCGACCAACCGTCGGCGAGCGGGCGGCCCAGATGGACCGGAGGGCGTTTCGAGGTAGGGAATTTCCCCACAATTGTGCTTCGGATGCTCCCACGACGGGACGGGGCAGCGGCGGGTCGACGGGGCGGTGCGGCCGTCGTTTCTTGTTAATGCCTGTCACGGGGCATGGATTCGTCGAGCCCGTGCATGTCCGGATGGTTTTTCTTGGGGTTGTCACACCGTCTCGGGGACGATGCTCTACACCGAACACGTGTTGTGCGTCGCCGCGTCGGCATCGGCCGCGCTGCGGTGGGCCGCGTCCCTTGCGAATCATCTGGGCGCAACGCTTCACGTAGTGCCGCACCCGTCCGCCCAGAAGGGGACGGATGCGCGGGAGGGACAGCCGGTCTGGGCGTCCCCAAACGTCGCGGACGTTCCACTGCGGGTGCCCGATCCGCTCCCACAGTCTACCCCGGCTCTCCTGCGCTACGTGACCGACGCCGAGATCGATCTGGTGGTTGGAGACCCCTCCCCGGCGCCGGCGACCACGCCGCTCCTTGCGGCCGGGGCGATGCAAACGCTGGTGCGACAACTAGATCGGCCCGTGCTCGTACCCCAGCCCGCGGAGCAGCCCACGGGACTCCACGATATCCTCGTATCCACCGACCTGTCCATGCCCGCGCTCCGGGCGTTTCGGCACGCCCTGAGCGTGGCGCGGCTGTACGACGCTGCGGTGCACGTGCTGCACGTGGTCGACTCGCTTCCGTACGTGGCCCTCACGCCGATGGATCGGCTCTCGCTCGGGGTGCGCCCGCTTTCGGAGTACCGCGGGCGGCGTCGGCTTCAGGCATTTGTGGCGGAGGGCACCGCCGCGGACGTGCCGGTGCACCCCCGCCTGGAGTACGGCGACGTGGCGGGCCGCATTGTGCAGGCGATAGATCAGCACGATATTGATCTTCTGGTGCTCGCCGCGCACGGGAGCGGAGCTCCCACGTCGGACGCCGCGTTCGGGACGGTGACCGAGCACGTCCTGGAACGCGTGTGCTGTTCGGTCTTTCTGCTTCCGACCGTCGACGCGTCTTTGCTTGCCCACCCGGTCGACGACGAGCCCCCCCCGCCCTCGTCGTAGCGGGCGGGCGTGGGGATGGACGCCCTCGCCTGCCTTCGTTACATTGGCCCTCTACGTTCGCCGCCCTCCCGCATCGCTCTGTATCCCTATGCCCACGTCTCCTCCGTCTCAAGAGTCGCTCCCGGCGACGCTCCCGGCGCCGTGCCCCACCCAGCCGGTGGCGGGGCGTCCCGTTGGCGACGACCCCCCGGTATTCAACTGGACACCCGTCCCCGACGCGGCGCGCTACCGGGTGCAAATTGCGAGCACCGAAGCCTTCGACGCCATCCACTACGACGAGCTGATGGATCGAGGCACCGCCCTCGCCCTTGAGGCGGTGCTGCCCGACGACGTAACGACGGCGTGCTGGCGCGTGCGAGCAGAAACGACGGGGGAGGAACGGTCCGCCTGGAGCGATCCCGCTCACTTTGCCGTGGCTGCGGCGACGACGGATTCCGGCAAGGAGGCCCTCCGTGTCGACGCATCGCCGGTGCCACTACACCCCGACAGCCAAGACACCCCCGTCGACCAGGGCGCCGTGCCGTTTTCGTGGGAAGGCATTCCGGAGGCCACGGGCTACCAGCTTCAAGTGGCCCCGTCCGAGGACTTTGCGTCTCCGTCCGTAGACGTGACCGTCGACCAGACGACCGCGGTTACCCTCTACGATGTGCTGTCGCTGGAGGTGACCGCGTTCTCCTGGCGGGTGCGTGCGCTCTTTCGCGACGCCGAGCCCGGCCCCTGGAGCGACGCACTCTCGTTTGCCGTAGCGCCGCCCCGCGAGGACGAAGACGCCCTTGCCACCGAAGCGGACGATCCGCGGTCCACGGCCCGGGCCACCGGCCCCGTGGAGCAGGCGCGCACGAGCGGCACGTTCTCGGTCACGGTAGCCCTAATTACGGTCCTGAGTTTCGTCGCCGTTATTCTTCTCATCTACTTTGCCGGGTAGCGCGTCGCCCCGTGCGCTGCGCCCCCGTTCTCAGAGCCTTCTGTCTTTCTATGATTCAACTTCTATGATTCAACGACGCACCGTCGGCATCGTCGGCACCGGAAATGTGGGGACCGCCGCGGCCTACGCCATCTTCAACCAGAGCCTCGCCAGCGAAATCCTTCTTCTCGACCAGGACACGCGCCGTGCGGAAGGGGAGGCCATGGACCTGATGCACGGCCAACAACTGGTCGGTCGCATCACGTGCCGGGCCGTCGACTATCCGGCCCTTAGCAACGCACAGATCATCGTCCTCTCGGCCGGAGCCAGTCAGAAGTCGCCGGACGAGACGCGGCTCGATCTGCTTCGGCGCAACGCGGAAATCTTCCGCGAAATCATCATTCAGCTCGACAAGCACGCCCCCAATGCCATCCTCGTGGTGGCGACCAACCCGGTCGACGTGCTCACCTACATCTGCCAGGAGCTGAGCAGTCGCCCGGACCGTCGCATCCTGGGCACCGGCACACTACTGGACACGGCCCGCTTCCGGGCGCTGCTGGGCCGACACTACGGCGTGGATCCGCGCTCGGTACACGCCTACATCCTGGGCGAGCACGGCGACTCGGAGGTGCCCATCTGGAGCAACGCCACCATCGGCGGTCAAACCATCCACCAGCGTACCGTGCTGGGGAAGGAGTGGGACCCCGACACGATGCAGGGCATTTTCGAGCAGGCGCGCGATGCGGCCTACGAGATTATCGACCGGAAGGGACACACGGACACGGCCATCGGGGTGGTCATTGCGCGCATCGTGCGGGCCGTCCTGGAAGACCAGCAGAACGTACTGCCGGTGAGCACGCGACCCGAAGGCGCGTACGGCATTGACGACGTGTGCCTGAGCGTCCCGTGCGTCGTGGGGCTGGAGGGAATGGAAAAGCGGGTGGATCCGGAGTTGAGTGACGATGAGCGGGCGGCCCTCCAGGCCTCCGCCCAGGCCCTCATCGACAGTCGGGAGGGCCTCACCATCGGGTAGCGGCGATCGGGTAGCGGCGTGGGGGGGGCTACGACGTCGGCAAGTCCGGCTTCGTCACACCCGTCGTGTCGGCCGCGTCAGCCTCCTCCTCATCCGCCGGGGCCCCATCGCCGGCCGCGGGGGCGTCGTCGGTTTCGTCGGCGTTTTCCTCGTCCCAGTTTTCGATGGCCTCCAGGACCGTGTCCACGATCTCGTCTTCAGGGATCGTGTCCACAACCTCGCCGTGCTTGAAGAAGTGCGCGCGGCCCCGGCCCAGCGAGATGCCCAGGTCGGCTCCTTCGGCCTCGCCCGGCCCGTTCACGGCACAGCCCATGAGAGCTACGTCCAGGTTCTTGTCGAAGCTCTTCTCGGCGATGGCCTCCTCTACCTCCTCCACGACACTGAAGAGGTCGCCCACCAGCCGGCCGCAGGTGGGACAGGCAATGATGTTGACCCCGGGCCGCCCAATGCCGAGCGACTTGAGAATGCGGTGGCCCACTTTGACTTCTTCGACTGGGTCGGCGGCGAGGGAAACCCGGATCGTGTCGCCGATGCCGTCGGCCAGTAGCGCGCCAATCCCGATGGAGCTCTTGACCGTGCCGGTGTCGAGCGTGCCGCTCTCTGTGACCCCCAGGTGCAGTGGGTAGTCCGTCTCCTCGGCCACCTTGCGGTAGGCTTGAATCATCATGTAGGGGTCGGAGTGCTTCACCGAGATGACAATGTCCTCGAAGTCGTTGCGGTGGCACACCTCCACGTGGCGCATGGCACTCTCGAAGAGGGCCTGCGGCTTCGGGTAGCCGTGCTTGTCGAGAATGTCCTGTTCCAACGAGCCGGCATTGACGCCGATGCGGATGGGCACGCCCGCTTCTTTCGCGGCCTCCAGCACCTCGCGCTCCCACTCGCGCTTTCCGATGTTGCCGGGGTTGATGCGCACCTTGTCGATGCCCGCCTCGATGGCCTTGAGTGCGTACTGGTAGTTGAAGTGGATATCGGCCACAATGGGGACGGGGGCACCCTGTACGATATCCGCCAGCGCGTCGGCGTCCTCGGGGCGGGGCACGGCCACGCGCACAATGTCGGCGCCCGCCTCGGCCACCCGCTCAATCTCGTCGAGGGTGGTGTCCACCTCATGCGTTTTGGAAACGGTCATGGTCTGCACCGAGACGGGGGCGTCGCCCCCAATCTGCACGTCGCCCACCTGGACGGGGCGGGAAGAGCGGCGAGGTCGTTCCATAGACAATACAGGGTCAGTGCCGAAAGTCGAGTGCGAAGGTTCTACGAGGACACGTGCCGGAGGCTCCCGCTGGTCAAGACGTCTCCGTAGAGATCCGAAGTCCCATGCCCCCGGCGTCACGGGCGCACGTTCGTCGGGAGCTCCCCTACGACTCGCTGGCCTCGTACAGAATGCGCTTCTCTTCGTCGCTGAGCGACTCGTAGCCGTTTTCGCTAATCTTGTCGAGGATGCGGTCCACCTCTTCGGTGCGGTCGGACGATCGACTGGGTGCGCCGTCGGACCCGCCCGTGCGCTGCGTCGGACCCTCACTGGCCGAGTTGGTAGTGCGGAACCAGCCCTTGAGTCGAGTTAGCAGGCCCGGCGACGACCGCCGGGACGAGCCGCTCCCAAACAAGGGGCCGCCGCCCGATAGCACGCCCAGCTCGCCCTGCTGGCTCTTGGCGTAAAGAAAGCCGGTGAGGGCGCCGCCCCAGTGGGCCGCCACGGCCGTATTGCCCCCTGGCCGCAGTGCCATCAGCGCATCGATGGCCAAGAATCCGACCACCACCCACAACAGGGGCACGACCCCAAAAAAGAGCAGCCGGATCTGCTTGTAGGGGTACAAGATGGCCACTGTGGTGAGGACCCCGAGCACCGACGCCGAAGCACCGAGCACTGGAATGCTACGGCCACTCACCATGCCCCCGGCAATGCTGGGGGCAAGGGGGCTTAGCAGGAGGCAGATAAGGGCCCCGCCCACCGCTGTGGTGAGGTAGACGGTCCAGAACTGCTGCGACCCGTGCATCTGCTCAAACTCCCGCCCCACCCAGAACAACAAGAGCATGTTGACTCCAATGTGCAGCAGCCCGGTGTGCATGAAGCTGTACGTGACGAGCTGCCAGGGCTCCAGCAGAATGTCGGGAAACACCGGGTGCAGGGCGAGGTGGGCCTGCACGAATGCCAGCCCAGCACTCCACAGGTTCAGGAACTGCATGGCGACCCACACCACCACGTTAATCGTGATAATGGTGCGCAGCGCCGGAGGCTGCTGGTAATACCACGTTTTGAAGTCGTTCACGATCAGTTGCTGGGCTGTTGAACCCCATCGGAAGCAGACGTGAAGGTCGCCACGCCCCTCACCCGGCGACCGGACCGAAATACGAGGGCTTATACCGTGCAGTCGAGGCAAGGTTTGCTCGGGGAGTCCCTCCGTCCGCCCGCTCTTCCTCGAATTACTGATCGTCACATTGGTGTAGGGGCAGCGTCTTTAAGGGGCGCATTCCTTCAGTGAAAAGAATCGACTTGGCGGTACTCAGGACATCCCGGAACGCCCTTACCACCGCATTACCCGATCCGGCTCCACCGGCAGCTTGCCGCGCCAGTACTGGATGAGCAGGAACCCAAACACCATGCCCCCAAGGTGCGCAAAGTTCGCAACGCCGGCCTGGGTGCCGGTGACGGCCGAGTAGAGCTCTAGCGCGCCGAATCCAATCACGAGCCACTTCGCCTTGATTGGGAACAGAAACCAGATGTAGATCGGCTGATTCGGAAACATCATCCCGAAGGCGAGGAGAATGCCGTAGACCCCGCCGGAGGCCCCCACCGTGGGGATGGGGCTGCTCACGAACGCCAGGTGGGTAAGGGCCGCGCCAATGACACAGGCGAAGTAGAAGAACACGAAGCGCTGAGAGCCCCATCGGTTCTCAACCTGCACCCCAAACATCCAGAGGGCGAACATATTAAAAAACAAATGCCCAAAGCTCCCGTGGAGAAAGCTGTACGAAATCAGCTGCCACGGCCAAAAGTTGGGCCCCATGGTGCCAGGGGGGTAGAGGGGCATGAGGTTAAGCACGCTCGCCAGGATCGACGAACTGGCCACCGTCTCCGCCGCCAAAAACTGAGCCAGGAAGAACAGGCCGTTGAGAACGAGGAGGTTTTTGATGACCGGCGGCATAACCGAGAACTGCGTGGGCGGCCGGTACTGGGTGCGTCGCGGCATGTGTGCGGAACGTCGTTGGGGAACAGTGAGGCCGTCAGTCGACTCCAAACGGCTCAACAGAACCGTACGACTCTCCGCGCTGACCGTTCGGGGAGGAGCGGTGCGGGGACCCTCCGCCTTCACAATCTTGTCGCTCGGTCCGCTCTCTGGTCGATCCTGTGGTTCTCTTTGTTTCCGACATGCACTTTGGTCGTGGAGAGGACTCGTCGGAACGGCGAAACGAGCAGGCCCTCATCGAATGCCTCGAAGCACATGAGGACGAGGTCGATCATCTCTATCTGCTCGGGGACGTGTTCGACGGATACATCGAGTACCGGCACCTCGTCCCCAAGGGATTCGTCCGGTTTCAGGGGCTGCTCGCCCGCTGGACCGATCAGGGCGTGCCGGTGACGTACCTGTTGGGCAACCACGATCCCTGGCACCAAGATCACTTCTCGGAGGAACTAGGGGTGACAATGGTCCCGGGGTCCACGGAGACTCGTCACTTCGGGGCCCGCCTGCACCTCGCCCACGGCGATGCCCTGACGGCCGATCACCAGTCCCGCACCTGGCTGCGTACCCTGCTCCGCCACCCGGTGTCGACGCGGCTCTACCGGGCCCTGCCGGCCGACACGGGGTTGGGGCTGGCCCGATGGGTGAGCCGGCGACTTCACGATCGTGACGACGACACCCCCGTCGCCGATATCCTTTACCGTCGCGCCCTCACCCTCCTCCGGCACAACGGTGTTGATGGCGTAGTGCTGGCCCACAGTCATGTGCCGGCCCTGCACGACGGGCCGCACGGCGTCTATGCAAATACGGGAAATTGGTACGAAGAACGAACCTTCGCGCGTTTGGACGGGGAGGGCTTTCACCTTCATCGGTGGAACGGCGCGCGCGCTCGGGTCATTGAATCGGTCCCACTGTAGCGCCGCGCCGCCGACCGTCTCGGGGACGATCGGCCTGCTTTTCGCGCTCACTTTCTTGTTCACCTGCCCGCCGGTCCATGTCTGAGTGGTCCTATTCCGACGAAGAGCTCGACCAGTACTTCAGTGACCGGTCGGCGCGCGAGGAGAAGGGATCGCCGGAAGACGAGACAGGCGCGCGTCCCACCACCGGTCTACGTGGGTTCTTCTATGACCGGATTGCGGACCCCATGAAGGCGCAGGCCGCCGTGGTGCTCTCGGTGCTTACGGGGCTCCTGGTGGTAGGGGCCTTGGGCTTCGGGCTCTACGTGTGGACGCTCACGGACAATATTCCGTCCACGGAAAGCCTCGAGGACCCCACCATGCAGCTGGCCACCATCGCCTACACGGCCGATGGCAAAGAGCTGGCCCGGTACGCCCGCCAAAACCGCTCCTGGGTGCCTTACGACAGTATCTCGCCCCACGTGAAGCATGCCCTCATTGCCACGGAGGATCAGCGCTTCTACGAGCACTGGGGGGTGGATCCGCAGGCCATCATGGCCGCGGTGGTCGATATTTTGACGGGAGGCTTTCGGGGCGCATCGACCATCACGCAACAACTCGCCCGCAACCTCTACAACGAGGAGGTAGGCTACGCGGTGACCATCGAGCGCAAGCTGAAAGAGATGGTGACGGCGGTAGAGCTGGAGCGGCGCTACACGAAGCGGGAGATCCTCGAGATGTACCTGAACACCGTAAGTTTTGGGGGCAACGTATACGGCATCGAGTCCGCGGCGCACACGTACTTTGGGCAGCGGGCCGCCGAACTGAGCCCCCTCCAGGCCGCCACCCTGATCGGGCAACTCAAGGCCACCACGTACTACAACCCAGTCCGGAATCCGCAGAACGCGAAGCAGCGTCGAAATGTGGTTCTGCGCCTAATGGCGTCGAACGGATTTCTCGACGCCTCCTACTACCAGAAGCACGCCGACACGCCCGTGCAGGCGAACTACCATTCCTCGCGGCTCTCCGCCAGCCTGGCGCCCTACTTCGCGGAGCACATCCGGAAAACGCTGTCTGCGTGGGCCAACGACGATCAGTATGAGAATCATCCCCTCCACGGTCAGGACATCTATGGGGACGGTCTCCGCGTCTACACGACACTCGATTCGCGGCTGCAAGAGATGGCGCGCGCGGCGGTGAAAACGCAGATGTCGGGCCTCCAAAAAGTAGTGGGGTACCAGTGGAGCGAGCCGTCGCCGGGGCTCTACAGCAGTACGCTGGCGGACTACCGCTCCCTGAAGCCGGGCGAAGACTACGAGCCGTTTGCGCATTTTTGGGAGACGAACCCTGGAGTGCTGAACGACTTCATCCGTCAAACCACACGCTACGACACCCTCCGGGCCCGGGGCATGGGGCCGAGGGCGGCGGTCGACCGGCTCCGTGGCAACGACTCGTTCCTTGACTCGCTGAAGACGGCGAAGAGTCAGCTTGGGGCGGGCCTCGTCTCGCTCGATCCCCGCAACGGGCACGTGAAGGTGTGGATTGGGGGGCGGGACTTCGAGACCGATAAGTACGACAAAGTGGGCATTGCACGACGCCAGCCCGGGTCCACCTTCAAGCCCTTCACCTACACCGCCGCCATCGACAACGGGTACTCGCCCTACGACACGCTCCTCGACAGCACCTTTACTTGGGAGGATGTGGGGGCCGATACCACCTGGTCGCCCAAAAACTACGGGGGCGAGTCCTCCGGCGAAATGCTTACGCTGAGCCAGGGCCTCGCCAACTCGAAAAACACGATCACGGCCCGGCTTGCGCTCGACCTCAACCCCGAGACCGTGGCCCGGTACGCCCGCCGCATGGGCATTCCCGACCGCGATCTCCAGCCCGTTCCCTCCATCTCGCTCGGCACGAGCAGCGTGCGACTGCTCGACATGGCCGCCGCCTACAGCACCCTCGCCAACGGCGGTCTCTACAACACCCCGGTGGCTATTACTCGCATTGAGGATCGATACGGCAACCTGATTTGGCAGGCGTCTCCCAGCCCGCGGGAGGCCCTGTCCAAGCGCACCGCCTACACGGTCGTCGACATGATGCGGGGCGTCGTCGATTACGGCACCGGCGTGCGCATCCGCACGCAGTTCGATCTCGGTGCGTACGACTTGGCCGGCAAAACCGGCACCACCGACCGCGCGGCCGACACCTGGTTTATGATGATGCACCCCGAACTGGTGAGCGGCGCCTGGGTGGGGTTCGAAGATCAACGCCTTACCTTCCGGACTAATTTTTGGGGACAGGGGGCCCACAGCGCACTCTTTCTGGTGGGCGACTACTATCGGCAGGTCAAGGAGGCTGAGGACGTGAAGCTCTCGAAGACCACCTTCCCGCTGGTGCAAAATTACGGCCCACCCGAGGATACCACCGATGCCCAGGACGGCGGTCGAGTAGGCTGGTAGGTCCGACGCGAATCGCCGGGGCCACGTCCCCAGCCGTTGCGATCCTGTTTTGAGGGGGAGCGGGGGGTGCAGAGACGTGTACAGACATTCCCACGCCCGGCGCGCCACCGATTCACGAAAAACGTCCTCCACCAACCGAAACGCTTCCGTGAAACTACTGCACACGGCCGACGTCCACCTTGGGGTGAAGACCCACGGCCGCCGCGATCCGGAGACGGGCCTCAACACGCGGCTGCTGGATGTGCGCAACGCCCTCGAGGCGGTGGTGCAGCGGGCCCTGGACGCGGACGTGGATGCCTTCCTGTTCTGTGGCGATGCCTACCACACGGCCGACCCCACCCCCACGCAGCAGAAGATCTTCGTGCAGGCCCTTCGGCCACTGGCCGAGGCCGGCATCCCCATCGTGCTCATCGTGGGCAACCACGATCACCCCGTCACGTTTGGCCGCGCCTCGTCGCTCGATATTTTCGACCACATCGCCGGCGAGGTTCATTGCTACCGCAAGCCGGCCCCGAGCGTTCAGGTGATTGAGACTCAGAGCGGCCCACTACAGCTCATTCCCCTGCCGTGGCCCATCCGGAGCCAGATCCTGGCGAAGGACGAGTACCGCACCATGTCGCCCGACGAACTGCGTCAGTTCATTGAGGAGCATTACGTAACGTACATCCAGCGCCGCACGGACGAAATTTTGGAGCGGGGCACCGGCGTGATGGGCGACGGCACCGAGCGGACCCTCGCCCCAGACGTGCCCACCGTGCTGGCGGGCCACGTCACCGTGCAGGGCGCCGCCCTGGCCGGGTCGGAGCACACCACCACGATCGCGTCGGCGCCGAAATTTACAGTGGGCCAGCTCGCCGTGCGCCCCATCGACTATGTGGCACTCGGGCACATTCACCGGCCCCAGGACCGCAACGAAGACGGCCACCCGCCGGTGGTGTACGCCGGAAGCATCGAGCGCGTCACGTTCAATGAGCACGACGAGGCGAAGGGAGTCCGGCTGGTGGATATTGATCCCTCGCGCGACCCGGTGACCCGCACCACGTTCGTCGAAACCCCGGCCCGCCCCTTCGTGGCCGTGCAGGTGGACGTGCGGGACACGGAGGAGCCGACCGAGCGGATCCTGGAGTCGATCCGGGAGCGGGACGTGGCCGACGCCATCGTCCGCGTCCGCTACCGGGTGGCAGAGGAGCAAGTAGCCCAGGTCGACCAGGCCCGCCTCCGAGACGCCCTCGCCCCCGCCGACACCGTAACCGGCATCGAGCGGGCGGTGGACCCGGCCGAGCGCAAACGGCGCACCGTGGTGACCCGCGAGTCGGGACTGGAAGAGGCGGTGCGTCAATACGTGGGGCAACACGACGAGCTGTCCGGCATGGAGGAAGAACTGGTGGAGACGGCCCTGGCGCTGGAGGCAGAGCTCGACGCCGAGCGTACCGGAACGGACTGAGCCCCGGTATGGGCCCCGACGCGGGGGACGATCGTATCCAATCTGTAATTGCTAGCCCTGCGGTCGCACACGGTTGAATGTTCGCCCACCCACCGTCATCTTACATACTGCATCACTCACTGCACACAAAACTGGGAATGCACGGTCGTGCAAGTTGTGCGGCCGGTTCTGCAACCAACGATTTCAAACCCGTGGATATCGAAAATCGTACCGTAGTCATCCCGCGTAAGGAAGACACGACCAAAAAAGAGGAACCGGTCGAGGTGTGGCCGCCGGTGGAGGCGGCGCTCGACAAGGTAGACGCCGACCCGACCACTCAGCAGGCGGCCCAGGCGGCCATGGAGGTGAGCGACGGTTGTGCCACCTTGGCGAACTTCCTCATTAGCCAGGCCGAGCAGGTAGAGAAGATGGACTACCGATTCAAGGTCCCGCTGATCGTACTCGGGGCCAAGCTCGCCCGTGAGGATGGCGGCGCCAACACCATTTACGACCCCGACGAAGGGGCGCTGCACTTCGAGACCGACGAGCATCACTTCACCTTCGAGGTCTACGAAGACTGGACCGTCGATTGGGAGCGGGTCGCCGACCGGATCGAGAGTGGCTACAACTGGGATGGGGTGGAGAAGCAGGTGTGGGCCCTCGACTGGCTCATGGCCTACCTCGAGGTCCCGTCCGACGACTATATGGTCGACGACGAGGGGGACGACGACGATCAATACTACAGCCGCATCTGATGGCGCCGAGGGGCGCGTCCCACCGGTCCGTCGCTCCACCGGTGGGGCTCACGGCAGGCATCCCACACTGCTCTGGGGGGAGTCCTTCCGAGGGAACACCCCTTCCGTATCCGTAGGCGCCATCGGTGTAGCAGAGGGAGTCTACTCGGCAGGTGCCACGAGGTGAACGCGCCGCGCCGGAGCCCGAATGTCCGCTCGCGCCGCCCGGGCGGCCTCGATGGTCTTGAAGAGGCCGTACACTGCCCCGCCCGATCCCGACAGCGACACGTACGCCGCGTCCGTCTCTTGGAGGGCGGCCCGGGCCGTGGCAACCGCCGGCTCCGCCGCCACGACGGGCGTCTCAAAGTCGTTTGTGAGGGCCGATCGCCACTGCGCCAGGTCGTTCGACGTGACGAGCCGCGGCAAGTGGGGACGATTCGTGGCATTGGGGGAGACCTGGGCGTAGGCCCACGGCGTCGACACCTGAACCTGGGGCACGACCACGAGCATCGGAAATGGCACGCGATAAGCCCCCTCGGTGGTCGACAGCGGGGAGAGGGAATCGCCCCGTCCGGTTGCGTAGGCTGCAGGCGCATCCTGCAGGAAGAACGGCACGTCGGACCCGATGGATGCTCCAATCTCGTGGAGTCGCTCCGGCGATGGGTCCAGGCCCCATAGCTCTGTGAGGAGTCGGAGCGTCGCGGCGGCGTCGCTGGAGCCACTGCCCAACCCAGCGCCGTACGGTACGTCCTTGTCGAGGTGGAGGGTCGCGCCGGCCGACACGTCGAATGCCGCTGCCAAGCGGTAGGCCGCCTGGAGGCACAAGTTGTCCGTGTCGGTGGGCAGCGACGGATCCGAGCACGTCATCGACAGGGTGTCCGCCAGCGTGGCCGTAATCGTGTCGGCCCAGTCGATCCGGTGCAGCACCGTTTCCACGTCGTGGTACCCGTCCGGGCGTTCGCGGAGAACGTGGAGGCCCAGGTTGATTTTGGCCGGGGCATGCTGGGTATGAGGCATGTAGGCGTGGAGGGGGCGCGTGGGAAGGGGGTCAGGTCTCGGACGCGCGTGAGACAACGAGGCGAGCGCCCTGGGACGGAATCGGAGAGATCCAGGCGTCGGTGGCGGTGTCGTGCCGGTCGAAGGCGTCCACCATCTCGTTCCGCACGTGCTCGGCCTCGTCCGGACCATCGGTCCACGCGAAGAGGCTGGGTCCGGCCCCCGAAAGTGAGCAGCCCAGCGCCCCTGCGTCCATCGCTGCGTCCTGCACGTCCGCGAAGCCGGGCACGAGGGCGGCCCGGTGCGGCTCTACGATGAGATCCCGCAGGGCCCGTCCAATGAGCGCAAGGTCCTCGCGGTAGCAGCCTGCCACGAACGCCCCCAGGTGGGCCGACTGCCGCACAGCGTCGGCGAGCGGAATGTGATCGGGCAGGCACGCGCGGGCCTCCTGGGTTGCCACCACCCGGTGGGGACGCACTAGGACGCACCGAATGCGGTCGGGCACCGGCACGGAAACCACGTCCGGCGGGTCCATGGCACGGGTGAGCTGGAGGCCGCCAAACAGGCAGGGAGCCACATTGTCGGGGTGCCAGTCGCCGCTGGCCACCGCCTCGCCGGCCAGGGCGTGCGGCAGCAGGTCCTCGGGAGGCCACGTGCCCGGCAGCAGGGCGGCCCCGGCCACTACGGCACCCACGGCGGAGGCCGCGGATCCGCCCAGACCCGACCCCAGCGGGATGCCCTTCTCAATCGACACCTCGAACCCGTGATCCACGGCCGCCGCGTCCCGGAGCGACGACAGCGCGACACTGGCGGTGTTCTGTTCTGGAGTCGTGGGGAGGTCCGTCACGCGTCCGGTAATGGTCCCAATCCGGACCCCAGGCGCATCAAGGCGCCTCACCGTCACCCGATCGCCCAGCACGTCGAGGGCACTGCCCAGCACATCGTACCCTACCGCCACGTTGCCCACGGAGGCGGGAGCGAATGCGGTTACTTGGTCGGCCATTGGGGCATTTTCTCATTGGGGTATTCTTCAGGAGGAGGTGTGATTCGGCGGTACCCTCGCCGATATGTTCACACCTCGCCGAGCTTCCGTTCTGTTCCCGCCCCCAAGATCTCATTCAGTACTCTGTCCTCCCAATGCCCCCAGCGAATTACGACATCAACCGCAGTAGGTCCGTGAACACGCCTGCCGCAGTGACCTGCGGCCCGGCGCCGGGGCCCTGCACGATGAGTGGCGTCTCGTCGTAGCGGTCCGTCTGGAAGCGGACGATGTTGTCCGTGTGGCGGATACGGGCGAAGGCGTGGTCGAGCGGGTAGCGGCGCAGGCGCACCGAGGCCTCCCCGTCCCGCGTGACACTGCCCACGAAGCGGAGCACCTGATCCTCGGCCTGCGCGTCGCGGAGAATCTTGGTCATGGCGGCGTCGTGCTCCGGCAGGTGTTCCAAAAACGCATCCACCGGGCCCTCCCGTAGCGCCTCGGGCACGAGGCCGTCGACTGCCACCTCGTCGAGTTCCAGCGGCACGCCCATTTCGCGGGCCAGAATGACCACCTTGCGCGCCACGTCCATGCCGGAGAGGTCGTCGCGGGGGTCGGGCTCGGTAAAGCCTTCGTCTTTGGCCTGTTGCAGGATGGACGAGAAGGGACGCTCGCCGTCGAACGCATTGAAGAGGTACGACAGCGTGCCGGAGAGGATGCCCTCGATCCGATGCACCCGGTCGCCCGTTTCGGTGAGGCTGTTGAGCGTCTGCAGGATGGGCAGGCCCGCGCCCACAGTGGTTTCGTACAGGTAGCGCGGCCCCACGCCCCGGCTGGCGGTCTGGAGGGTCTGGTACGTCTCCCAGGAACCGGTATTGGCCCGCTTGTTGGGGGTCACCACGTGGATCCCGCGGTTCAGCCAGTCCGCGTAGTGCCGGGCCACCGCGTTACTCGCCGTACAGTCGACGATCGCTGTGTGGGGGTGGTACTCGGTCTCCACATGGTCGGCGAACGCGTCGAGGTCGGTCGCGGCGCCGTCGGCGAGGGCGTCGCGCCACGCGGCAAGGTCCAAGCTCTTCTCCGCGCGGAGCATGGTGGAGGACGTGGCAATGCCGCGCACCCGCAAGTCGATGTCCTGCTCCTCGCGCAGGCGCTCGGCCTGATCGTGGATCTGATCGAGCAGGGCCGCGCCCACGTTGCCGGCCCCAATGATGCCGATTGAGAGGGTGCGGTTGGAGAGGTAAAATCCGGCGTGGGCGGCCCGGAGGGCGCGGCGGGCGTCGTCGCCGTCTACCACCGCCGAGATGTTGCGCTCCGAGGAGCCCTGGGCGATGGCCCGCACATTCACGCTCGCCTCGCCCAGCGCGCCAAAGAAGGTGGCGGCCACGCCGGGCGTGCCCGCCATCTGGTCGCCCACTACGGCGAGGATGCTGCAGTTGGGGGTGACGTCCACCTGCCGGATCTGGCCGCGGTCGAGCTCGGCGTAGAAGGCCTGCTCGGCGGCCTTGCGGGCCACGTGCGCCTGCGACTGCGGCACGGCGAAACAGATCGAGTGCTCGGAACTGCCCTGCGAAATAAGAATGACGGAGACCCCTTCGTCCTCCAGCGCGTCGAAGAGGCGACGGGCGATGCCCGGCACGCCAATCATGCCGCTGCCCTCCAGGTTGAGCAGCGCCACGTCGTCGATCGTAGAGAAGCCCTTCACGGCCGACGCGCCGTCGCCGTCGAGGTGGATGCGGGTGCCGGGTCGCTCGGGCGCGAAGGTGTTGCGGATGGTGATAGGAACCTCGTGCTCCACGGCCGGGGCGAGGGTGCGCGGATGAATGACGCCCGCGCCGAAGTAGGCCAGTTCCATCGCCTCCTCGTAGGACAACGCGTCGAGGCGCTGGGCATCGGGGACGTAGCGGGGATCGGCGCTCATGACGCCGTCCGTGTCGGTCCAAATCGTGAGAGCCTCCGCCCCGAGCAGGGCGGCAAAGAGGGCCGCGGAGTGATCCGAGCCGTTGCGGCCCAGCGTGGTGGGGACCCCGTCGGGGGTCGAGGCAATGAAGCCGGTGGCCACAATCACGTCGGCGTCGTCGTGGGCGGCCTGCCAGTCGGCGAATCGCGCCTGGGTGGCCTCCCAGTCAACCACCGGCCCCAGGTCCTCGTGGGTCACGACCAGGACCTCGCGGGCATCGCAGACGGCGGCGTCCAGGCCCCGGGCCCGCAGCACGGCGCCCAGTACGCGGGCCGACCACAGTTCGCCGTAGCCGGCCACGAGGTCGCGCGTCGTTGTGGGCACGGTCCCCATGAGGCGCGTGGCGCGGAGGACGTCGATTAGGTCGTCCATGTCCTCGTCCAGCGTACCGAGCACCGAGGTGGCGGCCGTGCCGTCCAAGAGGTCGGTCACGACGGCCCGCTGGTCATCGCGCAGGGCCTGGAGGTGGGCGTCGAGGTTGTTGTCGTCGTTTGGGGCGCGGTCGGCGAGGTCGAGCAGTTGGTCCGTCACCCCGCTCATGGCCGAGACGACCACCGCCAGGGGCGGCTCGCGGGCGTCGAGGAGCGAGGCCACGTGCTCGATGCGCCCGGGATCGGCGAGGCTGGTGCCGCCAAACTTGTGGACCTGCCAGGGAGCGGACGGGGAGGAAGGAGATTCCATGCGGGACAGGGGGGATGCGGGGCGAAACCCGGGGCTGAGGGGACACGATGTGGGGGGGGCACTGGCTACGGAGCCGTGTCGGCCGTGCCTTGCTGGGTCACGATGCCCATCAAGAGGCGGCGCAGGCGGGAGCGTGCCGTGTGGAGTGTGTCGTCCGTGGGAGGCGTGGCACCGTCGCCGGAGAGGTGCCGGTCGGTAATCAGGCTGAGGGCAAGGACCTGCAGGTCCATATGGCGGGCAGCAATGACTTCGGGCGTCATGCTTGTGCCCACAGCGTCGGCGCCCAGGCGGCGGGCCATGCGGTGCTCGGCCGTCGTCTCCTCGTTTGGGCCGAGCAGAGCCAGGTAGATGCCCTTCTGTAGCGATAGGCCCTCCTCGCGCGCCACGTCGCCGGCCATCCGTTGCAGGGCTGCGTCGTATGGCTCAGTCATGTCGGGAAAGCGGGGGCCCCACTCCTCCACGTTCGGCCCGACGAGCGGGTTGTGCCCCTGAAAATTGATGTGGTCGGTCAGCAGCATCAGGTCGCCCCGCCCAAACTGCGGGTTCACGCTCCCCGCCGGGCCGGTCAGCACCAGGGCCTCGACCCCAGCCGTCGCAAGCATGCGGACCGGGAAAGTCACCTCGCGGGGCGTGTGGCCGTCGTAGAGGTGCAGGGCGGAGCTCAGCTCCACCACCGACGTCCCCCCGAGTGTACCCACTGTGAGCGTACCCTCCGACGCCGGGACGTGGGGAATGTCGGCGTACGGGATCGTGTGAGCGGCTGTGTCTCCCAGAAGCGGAGGGGGGGAGGCGTCGTGCAGGATGCCGACGGCGGGCGACGAGACCTCTGGGAGGGCCGCGGCGGCTTCGTCAATCTGCTGTCGGTAGGCGGCCGTGCCCCCGGCGGTGAAGGCGGACGGATCGGCGGACGGCGACATACGGGCGTAGAGGCGAGAAACGGGTGCGAAGGCGTGGATGAAGGACAGAGCGATGACGGACCGGCTCCGCGGCCCTGCTCTGTTGGTGGGGAGTGGGAACGGACGGGGGGCAGAAGGTTCCCCGTCACCTCGTTCCGGACGCGAATGCGGGACGGTCACGGCTTCAGGGGGTGGGGAGACTGTGAGCCCACCGAGATACTCCAATGCGGGGGGTTACTCATCCATGTCGTCGAGGATGTTCCAGATCTTCTCGATCTCTTCCGAGGTGGCCTGTTCGTCGGTGCGCATTCGCTTTTGCTTGTCTGTGGTCTCGTTCGCGTTCCGTTCAGCGTTTACGTCCGGAGAGGGATTGGACGCTTCCGTTGCCTCGTCTTCGGACGGTGGGCTCTCAGCGTCAGGCGTGGAGGGGGCGTCGGCCTCCTCCTCGGGGGCCGGTGCGAAAGACGACGGGTCGTACGAGTTGCCGCGTTTGCGGGACGAGGAGGGACGGGCCGGCGGCTCGGTTGCGGTCGCCACGTCGTCGGTAAAGACCTCAGAGGGCGGCCGGTCGCTTGTCTCCTCCGAATCGGCCACGTCGATCTCCTCCAGCGGATCGATTGCATCGGGCGATGCCTCGTTGCTGGGCGCTTCGCCAATCGGGTCATCGAGCGGGTTGGGATCCTTCGCCTCACCTTCCTCCCCGTCGCCGGGAGTTTCCTCAGGGGAGATGTCCTCCGGGGAGGAATCGGTCGTGGTGGGGGGCGGAGATGCTTCCGGATCGTTCGTGCCGACTGAGGCGGGCGCGGCCTCCTTGCGATCCGACGAGGCCCCCATATTGGTGTCGTCGGGGTGGGCCGCGGAAAGGTCGGGACCAGCCGGTTTCGTCTCCGATGGGGCGCCCGGCCCGGACGGGGGAGCGTCCTCCGGGGCCGACGGTGTGGTCTCGGGCGGGTCGTCCGGAGTCGGCGCCGCGTCGGGCTCGGGGGAGGTCGGGGCGTCCGCCGCGTCGTGCTCTTCCAGTACCTCCAACTCGGATTGGAGAAACGCCCGGAGTTGCGCAACCACTTCGGTGCGCCGGGTACGGAGGCGTTGCACGTCGGCCCTGAGTTTCTCACGCTCGTTGCGCGCCTCCCGCTTGATATCGTCGGCCGTTGCTTCGGCCTCAGCGATCGTCTTCTCAGCCTCCCGTTCCATGGCGCGGGCATCCGCCTTGGCTTTGTCTATGATGTTCTGGGCCTTCTCGCGGGCGTTCTCGATTTGCTGCTCCGCGTTTTCGCGGGTCTGATCGAGAGCCGTCTGGAGGGCCTCTTCCACCTTCCGGTAGTGCTCCATCTGGCCTTCCAGTTCCTCTACTTTTTTCTCAAGGCGGCGGTGCTCCTCCTCCAAGTCCTGCCACTGCTCGGCGACCATGTCGAGAAAGGCCTCGACCTCCTGCGGGTCGTACCCGCGAAGGCTGCGGTCGAACTCTCGCTTGCGGATATCGAGCGGCGTGAGCTTCATGATGCGGACAGGTAACAGGTGTGGAAACAGTACGGAAACAGGAACGGGACTGCGTATCGCGGGACGGCCTCAATGGCTGCGATCAGCCCTTCTGCGCACAGGGGCGGGCATGGTTGTCAGTTTACCCTATGTTCACCGAGGTCGGACGACACTGTTTCAGTTCTACCCACATTCAAGCGTTCTGCTGGAGGGGGATGAGCAGCGAAACTGCCATCGGCGCCGACGAGTCCATTACATCCCTTCTCAATGCATTTCTGCTCACGTGTCTGCCTCCGTCGCCATGCGCACGTTTACGGCTTCAAGTTCCCTGGACGCCTCCCCCGACGCCCTCTTTGCGTGGCACGCCCGGCCTGGGGCCTTCGAGCGGCTCGTGCCGCCGTGGGCCCCGGTGCGGCTGGAACGGTTCGAGGGGATTGGCGAGGGGGACCGGGCGACGCTACGCATTGGGCCGGGTCCGCTGGCGCTCCGGTGGGTGGCCGAGCACCACGACGTGGTGGCGGGGCGGCAGTTTTGTGATCGGCAGGTGCAGGGGCCGTTTCCGTACTGGAACCATACTCACCGGTTTGAACCGGCGGCAAACGACCACGCCGGCACCACGCTCACCGACCGAATCGAGTACGAGCCCCCGGGCGGCGCGCTGGGCCGACAGGCGGCGCCCTGGCTGGAGGACGAGCTCCGCCGCCAGTTTGCGTACCGCCACCGCGTGACCCGCCGCGACTTGTCGCTGCACCGTCACTACAATCCCAACGGAGAATCGCTGACCGTGGCCGTGAGTGGGGCGTCCGGCCTGATCGGCTCGCAGCTTGTCCCCTTCCTTACGGCGGGCGGCCACACTGTCCGGCGGCTCACCCGCTCCGGGCCTACGGAGGCCGGCGAGATCCTCTGGGATCCGCGCACCCAGCACGTGGAGGCCGAGAAGCTGGAGGGGGTCGACGCAGTGATTCACCTGGCCGGCGAAAATGTGTTTGGGCCCTGGACGCCCGCCAAGAAGCAGCGGATCTACTCCAGCCGGGCCGACGGCACGCGCCTGTTGGCCGAGGCGCTGGCGGGGCTCGACAATCCGCCCGATGTGTTCCTCTCCTCTTCGGCCGTGGGCTACTACGGCGACCACGGGCGCGACCGCATCACCGAAGAGAGCGCGCCGCGCGACCCCGGCTTCCTGAGTGAGGTGTGTGAGGCGTGGGAGGCGGCCACCGACCCGGCGGCCGCCGCCGGCATTCGCGTCGCGCAGATGCGCACAGGCGTCGTGCTCACGCCTGCGGGAGGCGCGCTGCGTCTCATGCTGCCAGCCTTCTGGCTTGGCCTTGGGGGACGGGTCGGGGCCCGCGATCAGTACTTTCCCTGGATTACGCCCGACGATGTAATCGGCGGCTTCTACCACGCCCTTTGGACCGACACCCTGGAGGGACCGGTGAACCTCACGGCCCCGTCGCCGGTCACGATGGACACCTACACGCAAACCCTGGCCGACATTCTGCACCGACCGGCGTTCCTAAACGTCCCGTCCGCGCTGGTGCGCACCCTCGGGGGCGAGATGGCCGAGGAGATGATCCTGTCCAGCGCCCGCGTCGTGCCCCAGAAGCTTCGAGAGACCGGGTACGACTTCCACTCTTCGTTCCTCTCGGAGGGGCTGGGCCATGTGCTGGGTCGCATGCCCGCAACGTGACACGGGGGTTACGTCCCGTTCTCCAGGCGATCGGCGAGTCGGTTGGGCAACTGGGCGTCGTTGCGGATTTTACGGGCTGCCGCGGCCACGTCGTAGTCGAGCCGCACGTTCTCGTACGCGACGTCCTCTGTGTCGAAGAGGCCGAAGCTCAGCTTGGGGGTGCCGTCGCGGGGCTGCCCCACGCTGCCCACGTTGATGAGGTAGCGGTGCCCGGTCTGTACCTGAAAGACGCCGAGTGTGTCGGCCATGACGGCAGGGGAATGGGTGTGCCCCACGAAGCACACATCCGTGTCGAAGTGGGCAAACTGATCCTGAGCGGCCGGGTACGCCGTGAGGCGGGTCCAGGCCGTTGGGGCGTCGGGGGTGGCGTGGACAAACGTGCAGTTCGCGTCGGTATGAAGAAGCGGCCGGTCCGCGAGGTAGTCCCGCTGGGCGTCGGAGAGTTGCGCGCGGTTGTGTCGGGCGGCCTCCTGCCCATCGGGGGGGAGTCGCGAGACATCTGCCGTTCCGGCCACGGCTGCGTCGTGGTTGCCCAGCACCACGGCCTCGCATCGTTCCCGCACGAGGTCCACGCAGGCGGCCGGGTCGGCGTTGTAGCCCACCACGTCACCGAGGCAGTAGACGGCGTCCACGTCGGCCGCGTCGATGGCCCGAAACGCGCGTTCGAGCGCTTCCAGGTTCGAGTGAATGTCCGAGAGAACAGCCAGTCGCACTGGTGGGTGGGGCGAGGAAGAAGCAAAACGCCGTGGCATGAGCTCCGCGGCACATAGGAGACTACCAACGATGGCGGGCGGCAGGCGGTCCCGGGGCATCGGGCTTGGTTGAGACTTGAGAGAACGGGAGTAAGGATCGACCGGTGCGTGGAATTCGTATCGACCCTCGCAATTTGGTCATTGGAGGTCGCGTCTTCGCTGCCGGACCGTTTTGAGTTCCGTCCCGAAAAGTCCCTTGGCTCGTCCTCCCGACCCCCGATCCGGAATCTCTTCGGATGAGCCATCGGCGAGTTCGAGGCGGTTCTGAATCAAGTTCAGAATGACAGATCCGGAATGTAGGATTTTTGGGCCATCGCCTGATAATCAGTGAACGCTGTCCGGTACGTAGGGTCGCGTCTCCGTTTTTCAGAGGGCGCCCCGTCTGCGAGGGCTGCATAGGTGGGAGCGCTCCGGATTGCCTGCCACGTTCTTCTCACCAGCACTGCCGTGTTTGTGTCTTCCGAGTCCCTACAAGTGGGGGTGGTCCTTGGCGGCGTGGCCCCCGAGCACGAGGTGTCGGTCATCTCCGCGCTGCAGGCCGCCGCGGCGCTCGACCGCGACCGGTATACGCCTGTGCCCATCTACGTCGCCAAAGACGGGACGTGGTACACCGGCGAACCGCTGCTGGAGGTGGAGCAGTACCAGGACCTCGACGCCCTGCGCGAGGCGGCCACGCCGGTGGCGCTCGCGCCCACCCCGCACGGGCACCTCGATCTCCTCGAAGACCGCGAGGCCGGCGCCCTGGAGCGTTTCAAACGCCCCCCGCTCCGCACTCGCATCGATGTGATGCTGCTGGGACTGCACGGCGGGCCGGGCGAAAACGGCGGTATCCAGGGGCTCTGCGAGACCGTTAACGTGCCCTACACCAGTGCGGGGGTTTTGGGCTCCGCCCTCGGAATGGACAAGGTGATGGCGAAGCGCGTGTGCCGGGCGGCGGGCATTCCGGTCGTCGACTTCGTGGCGTTTCGGGAGGACGAGTGGGGATACCGCGAGGAGGCGGCCCTCGACGAGTGCGAGGCTGCGCTCGACTACCCCCTCGTCGTGAAGCCGGCTCGCTGCGGCTCGTCCATTGGGATCGCGCAGGCGGAGGACCGCGCATCGCTCGACGTGGCCATTGAGGACGCATTCCGGTACGACGACAAGGTGGTTGTGGAGGAGGCCGTGGAGGCGCTCCGCGAGATCAACTGCTCGGTGCTGGGCGACCGCCACGAGGCCACGCCCAGTGTGCTCGAGGAGCCGGTCGCATCGGCCGAGGACGAGGTGCTTACCTTCCACGACAAGTACATGCGGGAGGACGGAGACGCCGCCAAAGATGGAGAGGGCAGGGGGGCGAAGTCCGCCGAGGCGGCCCCGGAAGGCATGGCCGCACAGGACCGCATCGTGCCGGCCGATCTCCCCGATGAGCGCACCGAGGAGATCCAGGAGATGGCCGTCCGCATCTTCCATCACTTCGAGTGCGCGGGGGTGGTGCGCATCGATTTCATGATCGACGAGGCGACCGGGCAGCTCTACTTCAATGAAATAAACACCATTCCCGGCTCGTTCTCGTTTTACCTCTGGGAGCCCTCCGGCGTCCCATTCGACGAGTTGCTGGACCGACTCGTCCGCATCGCCCGCCGCCGCCACCGCGAGCACAACGGACGGGTGCAGACCTACGACGTGAACCTGCTCGCCGAAAAAAGCCTGCGCGGCGTGAAGTCGGGCGACGGCGGTGCGTAGAAGAAGCCGCCGCGAGTGCCCTCGTTTGTAGCGCGTCCACGCCGACCTCCGATCATGCGCCCTCCCTTCGTCCTTCTTATCGCCGGACTGCTGCTACTCGTTGGGGGCGGCCGTGTGGCCCAGGCGCAGACCCATCCGTCCCCGCGTCCCGACAGCCAGGGGCTTGAGGCCCGGACGTCGTCCATCCTCAACGACCCCTTCGTCCGGTCTGCGGGCACTAAAGGATTGGACCGGCTCTACGGTATGCAATTCAACGAGGCGAAGGCCCTCTTCGACACGATTGACGAGCGGTACCCGGACCACCCCATCGGTCCGTTTCTGAAGGGGCTGAACCTCTGGTGGACCATCATGCTCGATCTGACGGACACGTCGCACGACGAGGCGTTCGCTGAGCAGATGAACGTCGTCATCGATCGGTGCAATGCGCTATTGGATGAGAACCCGGATCACTTCGACGCGGCCCTGTTCAAGGCGGCGGCCCACGGGTTCCTGGCGCGCCTCCATTCCAATCGGTCGCGCTGGTGGAAGACGATTCGCAATGGCCAGAAGGCCATCAATTACGTGCAGACAGTGGAGGAGGTGGCGCCAAAGCGAGGGGACTACGTGTTCGGGTCGGGAATGTACGATTACTACGTCGCGATTCTGCCGAAGGAGTATTCGCTGTCGAAAGCCATCCTGTGGATGCTGCCGGACGGGGACAAGCAGCGAGGACTGCGGTACCTCCGCGAAACGGCCCAGAACGGTCGCTACGTACAGACCGAGGCCCTGTACTTCCTGGCGAAAGTGCATTACTTGTACGAGGACGACTTTCATCGGAGTCGAGAGTGGGTGGAGCGCCTCCGCAAAAAACACCCCGACAATCCGTTTTTTCATACCTTTGAGGGACGAATTCATGCCCGATGGGGACGCTGGGACGAAGCACGGCAGATCTTTGAATCGGTCGTGGAGCGTTGTGAAGCAGACCAGGCCGGGTACAACACCCACATGGAGGAGGTGGCCCGTTTATACCTGGCCCGGGACCGTCTCTATCAGGACCAGTACCAGGACGCCCTCACGCACCTGGCCGAGTTGGAGCAACTGACCAGTCGGGATATTGAGAACACGAAGTACCGCATGCTTGGCTACCTCTATCAGGGCATGGCCTACGATGCCCTGGGACGGCGAGAGCTTGCGGTGAACCGATACCGAAAGGTGTTACGGATGGAGGATGCGGCCGGAGCCCACGAGGACGCTGAGGAGTATTTGGCGTCTCCATACGAGGGGGGATGAACGTGAGCGTGAGGAGTAGCCGTGCGGGGATCGAATGTCCCGTCCCTGTAAGAAGTGGGTTCCTCGCGGCCGTGAAGAAAAAACAAATGTCGAGCACTCAGCGTAGCTACATCCTCGTTTTATCCCAGACCTTGCCTCAGGCCCATGCGTTTTCGATACACTGAATGGGACCCCGTCCGCCACGGTAGTCAGAAGCCGCTCTTCGAGGAGCTGTTCGATCTCTTCCAGGAGCTGCTCGAACACACGGCCGGCGACGCCGAGGAGGCCCTCGACTGGATGCAACAACTCGACGATCAGTACGACCTCACGGAGGGCTCGGACAAGGACCTCGACGACTTCATTGAGGAGCTGAAGAAGCGCGGCTATCTCGAAGAGGGGGAGGATGGCGAGACGGTCGAGATTACGGCCCGCACGGAGCGGTCGCTCCGGCAGTCCGCCCTGGAGGA
The DNA here is from genome assembly GCA_913055845.1 of uncultured Bacteroidota bacterium. GTDB lineage: Bacteria > Bacteroidota > Rhodothermia > Rhodothermales > Salinibacteraceae > Salinibacter. The sequence goes on along the minus strand of CAJXKO010000007.1, from coordinate 43,959 downwards.
GATCTTCAACGACCTGCGGAAGGGCGGCATGGGCGACCACCGCACGCCCTACACCGGACAGGGCGACGAGCGGCTCCCCGAGACGAAGGACTGGCAGTTTGGGGACGACCTCTCGAACCTCGACGTCACCGGGACCCTCTCCAACTCGTTCAAGCGCTCGGGCGTGGGGGACGACTGGCACCTCTCGGAGGACGACTTCCAGGTTCACAAGACGGACCACCACGCCTCCATGGCGACGGTCCTGATGATCGATCTCTCCCACTCGATGGTGCTCTACGGCGAGGACCGCATCACCCCGGCCCGACGGGTGGCGATGGCTCTTTCGGAGCTCATCATGACGCAGTATCCGAAGGATACGCTCGACATTGTGGCTTTTGGCAACGACGCGTGGACGGTGGACGTGGAGGACCTGCCGTACCTCGACGTGGGGCCGCACTACACCAATACACGGGCCGGACTGCGGCGGGCGCGCGACATTCTGCACCGCCGCAATAGCCGCAACAAGCAGATCTTTATGATTACCGACGGCAAGCCGTCCTGCCACATCGAGGACGGGGAGATGTACCGCAATGCCTACGGCCTGGATCGGAAGGTCGTGAACAAGGTGCTCGACGAGGCCACGATCTGCCGCCGCGAAGACATCACGATCACCACCTTCATGATTGCCCGGGATCCGGGCCTGCGCGACTTTGTGCGTGAACTGACGGAGGCGAACCAGGGCCGCGCCTACTACTCGGAGCTCGACGACCTCGGCTCCTTCCTCTTCGAAGACTACGTCCGCAACCGACGGAAAGACACGCGTTGAAGAGAGGTACGCCGAGCGTTGGGCAACACGTCAACACGGTGCGTTGATCGCGGGGCGCCGTGAAATGCGAAAACCGTGGTGGCGGACCGCTGGTGGACGCCGAGAAATGGCCGCTCGCCGTCGGTCAGCGTTCCCGACGTGGCGTCTCCCGAGGATGCCCTCAACTCTTCCCCCCGGTGCCCGAAAGTCCGCCAAGTCAGGGTCGGGAAGAATCCGCTGTCGATCCCGACTGAAGAGAGTCCGCCTTGGCAGGCCTGCCCCACACCTGGTACAGCGCGATGAGCGCGTTGCGAGATTGCTGGGTGGCAGGGTGGTCGGGGCCGTGGAGGGATCGTTGCATCGCCGCCGCTCGCTCGTAGAAGCGCTCGGCCATCGTGTAGTCGCCCTGGGCCCGATGGGCCTGCGCTCGCTCGTAGAGCGTATTCGCCGCGTCTAGATTCGTGGTCCCGTACAACTGCTGATAGATCGATTGGGCTTTTTGGTGGAGGGAATCGGCCGCGGCGTAGTCGCCTTGTTCTCGCAACAGCCGTCCCATGTTGTTCAGGCCCGCAGCCCGCGAGGGATGCGCCTCGGGAAACAGCTTCTCCCGGATGGCCTGCGCCTCCCGAAGCAGCGGCTCGGCCTCGTGGAGCCTCCCTCGCTGCACCAGCACCTGTCCCAGCCGATCGAGCGTCTCGGCCAGGAGGGGATGGTCGGGGTCGGCGTGACGTCGGCGGATGGTCAGCGAGCGCCGCAGCAGCCGCTCGGCTTCGGTCCGGTCGCCTTGCAGGATGTAGAGCAAGCCCAGTGCATGTAGCTCAGAGGCGACGTCGGGATGGTCCCGGCCGTGCAGCGACGTTCGTATGTCCAGCGCCTCGCGGAAGAGCGAGTCGGCCTTGGCGTACCGGCCGTTCCGGGCGGCAATGATGGCCAGCTCGCGGATGTTGTCGGCAATGTCGGGGTGCCTCTCGCCAAAATGGCTCCGCTGGATGGAGAGGGATTCCTGATACAAACGCGCGGCTCGCTGTGTACGTCCCTCGTACCGAAGGAGGCGGGCACGTTCGTGCAGGCTCTTGGCCCGGTCGGGATGGGTCAACGGCAAATGCTCCCGCTGCACGGCAAGCGCCTCGTCGAGCAGCGACGCCGCTTTGTCGTGGTGCCCGCGCTGCCGGTAAATCCGCCCAAGCGTGTGCAGCATCGTCGCCTGTACCTCCGGCTGGTCGGACAACGTCTGACGGGCACGCGCAGCGCCCTGAGCCAGCAGCTCACGAGCAGTCAGTGTGTCACTCAAGCGAACGGCGGACCCGGCGGACTGATACGGGTCGGCCCGTTCGAACAGGCCCACGAGAAAGTCGGTCACCTGCTCAGATTTTTGGGCTTCGCGTTGGGCCCGGTCGAGGGCGGCCTGTGTCCGCTGCGAGTGCCACGTGATCGTGACGCCGTAGCCGACGAGGAGCAGCAGGATGACGGCAGCGGCCAGGACGCCCCCTCGGTGCCGACGTGCGAATTTGCCGGCCCGGTACGTCCAGCGGTCCGGATGGGCCGAGACCGGACGGCCCTCAAGAAACCGCCGGAGGTCCTCGGCCAGTTGCTCCACCGAGTCGTAACGGCGCCCGGGCGCCTTCCGCAGCGCCTTTAGGACGATCGTGTCGAGCTCGCCACGTAGCGTCTGTCGGTGCTGCGCGGGTGTGGGTACCCCATCGGACATGTCGCTGGACCCGGTAGCCGCTGCGCTCGGAGGATTAGGCGCCTCCTCGCAGATGATGCGTTCGATCTCACTCGGGGCCTCGTCCTCCACAGAGTATGGGCGACGGCCGGCCAACAGCTCGTAGAGCACGATGCCCAGCTGGTAGACATCCGAGGCCGTCGTGATCTCCGCGCCGCGCACCTGCTCCGGACTCGCGTAGTCCGGCGTCATGGGGCGCCATCCGGGGCGGGTCTGCGGCCTCGTCGAAATGCGCAGGGCTTCCGGATCGAGGAGCTTGGCAATCCCAAAGTCCAGCAGTTTGACCTGCCCCTCGTCGGTGACGAGGATATTTGCCGGCTTCAGGTCGCGGTGCACGACGAGCTTTTGGTGGGCGTACTGCACTGCGTCGCACACGTCGAGTACGAGGTGAAGCCGCTCGCGGATGGAGAGCTGGCGTGCGTTGCAGTAAGCGTCGATCCGTTGGCCCTCCACCACCTCCATCACGAAGTAAGGCTGTCCGGCCTCGGTAACCCCCCCGTCGAGCAGACGGGCAATGTTGGGGTGTTTGAGCGTCGCCAGGATCTGCCGCTCGGCCAGAAACCGATCGGTGGCCCCGGGGGAGGCGTCCGTGACGCCCAACCACTTGAGTGCCACCTGCTGCTCGAATTGCCCATCGGCGCGTTCGGCGAGAAAAACATGTCCCATCCCCCCATGCCCCAGTTCGTCGATCAACTCGTAGGGCCCAATGCGCCGGCCCTCAAGAGATTCGGGCGGCGACCGCCGGTGAAGCACCGTATCCAGTCGGTCCATCGCACGCTCCACTGGGCCGTCCGCTTTGTGCGCGTGCAACAACGATCGGACCTCGTCGCGAAGGGCCGGATCGTCCGCACAGCGCTCCCCAAGAAGCGCGTCCCACGCGGTCGGGTCGTGCTCCCGGGCCACGTCGAAGAGCGCCTTGACCCGCTGCCACCGGTCAGGGTCCATCGCGCTGTTCATGGGGATCACCTCCACCCTCATTCGTGAGTTCGCGGTTGAGCCAGGCCCGGGCCACGCGCCAGTCGCGCCCGACAGTGGCTGGGGAGACGTCGAGTGCCTCGGCAGTTTCGGCAATCGTAAGTCCGCCGAAGAACCGACACTCGACGATTCGGGCCTGCCGCTCGTCCCTCTCCCCCAACCGTTTCAGTGCCTGGTGAACGGCCAGTACGTCGGTCAAGTCCACCTCCTCACTGGCGTCCTCGTTCCGGAGGGGCACACGGTCCCGGTCGCCCCCTCGCTTTTGCGCCGTGCGCTTCACGGCGTAGTCGACGAGTACGTGGCGCATCACCCGCGCAGCAATGGCAAAAAAGTGGGTGCGGTCCTGCCAGTCGATGCGGTCGAGGTCCACAAGCTCCAGGTACGCCTCGTGGACGAGCGCCGTCGTGCTGAACGTGTGCCCGGCCCGCTCCTGTTGCATGCGGCGGTGGGCCATTCGGCGCAGCTCATCATAGACCAGCGGAAGCAGGTCGTTAAGCGCGTCCGAGTCCCCTGCCGTGTGGGCTTTCAGGAGTTTGGTGATGTCGCCGTGTCCCATGGCCACCGAGTCGCCGAGTGGGCGGATGGGTTTTTTTGTCCACTTACCCCATGTTGCGACCTACTCGGAAGATGGTCATTCTGAACTTGGTTCAGAAGCTCAATGGACCAGTCTGCCTGTTCAGAGGAGACTCACTCCTGGAGCACTCGGTCGCTTCGCTCCCAGCGCAGCCCAGAGACTACTCAGTCGCTTCGCTCCCAGCGCCGCATCGGAGTGCGGAATGACACGCAACTTGGGGTACTTATATGAAAGATCGACGAAGGCCGACGTTCCGTGAGTGAATCGAGCCGGGTTTTTGGCTTTGACAAGTGAAGAGGGGACGACGTTTTCCGTCAGGGGAGAGCCGTCGACGGGGGCGTCCTCTCCGATGTGCAAGCCATTGATCCGTCTCCTACGATCTTCTCGTCGCCCATGGATGCCCTGAACGCCTCATCCCTGTTACGCTGTCGCCTGCCGTTTGTCTTTCTAGCGCTGTTCCTTGTGGGCTCGCTCCTTCCCGCCGACGCGGAGGCACAGGAGCCGCAGTCCTGGACCGCTTCTGACCCGGATCTGGAGTGGGGCCCCTGCCCCGCGTTTATGCCGGAAAGCTGTTCGATTGCTGTGCTCCACGGAGTGCCGGACGCTCCCAACACGGACATCTTTTTCAGGATGGCCCCGAACACGACGGTTCCCGCCCACCTGCACACATCCCCCGAGCGCATGGTGCTCGTCTCGGGCAAGATGCGTGTCACCTACGAGGGCCACGAGCCCGTCGTGCTACAGCCGGGCACCTACGCCCGCGGGCCCGCCGAACGTCCACACGACGCCCACTGTGCCGGCGGCGAGGAGTGCGTGCTCTTCATCGCCTTTGAGGATCCCATTGATGCGGTGCCCGCGGAGGAATAGGGAGAGCGCGCCGTAGTGCGCGGGACGAGGGCATCCCTGGGCCGAACAACAACCATCCACGTGCAGTCATGAGCCGCATTCTCAGCTTTCTCTACGGCCTTGTCAACTACGTTGTCTTTCTCGGCGTTTTTCTGTACGCCATTGCGTTCGTCGGTGACTTCTGGGTGCCGAAGACAATCAACAGTGGCGGACCGACGGGAGCATTCTGGTCGTCGCTTCTCATCAACGCCGGGCTGCTCGGCCTCTTTGCCGTGCAGCACAGTGGGATGGCGCGTCGGGGCTTCAAGCAGTGGTGGACGGACATCATTCCCGAGCCCATCGAGCGCAGTACGTACGTGCTGTTTAGCAACGCGGTACTCATCCTGCTCTTCTGGCAGTGGCGTCCGCTGACCGACATGCTGTGGCAGGTCGACGCCGCGTGGGGCCAGTACGTCCTCTGGGGCCTGTTCGGGCTCGGCTGGACGCTCGTCCTGGTCGCTACGTTCATGATCAGCCACATGCACCTGTTCGGCCTCCAGCAGGTCCACGAACACGTCCAGGGCGAGGCATTGTCGGCGCCAGAGTTTCAGGTCACGGGGCTCTACCGCTACGTGCGCCATCCACTCAACCTCGGCTTCTTGATCGCCTTCTGGTCGACCCCAGAGATGACGCTTGGGCACCTCGTGTTTGCCCTCGCCACGACCGGCTACATCTTCATTGCCATGGTGCTGGAGGAGCAGGATCTGATCGCTCGCTTTGGTGCCCGCTACCGCCGCTACCGCGAGCGCGTCCCGATGATCGTCCCTGGGCTGGGGAGCACGGGCACCTCCGAGGAGCCGGCGTAGTACCAACAACTGTCAAGGTAGGCGGTGGACGCCCCCGCGATGGCTCGGAAAGAGTGTCGTGAGGCAGCGCCGAGAGGCCCGTTCGTACAATGTCGAGATCGTGATCCGACCCATCCATGAATGAATCTCCGTCCCCTGTTCAGGCACAGTACGCGCACGGATCGTTGCTCGAGACCATCGATGCCGCCCTCGAAGACGTGGGGGCGTCCCGTCAGCACCCGACGGTGGAGGACCTAGCGCCCGTGGACGCGTTTCACATTCGCGGCCGGCAGGCCACCCGCGAGCTCGTCGAGGACCTTCCACTTCCGGAGGCCCCCGCCGTCTTAGACGTGGGGTGTGGGATTGGGGGCACGGCCCGGTTCCTGGCCGACGAATTTGGCGCTCGCGTCCTGGGGGTGGACGTGACTGAGGAGTACTGCGAGGTCGCTCGCGAACTCACGCGACGGGTCGACCTGGACGATCACATCACGTTTTGCCAGGCGAATGCTCTCGATCTGCCGACGGAGGGCAACCGCTTCGATCTCGTCGTGTCCGAGCATGTCCAGATGAACGTCGTCGACAAACAGGGCTACGTTCGGAAGATCGCCCAAGTGCTCACCCCGGGCGGACTTCTGGCCTTACACGGGATCTTTGCCGGAATCGATGGGGATCGGCATTACCCCGTTCCCTGGGCCGACGAGTCGTCCGTCAGCGTTCTCGCCCGCCCCGATGCCTTTCGGGACGTCGTAACCACCGCGGGCCTCACGGTGCTCGACTGGGAAGACTGCACGGAGGAAGGGTTGGCCTGGTTCGAAACGACGCTGGAGACGGTCCAGCGGGAAGGCCTTCCACCGGTCGGTCTTCATCTGCTAATGGGCGCCGGGGCGACGGAAAAAATGAAGAATGTGGTCCGCAATCTGAGAGAGGAGCGAATCGCAATCGTATCGGCGGTGGCGCGCAAGCCGGTGTAGATTGCGGCGCTCCGTGCGTCCGGAGCCCTTGTTCGCTCCCACGAGGACGGAGAGCCAGAGTCGCCTGTAGCGTTCGCGCTCTGTCGCACCAATCGACTACAGCCGATGTCTATTCCGCGAGATGAGGCCAAGCACGATGTTTCGGGTACACCGACCGTGATCTTGCCCGGCGACGGCGACCCATTCCGTTTCGGCGGGGTCGGCGGCCGCTTTCAGATCGGCGGATCGGACACCGACAGGCGCTTCGCTGTCGCCCAGCTCCCCGAGGTTCCGTCCCGTACCCTGGTGGCTCCGCTCCACCGTCACCACAACGAGGACGAGTACACCTACGTGCTCGAGGGGACATTGGGCACGATGGTCGGGGAGGAGGTCGTGACGGCGGGGCCGGGCACGTGGCTCGTCAAGCCGCGCGGGCAGTGGCACACCTTCTGGAACGCCGGGGACGACCCCTGCCACGTGATGGAGATCGTCTCGCCGGCCGGGTTCGAAACTTACTTCGACGAGGTGGCCGCGGCGCAGGGAGACAGGGAGCGGCTCGCGCAGATCAACGAGAAGTACGCCATCGACATGGACTTTGAAAGCGTTCCCACGCTCTGCGAACGCTTCGGGCTGACCGCTCCCGAAGTCGTTTCTCAACGTTGACGGGTATCGCGGGCTCGTCGGGGCCTCCGAGAAGCGCGCGTACTGTACCCTCCGTCGAAGACCCCGTGCGTACCCGACGGAAGCACCTGCGGTGAACGGTTCTGCGCTGGACGGTGGAACGTTCGCATGGGGGACGTGATTGCGTAGCGGGCTGTCCCCAAGAACGTTCAACGTTCCACCGTCCAACGTTCCAACGAAATGAACCTCCCCTTCCGTCCCAAACAGAGCCTCGGTCAGAACTTTCTGCAGGACCCCAACATGGCCGAGAAGATCGTGGGGTCCCTGGAGGCACCGCCGGACGCGCACGTCGTAGAGGTGGGGGCCGGAACCGGCGTGCTCACCGAGCGACTGGCGGAGCGGTACGAGATCCTCACGGCCATCGAGGTTGACGAGCGGGCGGTGGAGGTGCTTCGCGAGCGCCTGCCGGGCGTCGATGTGCGGGTGGAAGACGTGCGGGACACGGACTGGGCGGCCCTCGCTACGGAGAAGGGCGGACCCCTCCACGTCATCAGCAACACGCCGTACTACCTCACGAGCCCGATCCTCTTTGCCCTCCTGGAGCAGCGCGAGCACCTCGCGGAGGCCGTCCTCACTATGCAGCGTGAGGTGGCGGACCGCCTCGTCGCCGAACCGCGCACCAAGGCGTACGGCATTCTCAGCGTCCTTTTGCAGCTCTTCGCCGCGCCGGAGAAACTCTTCACGGTGCCGCCGCAGGTCTTCTCGCCGCAGCCCGACGTGACGAGTGCAGTGGTGCGCCTCCGGTTCAACACGGGGGACGAGCCGGAGGGGCTCCGCTTCGATGACGTGCGCCGATACGTTAAGGCGGCCTTCAACCAGCGTCGCAAGATGCTTCGCAACAGCCTGAGCGCCTGGACGAAGGAGCAGGGCGTGGGCTTCCCGGACGAGTGGGGCCGCAAGCGGGCCGAGGCGCTCACGCCGGAGGAGTTCGCCAGGCTCACGCGTCACCTGAACGCCCACGCGGATCCCAACCCCGGCGCGTAGCCGCACGGAGCGACTCGGGCGGCGAGTCGTATGCGGGAGGGAGTGTCCTCGACTGTCGCCTACGCCGCACGTCTCAATGGGTCGTCCCAATTCTCCCTCGCCCCGGTCCCCCGCCGCCCCCGACGGTCCGCCCCACAGCGGGCTGCTGGAAGTCGACGAGTCGGTCGTCGACGACATTGCCGCTCTCCTCGCGGAGGGGCAACGAGGGATGGTTCTCAACCTCGTGGCCGATCTCTATCCGGCCGACGTGGCCCTACTGCTTCGGCGGCTGCCGGAAGAAGAGGCGCACCGTCTTTTCCGGTGGCTACCCCCCGAGCTGGCCAGCGATACCCTGGCAGAGATGGAGGATCCCGTGCGGGCCGCCCTGTTGGAAGGCCTCGGGCCGGCCCTTCTCATCGACCTCATCGACGCCCTTGACACCGACGACGCGGCGGACGTCCTGGCCGACCTGCCCGAGGAGCGGGCCCTGCAGGTGCTGCCCGATCTGGCGGACACGGAAGACTTGACGGAGCTGCTGGAGTACGGGGAGGAGACCGCCGGGGGCATCATGGCGCGCGAGTACGTGGCCATTCCGCCGGACTGGACCCTGCGGGAGGCCACCGAGGAGGTGCGGCGCAGCGCCGCCGAGGTCGATGAGCTCTACACTGCCTACGTCGTGGACGACGGGGGTACGCTGCTCGGCACCATTTCCCTCAAGCAGTTGCTCCTGTCGGCGGGGTCGGTGAAGGTGCGCGACATCATGGACCCCGACTTCATCTCCGTTGCCCCGAGGGTGGACCAGGAAGAGGTGGCGCGGGTGGTGCAGCGGTACGACCTGGTTTCGGTGCCCGTGGTGGACGAGGCGGGGCGCATGATGGGGCGCATCACGATCGACGACATCGTCGACGTGATTCGCGACGAGGCAGAGGAGGACATGCAGCTCATGAGTGGCCTCACGGGGCAAGAAGAGACGATCGACACGGCCATACAGGTGAGCCGGGGGCGCCTGCCGTGGCTCATTATCGGTCTCGTGGGGTCCGGCCTGTCGGGGACGGTCATTGGGGCCTTCGAGGCCACGCTCCAGCAGGCCGTGGTGCTCGCCACATTCATCCCCATCGTGACGGCCATGGGCGGGAACGCCGCCGTGCAGAGCGCGGCCATCGCCGTACAGGGACTTGGGTCCGGCGAACTCTGGCTCTCCGACGCGTTCCGCCGTATTGGCAAAGAGATGCTGGTGGCCTTGCTCAATGGGGTCGTCGTGGCAGGGCTGCTCTGCGGCACCGTGGCCGTGCTGGGGCTCGGGGACGTGACGGCCCTGGTGAGCACGCTCGGGCTCACCATGCTCGCCGTGAGCCTCGTTGCCACCACCAACGGGGCCCTCATTCCCTTTGTCCTCACCTGGCTCGGCGTGGATCCGGCCAGCGCGATGGGACCGTTCGTAACCACCCTCAACGACATCCTGGGGCTGGCCATCTACTTCTTGATCGCCACAGGGCTGTACCTGTGAAGCGGGGGGCTGACCCTCATGCGGCTGCTATGGGGAAGGAGGGCGATTCTCCCCGAGCACTTCCTCAACTGCGGCCAAGAGGGAGCGGACCCGCCGCCGGTTCACCCCGAGATCACTGTACCCGACCCGGCTCGCGCTGCGCACGTACAGGACACTGCCGCCATCCTCGCGCGTCTGTACGGCCACTTCTACGTCGTCCTTGAAAATCAGGGCGACCCGATAGACGGCCTCGGCGCGGCGCTCGCGAGGCCCGTTGGGCAGGCGAAGCGTAACGGGGTCCAGCGATTGGAGGGCGTGTTGGGCGGCCCTGTAGAGGGCGTCCGCGGAAACGTCGTACGCCCGTGCCGTGCGTTCGCAGTTGGGGGTGTCCGGACACGGTGGGAGCGGATTGTCGGACAGCGACTGAGCGTCAGACACGGGGGAAAACGTTAAGCCGGCGAGGAGAAGCCCGAAGACCAGCGGGCATGACAGGGGGAAGTCCCGAAGCAGGAGCACAGCGTGGCCGGAAGGAGAAGGACGGCTACTGCCGGGCAGACGTGGGCGGTTGGGCGGAGGAGCGACTTGCCTTCTGCTTCAGGCCCTTCGTCTCGTTGTACTTTGAGGGACACTTCACCAGGATGTGCTTGGCGACAAAGACGTCCTCCTGGGTGCGCCCCTGCACCACTACCTGCTCGGCCTCCTCAAAGTTGGCGGGCTTCGGGTTGTTGTACCGCACCTTCCGTACCGTTCCGCTCTCGTCGCGCATGTAGAAGGTGAAAGTGTTTTGCGCGCGGCTGTAATTGGTGGGGCGGCTTTTTGCCCACGTGCCCACCACGTGGGCCGAGGCCCCCGTGCGGGCGGCCTGTTCAAAGTTCATGTACCCGCCCACCTGACTGCCAAAGTTCACAAACAGGAGGGTCCCGAAGCCGAGCATGGCGGCCAACCCGAGAATGGTCTTCCACTTCATAGGAAGGCAGAGGGGTGCGGATGGAAACAGTGGCTACTCGTCTTCTGAAATGTGCCGGTCGAGACGCCGTTCCAGTCGGTCAATCTTGCGGTCGGTGCGGAAGAGGACCGTAACGAGGCCGATCCAAATCAGGAGAACGACGGCCAGCACGACGTAGATCTTGCCGCCCTGTCCCATGATGCGGTCGAGGCCCTCCGGGGCCTGTGCCACCGGCTGTTCCGTCCACGTGCTGTCGTAGGCCGACGCCGTGTCGGGGCGCTCCTGCACCGGCCGAGGCGTCGGGGCATCGGACGGCCGAAGGGGGTGGATCGTCATGGAGCAACGCACAGTCGAGAATCAGATAGATCGCGAACCGGATCCGTCGTGGACGCGCACACCAGACCGGGAGGGTTACAGCTCCCCGTCCTGCTCCCCGTCGACAGGGGCTGAGGACGCCGGTGCCGCGAGCCCCTCGCGGAGCCAGGACAAACGGACGCGCTGGGTATACAGCAGCCAGGCCAGCCCGAGAAAGGCCAGGACGGACGGGTAGAAGACCCACCGCATGGCCGGGGCCAGATCGGTCTGACTAAACGCCGGACTGCCCTCCCCGCCGGGGTGGAGGCTCGGCATCTGCCGCGGCAGAATGTAGAGCAGAAACGGCATCGTCACGACCGCAAACAGGTTGTAGACCGCCGCGATGCGCCCTCGAGCCTCCGGGGCATCAATTGCGTCGCGCAGGACGAAGTACCCGCCGTAAATGAGCAGCAACACCGCCGCCATCGACTGCTTCGGGTCGAAGTTCCACCACACCCCCGTGCCCTCATACCACGTAAAGCGTGCCCACACCATGCCGGTCACGATGCCCAGTCCCCCGAAGATGAGGGCAATCCGGGCGGCCTCACGGGCGCGCAGGTCGCGGACGCGATTCCCCCGCCGAAGATAGTGCGCCGAATGGTACGCCGAGACGATCGTGGCCGCCATGAGCGAGAACCACATCGGCACGTGAAAATAAAGGTTGCGCGCCGACTGTTCGAGGATGTCCAATTGCGGGATCTCGCCCACGAAGCCCGCGATGATGACGCCCGTAAGGACCACCACGACCAGCCCGCGCACGCCGCGGTACAGCCGGCGGTTCACCGGAAGGGCCGTTTGGGAACTGGAAGACATGACGGAACGGACGACTCAGAGAACAAAACTGGGCACTGATACGCCGCAAAAAGTGGGGGCTTTCCCCCGCGGTACTGAATTCGCTCAACGTTCAAAGCGCGGACAGCGGGCTCATTCGGCCCAGACGTAGTCGAACAAGAGGACGGCCGCAGAGAGGGTAGCCCCCGCAAAGCCCACGAGGGTCAGCAGTTCGTCCTGTGCCGTGATCCACCGCTGGCCGAGCAGCGCCTTGCGCGTGGCCCCGACTCCCGAGACCAGTAGGGGCACCAGCAGGGGGAGCAGAAGCACCGGCAGGAGCGGTCCGCCGCCCGAGGCCCGGGCCACGAGGGCCGAGAGTAGCGTCGTGACGCTCGTAAGCCCGAGGGCCCCGAGGGCCAGCGTGCCCGCGAATAGACCGGGCGATCCTACCGACGTCCCCAGAAGAAGCATGAACACGCCCGTGGCCACGAGCGTGAGGAGGGCCACTAGGCCAAGGTTGAAGAGCAGTTTGCCGGCGAATACCATGCTGGCCCGCGTGTGCAGACGCAGCAGAAGGGCCGTCCGTCCCTCGTACTCCGCCACGAATGAGCGCCCCAACCCGATGGAGGCCGCAAAGAGGAGTACGATCCACAGGAGGGCCGCCCGCACCCGGGCACTCACCGGCTGCGGCCCAATGGCAAACGCGATTAGCAGAAGTGCCCCGAGGGCGAACAGCAGGAGCGTATTTGCCGCGTACCGGCTTCGGAGCTCGATGCGGAGGTCCTTGCGAAAAATGGCCCAGGCGCCGGCAAACCAGTCCATTGGGCAGGGAGGCAGAAACAGCAAAGCAACCACGATCCTCCACGCATCAAACCAGTGGAGAGGAGAATAATAGAAGATCAACGATGGAAAATCGATCCGCTATCCGCTATTCTCGGAGTCCTTCCGCTTTACTCGAACCGACGCGTGGACGCATTCACCGCCATGGCTGATGTCTCAGCGGATTCCATTCTCGGCACCCTCCTCGGCACCGCTGTGGGCGATGCGCTGGGCATGCCCATCGAGGGCCTCAGTCACCAAAACGTGCGGACCTATTATAAAGGCATCAAGGAGTATCGCGACGACGACCAGCGGGGGGACCTCGACGCGGGCCAGTGGACCGACGACACGCAGATGACCTTCGCGCTCGTGCAGGCCCTGACCGCCCATCCCGACGCGCCGAACCAGTGGCCGCGTGCCGTTGGGGAGGCGTACCTGGCCCTGCGCCCCGAGGCCCGACGGTGGGGGAAGACCACCACCACCGCCATTGAGCGGTTAGCCGACGGGAAAACGCCCGCCGAGTCTGGGGTTCTCGACCGGGCCACGGACGGGGCCGCCATGCGGGCCGCCCCGCTCGGCGTCTGGTGGGCCCTCCGCGACGTGGGCCGCCCCGAGGCCTTTGCGGCGGTCCGGCCCGTACTGGCCGTCACGCACCGGCATCCCGCGGCGCTCGTGGCGGGGTGGGGGCAGGTAGTGGCGGTGCGCAGGCTCCTTGGCGAGACGCCCGAAACGGTCGAGCGCACCGCATTCTGGGGGCAGCTTCTCGACGCCACCCGCTGGGCCGAGGCGCAGCTGGATGGAGACGACCGCGTGTCGCGGCGCCTGGAGCGCCTCACGGGGCAACTCGACGGCTTCCCACTCGACCTCCGTGACGCCTGCGACGGAGTGGGCGTGTGGGCGGACGAGGCGTGGCCGTACGCCTGCGCCATGGTGGCTCGCCGTCCCCATCTCCTCGAAAACACGCTCCTGTCCGGCATCAACGTGGGCGGCGACGCCGACACCACCGGTGCCATGATGGGCGCCATGCTCGGGGCCCTTCACGGCTGGGCGGCGTTTCCGGACGAATGGAAGGAAGGGCTCGAAGCCGCGGCCCGACTCGAAGCGGACGCCCAGGGCTTCGCCGAGGCGCTTCTGTAGCGGGCACGGGGGGCATGGCCGGGAGAGCCGTCCGTTTGGCCGGGTCGTCAGGACGCCTTCGCGCGCTCAGCGGCGGTCACCAAGTCTGGATCCTTCGGCACCATCGTGGGCTCTGCGTCGGTGGGCGGGACAAACTCGCCGATAAAGTCGATCTCCGTCTCCAGCCGGTAGCCGGTTTCGCGCTCCACCGTACCCCGCGCCAGTTCGATTAAGGCGCACACATCCGCGGCCCGTGCATCCTCCACGTTTACAAAGATGTTGGCGTGGCGGTGCGTGATCATCGCACCCCCAATCCGGGCGCCCTTGAGGCCGCACTCATCGATGAGCCGCCCAGCCCCCACCCCCTCGATCTTCTTAAAAATCGACCCCACGCTCGGCTCCGTGTCCAGCGGGGGATGCCGCTCGGCGCGCCACTGCAGGTTGGCGTCCATGATCTCGCGCATCCGGTTCCGGCCGCGGTCGGCGTGTAGCTGAAAGGTCGCTGCGAGCACCACGTCGTCCCGGTCGTGCAGGATGGAGTAATCGTAGCCGAAGTCGAAGTAGTCGACCCCCACCGTCTTTCGCTCACCGTCTTCAGTGAGAATGTCGGCGGAGTGGACGACCTCCTCCAGAAACATCGTCCGCTCCCGTTCGGGTGGGGGGGCGAGAAAGTGCAGGTTCTGCCAGAGCGCTCCGCCCACGGTCGACGGAATGCCCACGTAGTGCTCCAGCCCTGACAGGCCCGCCGACACGGTCCGTTCAATGAGGTCGGGGTACACGACCGCTCCACTCTCGGCTCGCACACGGTTCGTGTCCGGGTCGACTTGGAGGCCTCGGGCCCGGTTGTGCACGACGAGTCCGCGGTAGCCCCGGTCGCCGACGATGACGTTGGCCCCCGTGCCGAGGAGGAAAAAGGGAATATCATGCCTGCGGGCCGTTCGGGTCACAGCCGCCAGTTCGTCGGCACTCCGCACGTCCGCGTACCAGTCGGCCGGCCCGCCGAGGTTGAACGTGGTAAATGGGGCCAAGGGGACGTCCGGGCGGAGACGGGAGGACGGGAGACGGTCACGGAGCGCATCCACCACGTGGGAGGGGAGGGACATACCGAGGACGGAGTGACTGGGGGCTCGTGCAGACACTTCCTTGTAATGGAGACAATGAGACCGGTGTTGCCTGCGAGACGATAGAATGTCAGATTCGTTTGAAGCAGGGGCGGGCATGGGTAGTCTGCTCCTCTCGTGTGTATTGAAAGCGCGTCCGTGCTGGTGAAAATCTTGTCCGTTCGGGGGCAGAGGTCGAAGGCACGAAAGGGACGAAGAGCGACTTGTAACGTCTTGGGAAGACGAACCGCTCGTCGAATGTCCGGCCTGGGAGACCCCCCAGACCCAGCCAGATTACTTGAATGTTTCGGGCGCCCTGGTTATAAATAGTTGTGCAAAGCCAAACAGCACCGCGCATACTGAGCAAATACTGGCACGAAGTGCTACCAGAGCCGACCACCCAGCGTAGCCCCCGGGAAAAGGGGAGTCATCGCACGATGACCGAGTGCAGTACGAGGCGGTGCGACCCGTAGCGGCAACGACCGAAGGTGTCCTCGCGCAGCCATGCGAGGGTGGTTGCACCTTCCTTCTATTCTGCATCGGAGCCTGATGGTGGTGTTTTTCCGGCGCGGCGCGGCTCGCGCACTCACGCAGCCCGCTCGCCAGCACGGCCTCTTCGTTTATGGATCACAGTTAGACTGAAACGATGAAGCGATTGATACCAAGTCTTGTTTTTGGATTTCTACTCCTGTTGCTCCCGGGGCTTTCTTGGGCGCAGCAGGGCACGATCACGGGAACGGTAACGGAGGCGGAGACGGGGGACCCCTTGCCGGGGGCCACGGTTCAGATCCCGGAGGAGGGCACCGGAGCCGCAACCGACGCTGAGGGCCAGTACCGAATTACCGGGGTCCCGGCGGGCGAGCAGACCATTCAGGTCTCATTCGTCGGCTTTCAGGCCACGGAACGAACCGTGAACGTGCCGGCCGGCGGCACCGTCCGGGCCAACTTTGAACTCCAGCGACAGACTGCCCAGCTCGATGAAGTGGTTACAATCGGGTACGGCGAGCGGGAGCGTGAGGAGCTGACAGGTTCGGTCTCCAGTGTAAGCGCTGGAGAGATTGAAGACGTGGCGTCGGTCGGGTCCCCGGAGGAGCTTCTCTCCGGCACGGCGGGCGTGAACGTGACCAGCACCTCCGGGCTTGCTGGCCAGGCGGTCAGCGTTTCGGTCCGTGGCGTGTCTTCTCTCAACGGGAACAGCCAGCCGCTGTACGTCGTCGATGGCACGCCGATTACGTCGGCGGCCACGGGCGGCGGATTCGGGCAGGCCACCAATGCCCTTTCCACGATCAGTTCCCAGAACATCCAGTCGATTGAGGTGCTGAAGGGCGCCGCCGCGACGGCCATCTACGGGTCGCGCGCCGCCAACGGCGTTGTCCTCATCGAAACGAAGAAGGGCTCCGCTGGGGAGCGCCGGTCGGTAACGGCCAGCTACCAGCTCGGGGCCGTGACCTCGACGTCGGACTTCGACGATGTGCTCCTCGATGGGCAGGAGTGGTCGAATGCCCACCAGGACGCGACGCGCGGGTTCTTCAACACCTGCAACATTCCAGGAGCCTGTGGCCCGACCACTGGGTTGTCCCTTGAGGAATTCGAAGGAGCCATTGGAGCACCCTACGAGGTCGCCGTCTTGAACACGCCGAGTGCCTATCCGGAAGATGCGGAAACATTCCCTTGGCTCGACGAGGCACAGCAGCGAGGGGTTACCCAGCAGGCAAATGTTTCTGTGAGTGGTGGAGACGAAGACACGGAGTACTTCATCAGTGGGACCTTTTCGCGGGACGAGGGCTTCGTCCGTAACAACCAGTTCAACCGGTTCACGGGCCGAATCAACGTCACCCAAGAGGCGACTGACTGGCTGGACGTTGGAACCAACACGTCGGTCACCCGGACGGAGAACTTCCAGGCATCGTCCGACAACAACGTGTCCGGCGTGCTGACCTCCGCGGCCCTCATTCCGCCGATCGTTCCCATCCGGAATGACGACGGGTCCTTCAACTTCAACAATCCGTGGAATATCGCCGCGAACTCGATTGGGGAGTCGGAGGTGAACAACAAGAACATCCGCAATTGGCGCATCCTGTCCACCACTTTCGTGGAGGCGCAGCCGCTGGAGTCCCTGACGCTCCGGGCCGAGGGAGGAGTTGACGCCCTGATCGTCGACGACTTCACGCGGTACGACCGCCGCACCACCGACGGAGCGCCAACCGGCTTTGGCTCACAGATCTACGAGGATGAGCGCCGGTTCAGCGTTCGCGGAACGGCCACCTACAGCCGCACCTTCGCGAACCGTCACGATGTCAACATTGTCGGGGGCGCCAGCTTCGAGGACTCGCGCCGGAATCAGGTGTTTGCAGAGGCTCAAAATTTCCCATCGGCGGCATTCCGGAACGTTGACTCCGGATCTTCTCCGCTGACGACGGCCGCCAACGTCGTCCGCAAAGACGGACTCGCCTCCTTCTTTACCCGAGCGACGTACACGCTGGACGGCAAGTACACGCTTGAGGGAAGTTACCGCCGCGATGGGTCCTCCCGCTTCGGGGACGAAAACCAGTGGGGGAACTTCGGTTCCGCGTCCTTCGCCTACCGCATCGGTCAGGAAAACTTCATGCAGCAGGTGGGTTGGGTCTCGAACCTGAAGCTGCGTGGATCGATCGGCTGGGTCGGAAACCGCGACATCGGCGGATTCTTTCCCCAGTTCGGCCTCGCCTCGGCCGGGGCGAACTACAATGAGGTGCCGGGAGTTACCGCGGCGCAACTCGCGAATCCCGGGCTGAAGTGGGAGTCGACACGGAGCATCGAGGCGGGACTGGATCTCGGACTGGTCAACGATCGCATCTTCCTAAGCAGTACCTACTTCCGCAGCCGGACCAACGACCTCATTACCGACCGGCAGCTGCCGTTCAACTCCGGCTTCGGCAGCGTGACGCAAAATCGAGGGGAGCTGCTCAATGAAGGCATTGAGGCGCAGCTGGAAACCCAGAACCTCGTGGGTGAAGACTTCCAGTGGTCCACGACCTTCACGGTCACCTGGAAGCAGAATGAGGTGCAGGAGCTTCCCGGCGGCGAGCCCATCCTGAGTGGACAGCAGCGTGCCATTGAGGGCGAGGAGCTCTCGTGGTTCATGCTCGAGTACGCGGGGGTGAATCCCGACAATGGACGACCGCTGTGGATCGGTACGGACGGCGAGCCGACCAGTAGTCCCTCCGACGCTGCGGAAAGCGTCCAGGGCGGCATTCTGCCGAACTGGACCGGTGGGTTCTCGACCACCGCCAACTACAAAGGGTTTGATCTCCGGGCCCGGCTCACCTTCGAAGATGGGCACAGCATCTACAACGACACCCGTCGGTTCCTGATGCTGTACGCCAACTTCGGGCTGCACGAGAACGCCCTCGACCGCTGGCAGGAGCCCGGCGACCAGACGGACGTGCCGCGCGCTGTGTTTGGCGACGCCGCGGACAACAGTACTCGAGAATCCACGCGATTCCTTGAGGACGGCGGGTACCTCCGCCTCCAGAACGTGACCCTCGGGTACACGCTTCCAGAGAGCCTCACCCGACAGATTGGCGTGAACAGCTTGCGGATCTACTTCCAGGGCAGCAACCTCTTGACGCTCGACGACACGAGCATTGGAGACCCCGAAGGAAGCACGGGTGGTGCGATCAGCCCGCTCGACCGCGGCGTGCTCTTCTTCACGCCGCCGCAGGCACGCTCCTTCACCGGAGGGATTGAGCTTCAGCTCTAGCCGAGTGAAGGAATCCCCTAGGTGCTAGACAGGGATGGGCCCACCGTCCTGGTGGGCCCGTCTGCCTGTCGATTTACTTGCCGTGCCGATTGCCTCTTATCACAGAACGCAACGATCATGAGTTACTCTACGACACTTCGCTCTCTCTTTCTTGCTCTTGCCGCCGTCGGGTTGTTGGGGCTGACGGCCTGCGACCAGACCATCGATAAGAACCCTGAGCAGAGCCTTCCCATCGATCAGGTCTTTCAGGATGTCTCGGGGGCTCAGTCTGCCCTGACTGGGGCGTACAGCGGACTGCAGGCCAACGGGGTATACGGAGGCTTCCCGGTGATGGCCGCTGACTTTACGGCCGACGTCGCCAACTTCAGTGGGTCTTTCACTACCTGGCAGCAGGCCGCCGCCTTCAATATCTCCTCGACCCATGGCCCCACGGCAAACATCTGGGCCGATCACTACGATGTGATTAACCGGACGAACCTGATCGTTGACAACGCCCCTGGCATTGAAGGAATTAGTCAAGGGCAGGTAGACAATTTGGTGGGACAGGCCAAATTCATTCGGGCCCTGTCATACTTTAACCTTGTCCGCTGGTTTGCGCAGCCGTACGAGCCGGGTGCCTCTAACGATCAGCCGGGTGTGATTCTGCAGACCGAAGGCGTAGCCTCCACGGAGCCGGAGTTCGACAAGCCCCGAGC
Source organism: uncultured Bacteroidota bacterium (assembly GCA_913055845.1). Lineage (GTDB taxonomy): Bacteria > Bacteroidota > Rhodothermia > Rhodothermales > Salinibacteraceae > Salinibacter. The sequence goes on along the minus strand of CAJXKO010000007.1, from coordinate 24,607 downwards.
TAGTGTTGGGGAGATCTATCAGCAAATTCGGAACGACCTGGAGGATGCTTTGAGTCGCCTTGAGGTGGAAGGCGAGCGCATCCGCGCAGGACGTGCCGTGGCGAACGCGCTGCTGGCCAAGGTGAGTCTCTACCAGGGCCGCTGGGATGAAGCCGCCGCCCGGGCCGACACGGTGATCAGCCGTGATCCGTTCACACTCTCGGATGATCCGACGGCCCCGTACGCGAACGAGTCGAACCCAGAGATCATCTTCTCAGTCTCGTTCAGTAGTATCGATAACTCCGGTACGAACGACTTCATGAGCTCCTTCTACCTTCCGGGGGACTTGGGGGGGCGTGGAGACATCAACCCGCTTTCCCAGTTCCTGAATGACGCCGAAGCGAATGACATTCGTGCAAGCGCCAGTAATGTAACCGTCAGTGGCACAAATCCGGGTCCTGAAGTGAAGGGAGACAGCCTGCTTTATCCGTTCGACGGAAACCTTTGGACGAACAAGTGGACCCTGCCCGGTTTTGGGGATGACGCACCGGTACTTCGCGTGGCAGAGATGTACCTGATCCGAGCGGAAGGTCTTGCGCGCGGGTCTGGCTCCGCCGCTGATGCGCGTGCGGATGTGAACGCGATCCGCAATCGAGCAGGACTGAGTGACGTGAGCTCATCCCTCTCGGGGCAGGCCCTGATCGACGAGATCATCCGGCAGCGCCGGTACGAACTGGCCTTTGAGGGAGACCGCCGTCACGACTTGCAGCGGCTAGAGCGACCCATCACAAGCAGCAGTGGGACAATCCAGCCGGGTGACGCTCAGCGCATTCTCCCAATTCCCGCACGGGCGATTGAGGTGAACGACGCGCTTGACCAAAGCTCGCAGAACCCTGGATACTAACCCTTCGGCCGTCCCTTCGACGGAGACAGTGTGGCCGTGTCGGCGCTCCCTACGGGGGGCCGACACGGCCTTTTTGTTTGTGGGGAGCCTATTCGTCGCCGGGGAAGACGGACGCCGCGCTGGTCTCGGTAGCACGGAGGCCGTTCCCGTCGCAGAGGCCCCATGGGAAAAGCCTCAGCAAGGCGGTTGGAAAGTGGGAGGATTCAGGGAGGAGACGATGAGACGAACGGACGGAAGGGCGAGTCCCCATAGGGATATCCTCGTGATATCCCGGGGAGGAGTCTACTTCTAACGGGTCTTCTCCCCCCACAATGGCTTCGTGGGACAAGCCGCTTCGGCTGTCTCCGTCCCCTCCTCGTGACTCCGAATCAGAGTCTAAAGCGACATTGCTGCCGCAAAATTTGTCCGGCGGCACTGGGAAACGACTGCCGGATAGAGAAGTGTCGATGGTACGCAGACGGCGCTACTGGCCCTCCGCGCTTTCCGACCCGGTCGAGGTTCCCTGCATCTTCTGCACCAGGCTTTCGAGGCCCACCTTCACCCCCGACCCGAGGTTGAGGGGACGTCCGCCGATGCGACCGCGCACAGACGAGGCGTTTACGATCTGATTCACGTCGCTGACGGACAGATCGATGGCCGCAAACTTGCCGACTACGTTGATCACCTGGTCGTCCGAGGTATTTGCGTACCCCTGAGCGGCATCGCGGCTGCTCCAGTTGATGCGGGTCTCATCGGCTACGATCTCACCGTCAAGTCCGGAAAGCTGGAGCTGTTGGTTCCCACTGGCCGAGAAGACAAGTTGCACCGTACTGGGGGTGCAGGCCTGGCCGACGCATTGGCTGACGGCCCGCATGCTGATCGATTTCGAGCTGCCGATGTTTGACCCCGACAAGGTCGAAACGGTGTAGGATCGTGTTCGGTAGGTGGTTTCTCCCGACTCTGAATCGTACGACTGATAGGCTGTCTGCCCTCCACTACACCCGGCAACGAGCAGCGCAACGAAAAGTGGCAGCACGCGGAGTTGTGAGAGATCCATATCCAGGAGAATTTGGGAGTTGAGGTACACGTGAAGATGAGGGGAAAGGGCGAATGAGCACGGTTTTGGCGGGTTCCTGCCCCCACGGGATGCAAAGGGTAGAAGGTTGAGAGAACGAGGAATATCTGGTCTAGAGCACATACCGATGGATCGGTCATGGCTGATGCCTCCGACGATCAAGACCCCTTTTTCGAGCGCGTTCGCGCCGTGGTGGCCCAGATTCCGCCGGGTCGCGTGACCACCTACGGCGACATTGCCGAGCATCTGGGACGCCGTGGGGCCGCCCGCACGGTCGGATGGGCGTTGAACGACGCGGTGGGGTCAGGCCTTCCGTGTCATCGGGTGGTAAACCGGAACGGTGTGCTCACCGGCAAGCGTCACTTCGAAACGCCCCGTGTGATGGAGGAGCGGCTGCGGAGCGAGGGGGTAGAGTTCGTGGACGAGGATCGGGTGAACCTTGACGAGCACTGGTGGACGCCTTCCGACGCCGCATAGTCGGTTGCCCAGCAAAAGGCTGAAGCCGCAGGGCAGTGCGGCGTTTCTGGAGCCCCCGTTTCACCAAGCCAACGTCCTTATCCTCGTCCGGGCGGGGCTCAGGCCAACCGAGGAGGCGCCCCATCCGGTCGATAAAGCCCCCGAATGAGTGGAGGGAGAGGCATTTGCCCATCGCATCTGGGGCGGCCGTGTAGCCTCGCGAGTCGAGACAGAAGGGGGAAGTGTCATTTCCGGTACGGACGGTCTCCTCCAGGCTTGGACACAACGCCAGAGTCCCGGCTTCGCCGCGGTAACGTCCAAAAGTTTCCGATTCGCAACCTCTTACATCTTCCCGCACCAAGTCCCGAGACAGTTCCCAAGCAAAGCGTCCTTCGTTGGAGATGGCGCTCATCTCCGGCGGAGGGCGTTTTTATTTATCCGGACGGGTATTTTTAGAAAAACAAGCGAACGGAAGGCGACGGGCGTCGTCCGCCCCGGTGCTTTCGTCTCCATCTCGTGGGCTTGTTCCATCGGCCGAGACGACTGGTGAGAAACGTCTCGCCACCGCCTTTCCACTGCATGCAGAATGCGCACGCCGAACGAAAACGGGCACATCCGTCCTAAATGGCGGGGATTCCTTTCGTTCTTGGACCATAACCACACCAGAACGATGAAGCGACTGATACAAAGCCTTGCGATTGGATTCGCTCTCCTCCTGCTTCCGGACCTTGCCTGGGCACAACAGGGAACGATTCGGGGGACGGTAATAGAAGCGGGCACCGGGGAAGCCTTACCGGGGGCCACGGTCCAGATCCCGGCCGAAGATGTTGGTACGGCGACGGACTCAGAGGGGCAGTTTTCACTGCGCATTGCGTCTGGAGAGTACGAGCTTCGGGTGTCCTTCGTGGGGTACCAGGAGCAAACGCGGACCGTGAGCGTGAATGCTGGATCGACGACCCAGGTCCGTGTTGAGCTCCAGCCCAGTCAGGCAGAGCTGGAGGAGGTTGTCGTAACCGCCCTCGGGCAGGAGCGCCAGCAGGATGAGCTCGGCGCGAGCCAGTCCACCATCGAAGGGGCCTCCATCGAAGAGTCTGGTGATTCGCAGGTCATCCAGAGCCTTGCGGGAAAGGCTGCTGGATTGAACATCTCAAACACAGGCGGGGACCCGGGGGCAGGGGCAAACATTGTGATCCGGGGACGAAATACAATCCAGGGTGACAATCAGCCCCTCATTGTCGTTGACGGGGTACCAATCAGCAACGAAACGTTCGGCGAAGGGGTGGCCGGAGTTACACAGCAATCTCGCCTCAACGACCTCAATCCCGCCGACATTGAGTCCCTCGAGGTATTAAAGGGGGCCGCCGCGGCGGGCCTTTGGGGGTCTCAGGCACAGAATGGGGTCATCGTCATTGAGACGAAATCGGGCGGATTCGATTCGGATACACAGGTTAGCTTCGAGAGCAAGCTATCGGCGGAGGTGCAGTCGCGCTCCGTGGACCTTCAGGAGAAATACGGTCGAGGGTTCTTCGGATTCTTTGAGTTTACGCCTACTGCAGGGTTTAGCTGGGGGGACCGCATTGCCAACCGGGAAGGAGGAGAAGATGAATTTGTCGGCGACCTTGTGGCGGTCGGAGATCAGACGGGTCGCGAATACGGCATTATTCCCGATGGAGGGCCCGGAAACCCGCACGGTGGGAAAAATTCTCGCGAGACGTTCGACCATTCCGAAGACCTGTTCGATACAGGGCTGCGAACCCAGAACACGTTGACCATCAGTGGCGGTGGCGAGAACACGCGCTACTACCTGAGTGGAAGCTTTACGGGCAACGATGGAATTCTGCCGGGGAATAGCAATTACCAGCGGACGACCCTTCGACTCAACGCGGACCGAAATGTCACCGATGAGCTAACGGTGTCCGGAAACGCCTACTTTGTACGGTCGGCGTCGGACCGTGTGCAGGACGGCTCGAACGTGTCCGGGCTTCTCCTTTCGGGGTACCGGACGCCTCCGGATTACCGAAACGACGACTACACCGTTACGGTCTTCCCTGAAGGACGCGATGGTCCGGCGATTGAAGACTTGCACCGAGCGTATCGGTCGCCGGGAATCGGGTCGGAAGGCCCTGTCTACGACAACCCGCTGTGGACGGCCAACAAGGTCACGAATACAACGGTACTGAATCGTACGCAGGGAAACGTGGAGGCAAATTATGAACCGCTCGACTGGTTGAACTTCACCGGTCGCGTGGGTCTGGACACGTACCAGGACCGGCGACAGGAATTCTTCCCCGTTCGGAATGCCACGACCCCGACAGGGCAGGCGACGGAGCAGGCCATCAGTGAGACGCGCATCAATGTCGACCTGCAGGGGACCATCTCGCGCGCATTGGCGGACGGGGTGAATGGGCAGTTGACGCTGGGTGGACAGTTTCGGCACGAGGAGTTCGATAACGTCGGAGGGTCCCTGAATAACTTCTCGAATCCGACCAATTTCCGGAGCCTCTCGAATGCCGTGTCGGAGAATGTATCGGCCTTCACGAATCAGTCGGTTCAGCGGAACCTGGGTGGGTTCTCGGAGCTGAGTCTCGACATGTACGACCAACTGTTCGTCACGCTGCGAGGACGGGTTGACCAGTCCTCTACCTTCGGGCCAGATGCGGACGATACGTACTTCTCGCCCTCGGCACAGGTAAACTGGCACCTCCACAAGACGCTTCTGCCGGACGTAGACGCGCTGAGCCACCTGGCCCTCCGGGGAAGTGCCGGAAAGGTGGGACGTGAGCCGCAGCCCTATCAGGCGTTTACGATCTTCGAAAGCGATGCCTTCTTTGATGGATTTACGGGGGAAACACTCAGTCCACAGGGGTACAACGGCGGATTTGAGCGAGACAACAATCTTGGCAATACGTCCATCGAGGCGGAGGAAACGGTCAACTACGAGGGGGGGATCGACCTGCGTCTGTTCGACGATGCGTTCAGTCTTTCCGGAACGTACTACTGGGAGGAGACCGAGGGGGCAATCTTCTCGGTGGATACGGCCCCCAGTTCCGGATTTACGAGCCGTAGCGATAACGCGGCCGTAATCCAGAATCAGGGTGTGGAACTGGACCTGGAAATCCAGTGGCCTGAGGTTGGAGACTTTAGCTGGACCACCGATGCGCGATGGTGGACCAACGAAGGCACCGTAGAGAGCCTTTCGGGCGTTAGCGAAGTCGCCCTCGGTGGTTTCGTGAGTGCTACCTCGAGCCTCATCGAAGGCGAGGAGTACGGCGTCTTCTTCGGAAACCGATGGGCCCGAGAAGACTTCTCCGAAGTCGGACCAAACCAGCAAGTGGGAAACAACGGTCTCGTGCTTGACGAGAATGGCTTTCCGACATCGGCCGCTACACAGGGCAAGATTGGAAACCCGAACCCAGACTGGCGGGCTAACATCGGCAACACGCTCCGCTACGGAGATCTGTCACTTCGCTTCCTCTTCGACTTCAAGATTGGCGGAGAGGTCTGGAATGGTACCGCCGGGGCCCTCAAATTCTTCGGGCGTCTCGAAGAGCAGGCGCAAACGACGACCGTATCGGCTGAGCGTGCGCAGAATCTTCCGACCTACAGTGGAGCGACCATTGCGGAGCTTGCGCCGGCTGCCGGGGATATTCAGCAGAATGAAGATGGGAGCTACACCTTCCGAGGCGAAGTGCGAGACTTTGGGGGAGGAGAGGTCGCCCTCTGGCAGAACTACTACTGGTCGGGGCCGGGCAGTGGGTTTACGGGACCGGCAGAGCCAAACATCGAAGACGGGGACTACGTGAAGCTCCGTGAGGTTTCTCTGTCGTACAGCTTTGACGGAGCCCTCCTCCAAGGAACGCGGGTTCAGTCCATCAACCTCAGCGCGACGGGGCGGAATCTGCTTATCTTCAGCCCCTACAGTGGGGTGGACCCGGAAATTAATCTGCTTGGTCCGAGCAATGCGACCGGGTTGGATTACTTCAACAACCCGACGACGAGGAGCTTCCAGTTCTCTGTACGCCTGACCTTCTAAAAACAATGGGTAGGAGAGCCCCTCACAAGGGACGGTGAGGGGCTCCTCCCACGGCGATGGAAATCGGTCCCCCTCGTTCTTGATCATCGAACGAATAGTGTCATGAACTCCTTCGAGACAAATCTTATCGTCAAGAGAGCCGGGCAATTCTTCCTCGTACTGATCCTCGCAATCGGGATCACGGCCTGTGATGTCACAGATGGATTCGATGAGGATCCCAATGCCCCTGGCGACGCGCCCGCTTCGAAAGTGCTCAATAGTGCGGAAGTGGGGGCCATCCTGTTTCAGGATGGAAACCATGCGCGCGTGACGTCTTTCTGGACAGAGCAACTCAATGGTGCGGACCGTCAGTATGCAGGGCAAGATCGACCGCAGTACGGCCTTTCGGCCACCGACGTAAACAACCTGTGGATTACCGGCTACGCCGACGCCATTGGGGACCTCACCGTCGTGGCAGAGAAGGCACAAGCATCGGGGAACTCGCTTTTGCTCGGCATTGCCCAGACCGTGGAGGCGTTGACGTTTGGGACGAAGACCAGTCTGCACGGAGGCATCCCCTACCGGGAGGCCGTTCAGGGGAATGAGAACTTGAACCCGGAATTCGATCCGCAGCTCGAGGTATACAACGGCGTTATCCAGGACCTCGATACGGCGATGGTGAATCTCAACGAGGGGGGAATTAGTCCTGGAGAAGATGATGTGTTTTATCAAGGAAACGCCGATCTCTGGATTGAGGCAGCCAACACGCTAAAGGCACGGTACATGCTCCACGTTGCGCATGTGGACGCTGAGCCTGTTGGGCAGTATACGTTCGAAGACGTTTATCAGGCCACTCAAGAAGGAATTTCGGGGACACCCAACAACCTTGTGGCGCCACATGGTCAAGCCCTCGCGGTGAATGCAAATCCCTTTTGGCAATTCCGGAACGACAGGGGGGATGACCTGGACGCCACTGGATCGTACGCGGCGCGCCTCCTTGATGAGAATTCGGACCTTTACCGAGGGAATGCGAAAACCGACGAAACGGAGCGATTTAGCTTTTACTTCTTCGGGGAGGAGCCGGACTACGACATGGCCGGAAACGCGAGTACAAACGATCAGCCCGGGTTCTTCTACTCCCGAAGTACGGACTTTCCCATTGCGACCTACGTCGAGAACGAGCTCATAGCGGCTGAGGCTGCCCTTCACTCCGCCCAACAGGGCTTTGGCGTCGCGCTAGAAGCGCTCAATAACGCGCGGAGTGCGAACGAGCAGAAGTTCGGCGGAACGTATGAGGACTACGAAGAAGCCGATTTCCAGAGTGGGGGGATTCTCAACCCGAACGGCAACATGACGCAAGCGGAGGCGCTCCTCAAAGAGATTCTGGAAGAAAAGTACGTCTCCTTGATCTCGAACATTGAGGCGTACGCCGATCTGCGCCGGACAGAAAACTTCGCAGGGATTCAGGATTCGGAGGGAGAGGTTCTTACTATGGACGGTCTCCCACAGCGCTTTCCGATTGCGCAAAGCGAGGTGACAGGAAACGAGAACGTTCCGGATCCTATTCCCGGCATTCAAAGCACGACGCCAGCGAACGAGGCAGACTACCCGACGCCGTAGTGGTTGGCAAAGTCTTGGTGGAAACAGGCCCCGGGTCTCCCCCCGGGGCCTTTTTGTTTGAGACGTTTAGGGTTCGGCCGGGAGGTATCCCCCGTCGTTTTCGGATGTAGTGTCCACACCGATTCTATGTCTAGCGGGAGGGCTCGATACAGACAGAGAGTATTTTTAGGGCTCTTGGCCCGCGCTCCCGACCCAGAATTCAGGGACGGAAGTGGGGTAGACCCTTTCGGTTCGGCTTGACATTCTCTACATCCGGCTTGACATTAAGGAACCGTGATGATAGACTTCGAAGTCCCGATGGACAGGTTCGTCCTCACTAAACTTTGAAGGAAATCGTCCTGTCCTCGCTATCGGGGTCGTGGGTGAGTACGGGCATTGTGGTTCACTGAGCACCGATCAGTGCCGGGCTCATCCAGGCAAAAGCGGTCTTCGGAGGGAGAGAGGCGCATCTGCGTGAGGCGTCTATTCTCAATCCAGGCAGACCATAACTGTCGGCCACGGCCCGCGCTGTTGGCGCATCCTCAGTAGCCGGGTCTGGTTGCTTTCGCACACTCTGCTGCCCATTCATTTCAAGTCGACTTATGTTTCGAAAGGTACTAGCTGCCCTAATAGGTGTATTACTGGCGGTGCCGGCCACCGTGTTGGCGCAAGATACCGGCACTATTGCCGGTACTGTTGTGGACAGTACGACCTCTGAAACCCTGCCCGGGGTGAACGTGGCGGTTCAGGGACAAAATATTGGGGCCGCAACAGGACCCAACGGGAAGTTCCGGATTTCCGACGTGCCGGCTGGGGAGCAAACGCTCCAGGCCTCGTTTGTCGGGTACGCCACGAAGTCGATTCCGGTCACGGTGCAAGCCGGTGGAACCATTAACGTCAATATTCGGCTGGCGCCGCAGGCCGTGGGTCTGGAGGACGTAGTCGTGACGGCGCTGGGCGAAGAGCGAACCCAGCGATCGGTTTCGACATCCGTCCAGCAGGTGGACGGCGGGGACCTTGCAGAAGTGGATGAGGGCAACTTCATCAGCTCGCTGGAAGGCCGTGTCTCCGGCGTCGACATTCGCACGTCTAGTACGATGGGCGGATCGAGCGACATCAAGATCCGAGGGATCTCGTCCCTAACGGGAAGCAACCAGCCCCTCATCGTGATCGACGGGATTCCGATCGATAACTCCACGAACCAGGCGTCTCAGTTTCAGAACGAGGGCTCCGGCGGATTCGACTTCGGTAACGCCGCCCGAAACATCAACCCGGAGAACATTCAGTCTGTGTCGGTACTGAAGGGGCCCTCGGCCGCCGCATTGTATGGGTCGCGCGGTGCGAACGGGGTGATTCAGATTACTACCAAAGACGGATCGGGGGAGGAGGGCCTTGGCGTCTCGTACACCTCGAGCGTCCGCGTTTCGCAGCCGTACGAACTCATGGACTACCAGAACGAGTACGGGGGCGGTGCGGAGGCAAATCCGTTTACCACCGTGCAGGGTAATACCTTTCGGCTTGATAGCGGAAGCGACCAGCTCGTCGCGGATATGGCGACGGATGAATCTTGGGGACCTCCGCTGGATGGCCGTCAGGTTCGGCAGTGGTACAGCTTCGACGACGTGAATGGGCTTCTGGGACAGGCGACGCCCTGGCAGGCCCACTCCGGCAACATCGAAGACTACTTGAGCGGCGACGGAACGGAGTTCAGCAACAGCATCGCGCTGTCGCAGGGAGCGTCGACGTACAGCTACCGGCTCGCCCTCAACTGGAAGAACCGGGAGAGCGTATTTCCCAACAGTTCCCGCGACAACTACCGTTTCCAGTTTAACGGGTCGACAGATCTTGGGGAGAACATCACAGCGAGCGCAACGGCCACCTACAACTTCATCGATACAAAGGGGCGCGTGAGTACGGGCTACTTCTGCCAGAACGCGACGTGCGCGCCGGGGACCAACCCGTTCGCTCAGTTCAATACGTTCGGCCAGCGGCAGTGGGATCTCGGGCCCGATAGTTTCATGCGTGACTTCCAGCGCCCAAGCGGAAGTTCGCGGGGGTGGAACTACCTGGGCGTTCAGGGCGCGCGGCAGGATCCGCCGGTGTACAACTTCACCGACAATCCCTACCTGCACCGCTTCGCAAACGTCAATAACGACGATCAGCAGCGCATTTACGGGAAGGCGCAGGTCTCGTACGACTTCCTTCCCAACTTCGACGCGACGTGGAAGGTCACAAACGATTACCGGACCGAACAGCGCGACTTCCGGGTGCCTAAGCTCTCTCAGCCACAGGACCGGTTCCGGAGAGGTACCATTGAGGCACAGGAAATCAATACGGAATTGAAGGTTGACTACGACCGGCAGCTTTCGGAAGAGGTCAGTCTGGAGTCCTTCGTTGCCGGCCGGATTCGGTGGGAAACCTTCCAGTTCGAACAGCGGGAGACCACGCAGGGCCTGGCGGCTCCGGGACTGTTCAACATCGAAAACTCCGTTGGCCGTCCCAACCTCACACAGAACTTCCGGCAGAAGCAGGTCAACAGTCTGTACGGGGACGTGACGCTGGGGTATAACGACTTTGTTTACCTCACCGGAACGCTCCGCAACGACTGGGCCTCGACGCTGCCGTCCGACGATAATTCCTTCCTCTATCCCTCGGTCCAGGGAAGCTTCATCTTCACGGATCTCGGACCCTTTCAGGAGCAGGACATCCTGACGTACGGAAAGGTGCGAGCCAGTTGGGCCAAGGTGGGGAACAGCGCCGATCCCTTTCAGCTGAGCCCGGTCTTCCCGGTCAACACACCGTTTGAAGGCCAGCCGCTCCAGCAGGTTGAACGGGCGGCCCCGAATCCGAACCTCACCCGTGAGATCACAACCGGCTACGAAGTTGGCGTGGATCTCCGGTTCTTCCAGGAGCGCTTGAATCTCAGCGCGACCTTCTACGACGAGTCGACGGAGGACCAGATCCTCCAGTCGGACATCTCGCCGACGTCCGGGTTCAACGCGGCGGCCATCAACGCGGGGGAAATTTCGAATACCGGCGTGGAGGCGTCGGTCACCGGAACGCCGGTCCTGACGGAAGAGCTTCAGTGGGACATTACGGTGAACTGGTCCACGAACGAGAACGAGGTCGTGGAGCTTGCCGAAGGCATCGACACCTTCGTCCTCGGGTCGGCGCCCTTTGGGCCCGACATTGTGGCCCGAGAAGGGGAGCCCTACGGTCAGTTTCTTGGAACAGAGCTTCTTCGAGATCGGAGCGGAGACATTGTGTACCGTGAGAACGGCAACCCACGCACTGTCGGGACGCCACAGACGCTAGGGAGCTTCCAGGCAGACTGGACCGGGGGGGTCTCCACGACTCTCTCCTACAAAGGCTTCACGGTGAGTGCGCTCGTTGACGGACAGATGGGCGGACAGATCTGGTCGCTGTCGAATACCTTTGGGACGTTCAGCGGACTTATCGATGCGACGACTGCGGGCACTGTCCGAGAGACGGGTCTTGTACCTGAGGGTGTTGTACTTCCAGAAACGGGGGCGGGAGATGTCTCGACAGTTGACGCTGAGGATCCCGACGTGACGGGCGGCACGTACGCGGACTTCGTGGGGACGCCGATTAGCGCCTCGGCGTACTGGAAGGGAATGTTCTCAGCGGCTGGCGAGACCTTCTTGTTCGACGCGACCCACATGAAGCTGCGGGAGATTGCCCTCACGTATCGGCTCCCCCAGCGGTGGCTTTCGGACCTCCCCCTTCAAGGAGCGACAGTCTCAGTTACGGGACGGAACCTGGCGACTCTCTACAAAGAGGCCCCAAACATCGACCCGTCCGTGACGCTCTCGGCCGGGAACGTGCAGGGGATTGAAGCGGGCCAGATTCCGCCGCGCCGCACCTACGGCTTCAAGGTCAACCTGCAGTTCTAGGAAGCGACCCTCGTCCTGAGCGGAGCCCCCGGTGGCAAGCGCCGCCGGGGGCTTCGCCTGAGGATGTGTGCTCCTTGCTCACCCCTTTTGTACTTTCCCGACGTTCCTGCTATGATGCGACGCAATACTCCTCTCCTTCTCATAGGAATTTTGGCGCTCTCGCTGGGGCTAACCGGCTGTGACACCTTTAACCTGGGGAACGACAGCCTCACAGACCTGAACGAGAACCCCAACGCGTCCACCGAACCGGACGTGAACGCCCTTCTGGCAAATGGGCAGCGCGACATTGCCTTCGCTTGGTTTGGGGCCGACCCCACCATGCGAGGATCCAATCTGCTCGCGCAGTACACGACCCAGAACCAGTACGCGGAAAACTCCGTCTTTGCTGCTGAGCCCCGAGTGGGTCAGTTTGACGACTTCTACAACCCGCTTAACGATCTAGAGCAGGTGAAGAGCCTGATTCGGGGTCGGGACCAAGCGGTTCCGCGCGCCCAGAATACGGTCGCCGTGGCGATGATTCACCAGGTCTGGGCCCTCCAGGTTGTAACCGATATCTACGGGTCGATTCCGCTGGAAGAAGCCCTTCAGGGACCCAACAATCCCTCCCCGGCATACACGCCACAACAGGAGGTCTATCCGGCCCTTATTGACTCGCTCGATACGGCACTCGGTCTCATCCAATCTGGGCAGCCCGGACCGACTGGGGACCTCGTGTACGGCGGCGATATGGCCAAGTGGCAGAAGTTCGCCAACGCGCTGAAGATGCGTGTCGGCATGCGAATGTCCGACGCCAACACGAGCGCGGCCCGGAGCGCCGTGGAGAGTGCGGCCGGAAACGCCTTTGAAGGCAATGCAGACAACGCCTACTTCGAGTTCGCGTCGAGTTCCGCGCACCGGAGTACGATCTTTGAGAACCGGTTCGTCGACGGCCGCAACGACTTTGATGTGGCCGATCGGTTCGTGAACATTCTGACAGAGAACTACTCGGTCGTCGATCCGCGCACGCCGACATTTGTGGATGAGGCCCGGGCGAATCCGGACAAGACCTACAATGGATTCCCCACACACCTCTCTCCATCCGCCGCGGCGGGCCTGAAAGCCCAAAACGTGAATGACTTCTTCTCGAAGCCGGGCGACTACTTCCTGGAGCCAGACGTGGCGGCCCCGATGATGCTGTACGACGAGGTGCGGTTTATTCTGGCTGAGGCGGCCCGGAAGGGATGGAACGTTCCGGGGACGGCCAATCAGCACTTCCGTGCAGCCCTTCGGGCCTCAATCAATAACTGGAATGCGGACGCCTCGCAGAGCCAGGTTGATGGCTACGTGGACGCCGTCATGGACGAGGTGAGCAGTGCCTCCTCGGCCGAAGAGTTTGAGCAGGTACTGGGAGAGCAGAAGTGGATCGCGCTGTACTTCCAGGGCATTCAGGGCTGGAGCGAGTGGCGCCGCCTCGACTTTGAGGGACACATCCGCGAGCCGGAAGGGGGCTGGCAGGGGAACGCAGGCGGGCTTACCACCTGGGCCATGCGCATCGACTACCCCGACGGCGAGTTCAGCGTAAACCAAGAAAATGTTGAGAGCGCTGCGGAGCAGCAGTTCGGGAGCGTGGAGGCGGACCATTATGGAAGCCGCCTCTGGTGGGACACCGAACAGCCGCCCGCGGACGCCCGACCATAGGCTCGCGACCGCCAGTCGTCCCGCATTCGTGTGAGTGAGCCTGGCAGCCACCACTAGACGTGACAACCGCGGGCGGTAGATCACGCCCGACTCTCCGGAATCGATCTACCGTCCGCGCGCACGTCGAAAGTTACGGAGCGGCCCTCGGCTGAACTCACCTTGACGTTTATGCAACCTTCCTCGGCTCACTTCAGCGGTGCCTCGTGCCCCTGGGGTGCGCATCCGCAACACACACTGACAAACCGCTCGTATCTATGATTCATCGTTTCCGTACTCTTCCCCTGCTGCTCCTTGCCAGTGCGCTCGTCCTGGTTGGGTGTGACCAAAGCTCTCAGAACGTCGACTTCTCGTCGGGGGACTCCTACATTATTAACTTCTCGAATTCTACCGGGGGGGACTATGGAGCTGCCGCCGACACGGTCGTCGTTCCCGATACGGTCGACTACTTCGTTCAGGCGTTCACCATCGACAAGGACTACTCCTGGAGGGTGAACGACACGGAGCTCCCGGTCGAAACCCGAGCCGATCAGACATACGAGTGGCAGCGACGTGGGGGCGAGTTCATTTCGGTCGTGTTTAGCCCGGATGATCCCATCGCCACCACGGATTCGGAGACCACATCCCACATGGTGACGGTGGATGCCTCCCCGGATGATATTCTTCCCGACACTGTTCAGGTGCGGGCCGAGATTCCTGGGGCTGTCGCGACCCAGCTGGGGCGTATTTCCGACTTCTCGACCCTCAATAGCCTGGCCGCTACGTCCGGGATTGCTCAGGTCGTGGCGCAGGGCGGGCCCCTCACGGTGCTTGGGCCGCAGAGTCGCGTCCTGAATACCCTTCCCGCGGTGCCTACCCAGGCCACAGACGCCGATGAACCCATCACGTCGAGCGTACTCGGAGACCTTCTGAAGTACCACGCCATTCCGGCCAGTGTCGCCTCGGGGGATATCACGGATGGGCAGACGGTAGAGACGCTCTATGGCGACCAGACGCTTACCTTCAGTGTCTCGGGGGGCGAAGTGAGCGTGGATGGCGCCCAGGTTGTGTATCCGGATGTCCCGCTCTCCAACGACGACGAGAATCTGCACGGCATCGACGGCCTTCTAACGCCTTCGACGGCCTCCTTGGACTTCACCGATCGCACCGCCGAGAACACAGCGGCTGGAGACTCGATTACCGTCGATGGGTCGTTCTTCCCCGAGGATGTGGGCCCCAATGGCGGCGGATTTGTGGTCTTTCACGACAGCACGGCGCTCGCCAATGGGCAGGTGATTGGAAGCATCATCGGAAAGTCAGAGTACGTGGATCCTGGAGTCCAAAACGAGATCAAGGTGGGGCTCGACGAGGCCCTCTCCGATACAACCGCTGTCGCGGCGATGGCACACCAGGATACGAACGGAAACGAGACGTATGACTTCGAGATCTCCGGTGGAACGGAGGATGGCCCCTACACACTTAGTGGCAACCCGGTGATCGACTACGGGGTGATTCGTGTTTCCGAATGACGATGAGGGAAACCTATCCGTGGTGAGAGACTGACCGTGACTGACTTAGCATTGGTCAACCGGGTCTCCCGAAATCCTGGAAGCCGGCTGCTCCCTTCGAGCAGCCGGCTTTCTTTTTTTTTTTGCACGAGCGGTGTGCTGGCAATAGAGGCGTGTGATGGGCAGAGAGGGATGTCCGTTCATCGCTGGTCGAAGCATGTGTAACCTTCGTGCTGGATGCACGACAAAACAATTCCAATCGCGAAGTCCGCAAATTCCGCTCGCAGCAGGTGCGCTTCGCCGATGTCTTCGTGTCTGTGCTCCTAATCCCCTGAGGATCCATGACGACGCTTTCGGTTTCTCCCCAGTGGAGGCGCACGGCCCACCGGTTTGCCTCGGTTGTTCTTCTTGCACTCGCCGTCCTCTTTGCAGCCTGCGATTCTGGAGGGCAAGGAGGATCCTCCATGGATGACGGTGGGCTTGAATGCTCCTTTCCGGTCGAGTTTTTGAACGAGGGGGCAAACAGAGGGGCCATCACGCCGATCAACGATCCCTCGCTTGTCCGCGCGTCGCGTGCCGAAGAGGAACTGTCGGCCTTTTCGAACACCAGTCGTGTGCTTGGGCTTCCCCCATCCTTTCACAGCGCGTATAACAGCACCCCACTGGCGATCCCACTCGACGTTCTCTTCGATAGTGAAGTGATGAACCTGGACAAATGGTCGCGTCGGCCCCTCGCCATCACGTTCTGTCCCCTCACTTCTTCTACCCTGGTCTTCGACCGCGAGGCCATTGACGGGGCGCGGTTCGAAATATCGGGGCTTCTGCTCAACAAAGGAAACGAAGAGCATCCGGGGAATCTGGTGATGGTGGATGCGGAAAGTGGGGAGTCGCTGTGGCCGCAAATGAGTCTTGGGGCCGTCTGTGGGCCGGACCGGGGCACTAGTCTGCGTACGCTTCCCGCCGTCGAAATGCAGTGGGGACGCTGGAAGGAGTTGTATCCAAACACGAGGGTCGCCATCAAAGATACCGTGGAGGCCGCCAGCGGGGCACGGCATTCGTCGGTCCGTACGGCCCGCTCCGATCGCGCAACCGATGAGGTGCCCCTGGGACGCGTGCTCGGCATCCCGGACCGGGCCCGCGTGGGTGGAGGGACAGGGGGATTGGCGCTTGCGTTTCAGGACCTCGGCGGTGCGTCGCCGGTCCGCGTCGTTGAGGTAACGGTGAGCAGAGAAAACATGGTGGTGTTCTGGAGTGCAGACGCCCGGGCGGCCATGGCGTATAAAACCTCGGCGTCGTTCTCCGTACAGGACGGAAACATCGTCGACGACCAGACCCAGAGCGTTTGGTCGGTGGCCGGACGCGCCCTCTCAGGTCCGCGTGTGGGTGATCAACTGCGTCCCGTTGGCCGCGCGTTCATTGCCGATGGACGGGCCTGGTTTGACTTCCAACCCGATACCCGGTTGTGGAGCAGTAGCCAGTAGCTCTACTCATTGCGCTGGGAGGGGGCAGCTCTCGTCCATCCGCTCTGGCTGCACCGCTACCGCCTCGAGCTACTGCGTTCCCAACACTCTTCTCTTTGCGCTAGACGAGGCCCCGCTCGGGAACCCCCAGCAGGGACGAAAGACCGCCGCTTCAACTCTGAAGTGACCAACTCTACGGGGTCTGTTCCGAGGAGTGCCCCTCATGGACCCCCTGTCTCTCCGAGTAGTCCTGTGAAAGAGAGGGGACCGTGTCGAGGAGAAGATCACAGCTACCTCTCGCCTCCTACAGCCTCCGAAAGATGCCAGGGGGAGGACAAGGTTGCACCGGGGGAACGCCTTGATCGTCTCCAGTGGACTACAATGGTCTGAGCGGGGCATTCTGAGCGGAGAAAATCTCTCATTTCCAGAACTAGCGTCCGAAGAGACTGTTAAGAAAGGCGACGGCCAAAAGTGCGGATTTACTTGCCCGTCGGTCTCGTCGCGCCGCAAAAGTGAATAACCCTCTGTGCTCATGATGAGCGAAGTGGGAGCAAGGTGCACCGTCCTCCTCGTCGGTCTACTCCTCGTCGGTTGTGCTGGGTCCTCCAAGTCGGTTGAGGTGGCCTATGACCGTGCCTCCGGACAGACGACCTATGAGACTCGGGAAATGCGGATAGAGGACATTCAGATGACGAGTGGCCTGCAACAGAGAAACCGGTTCTACGTGCAGATTTTGGGGACATGTACGGGGGATGACTGTGTGCCGTCGCAGTACTCCATGCGTTTCATCAAGGAAGGGCCACAGGCGGTCACGGTAGAGGGACGAGACGTCACCCTCACGATTGGGAGCGAGACGCTCCGGTGGGAAGATGCGCAGACACGCGATGCCGGGCAGACCGCCACCATCAGGAGTGGCGTGTTCGCGAAGGTGAGTCTATCGAGTAAGCAGTTGTCCACCATTGGCGGGGGGAGTTCGATGCGAGGGACGGTCTGCGGGGAGCGTTTTACTCTTCCGTACCGGACGCGCTCTCCCATCCGCTCTCTCTTGACCCGCGTGGAACAGGGAGGCACTGAGGCGTCGGACAATGCCTCCGGCGAAACGTAGGGGGCGGCTTTGGTGCTCGTTGTAAACCCGTCGTGTGCCAGACGATTTTGTGGGGCCATTCTTGCAACAAGACGGACACTCTGATATGTCCCGAATTGCCTCTTTCCTTGCGCTCTGTCTTCTTCTCGGGGCCTGTGGAGCGTCCGAAAACGCGGTTTCGAGTGGGGTGTCCTCGAACCAGATTGACGTTCGCGAGCTGTCGTATCCGGCCGAGATGTTTACGGCGTACCAAATTGTTCGCCGCCACAAGTCCAACTGGCTTCGGAAGCGAGGCCGCGCCTCCTTCGAAAATCCGACCCCCATCAAGGTTTATCTTGACAATACTGGATCCCCGTACGGGGACATTGAGGTCCTCCAAAACATTGGCGGGATGGACGTAGCAACGATTGAGTACTTCGGGGCGGGAGAGGCCCAGCTCAAGTTTGGGCTTGGGCACCGATCAGGGGCCATTCTCGTCCGCACCCGCAGCAGCGAGTAGTGGAACCGTCCGCCCATTTGATAGAGAGGCAAGGGAATCCCGCCTGGGAAGATCTGGGGGGACAATCGCAGAAGACCCGTCTCAGGGGTGCAGCCTTAAGGACGCTCGGCGACCGGCACACGGACAGTGTCCGAGTAGACGCCCCCCACGAATCCGTTGCCACCCTGCACGTTCGAGAACGAATCTGGACGCGCGATTTCGTTCAGCGGGAGGCCCCGCCACGTGGGCCAGTCGGGACCACCGGACGCGACGATTACCTCTGCGTAGGGATGCGCAAAGTCGGATCGGCTCGCACAGTCCGGCGGCGCGGGAGGGGGCGGCGGATTGGGATTGGCGGTGACTAGGTTTTCCCGGTAGAAGATAGAGATAATGAACAGGTCCTCGTCCCGCTCCACCCCCTCGAAGTGGTTGAACACGCGCGGCGGAGCCCCCACGATTGGATAGTGGACCTCTGCGGCCGCAATGCGGTCCACATTGCGGGCCGTAACGGTGAACGTATTCGCGGGCCGCCGCTGGTTGTTTGGGGTCACAGGAAACACGCAGGGCAGCCGGAGGGAGGTGTCCGGGAACGCAGTATGGGTGAGAGTGGGAGGGCGGGCCGGGGTTTTCGTCGTTGCGGTCGTGACAGGTTCTCCTTCGACCTGAACGACAACCCGGTAGGAGGTGGAAGGTTGGATGGGTTGGGTCGTCCACAGGTTGTGCACCTGCACGCCGAGATCTGTGAGCGAGTCCTGCAGGGGGATTTGTTTGCCAGTGTTCAGGTTTTCCAGAAAGACGGTTGCCCCCAGGTCCTCCGGCGCCCCAATCTGGGTCGAATCGCCGAGCGGTTCCACGCGGATGGCCTGCGTGTCGGCAGCCACGTCGAGGGCCCCAAACAAGGAGAACTGGAATTGCTCGGAGGGCTGTAGAACGTCAACGGTCGGGTCCTTACAGCCCAGCATCAGTAGCGCCGCCGCGACGACGAGCGCCGCGAAGACGGAACGCACAAACGGCTGGCAGTCGGAAAACGCAGTCATTGCAACGGGGGCAGGCAAAAAGCTGTGTGGGGCTGGCTGGGAGAGTGAGGGATCAGAAACTGACCTCGAACGAGAGGTACGGAATCAGGGACAGTTGGTCGACCTGGTCGAGCGTGAAGATATCCACGTAAAAAATGTTGGCTCGATCGTACGCATTGATGGTTCCGGCCTCTACCAGCAGGTCCACGGAGGGACTGAGCGTGATGTCGCGTTCGAGGGACACGTCGAGACGGTGGTACGGGGGAAGTCGGGAGTCGTATGCTTTGTCGAAGAGGGTCCGGGGGGTCCCGATGTTACGAGGAGGGGTATCGCGACGGCCGCGGATCTCCAGGAACGTGTCGAAGCCGTAGACGCTCGTAAACGGCAGTCCGGAGCTGTATTGCCAGCGAACGCTGGCCGCTCCCCAGTCGGCGTCCAGGGACGCAGTGATGCCCAATTTGTGGCGAAGGTCGTACGGGGGCGAGTATTCAACGAGTTCGTTGTCCCCCCAGGCCCCCAGACGGTCCTTGGCGGCCCGGTACGTGAGTTTCCCGTACCCGTAGGTGACGTTCAGGCCGACAGGGCCTTGATCGTACTGAAGGGAAAGGTCGGCGCCAAAGGCCGTCCCATCGGCGCGGGCTAGGTTGGTATTGAAGCGGACGATGGGGGTCCACCGCGGCACGGGAATATCGCGAAGCTGCTTGTACCACCCCTCCACCGACAGACGAAACGGCCGCCCCAGTTGCTGATCCCACCCCATCACGGCGTGGAGGGCCTGGGAAGGACGATCGGCAAACGGGGTCGGCTCGTAAATCTGGAAGGAGGAGCCCGCGTCGCGTTCGTCGGTGAGGCCGGCTACGAATTGGTGGTACAGTCCCCCGGCGGCCGTAAACGACGTACGCTCCGATCCGCCGGGGCGGTAGGAGAGTCGAAGGCGGGGCTCCACGGAGGGAGGGGCGTAGGAGATGGGAAATTGAGCCCCGATGCTCGGGTTGATCGCGAGCGCCTCCCCCCATGTAATCTCTGCTCCCAGATGGGTACTGGTTGTAATGAGAAACTGGTCGTTCGCCGTTACGCCGAGAGCGATTTCGTCGAGATCAAAGTTGTACTGGTCGGCTCGCACCTTGGCCGTCCACCGGATCTTGTTTCCCCAGAGCCCAGGCTGCGTGAGGTCAAAGTTTGAGAAGAGGCGCCAGGTGCCGGCGGAGCGCTCGGTGCCGTCGGAGGACAGCACGGCGTTGCTGAAGCGGGTAGTGCCGAAGCTCACGTCCAGAATCTGCGCCGTACGTTCCCCGAAGATTAGGCACTCGCCCCCCACGGCTGTGTTGGTCCACCGGAACGAGGCGTCACGGTCGGGGTCGAGACGCCCCCGGTCGTAGGTCCGCATCCCTACGAACGAGCACTGGTTCGAGCGAGACTGGGTATGCACCTTGGCCGTCACATCGTAGAATTTAAACGGCGTGTCGTTGCTCAGAAACGACCCGCTCGTGTATTCGATGAGCGAGTGACGAGCGCGAACGAGAAACGAACTCGATCCGCGCTGCAGCGGCCCCTCGGCGCGGACGGAGGCCAGGAATGGGCCTCCGCCAATGCTTCCCGCAAATTCTTCTGTATTGCCGGTTTGGAGGTTTACGTCCAGCACCGAGGAGATGCGGCCCATGTACTCGGCCCCGAATCCGCCCGCATAGAAGTCGGCGTTCGAGACCATGTCGCCCGGGAAGGCCGAAAAGAAGCCGAGGATGTGGAACGGCTTGTAGATTGGGATGCCGTCGACGAGCACGAGATTTTGGGAGGGAGTCCCACCGCGGACGTACAGACGTCCGCCCCGGTCGCCGGTCGTGGTCACGCCCGGAAGGCTGCGCAGATACGACGCCAGGTCACTTCCGGGACCAGGGGTCGGGATCGCCTCAATGTCGGCGGGACGAATTTCTCGCAGGCCCGCCTCTGCCTCGGCGACAGGCTGGCGTCCCTCCACGGTGACCCCTTCCATTTCTTGGGGGGAGGCGGTGAGGGCGACCGACACGACGCGTTGCTCGTCGGGCGAAAGGCGGAGGGTATCCCGGTAGGCCTCGTATCCCACGAAGCTGATCCGGAGGCGGTACCGATCGGGGCGGAGTGTGGTTGACAGCTGATAAAGGCCCTGCGCGTTTGCCACAGCGGCGGCCTGGATCGACCCGTCTCGGGTGCGCAGGACGACGTTGGCACCGGGCAGTGCACGCCCATCCTCCGCGGCCCGCACAAAGCCCTGGAGGGTAGTGCTCCCTGTTGTGTCCTGGGCGTGCAGCGGCGGGGCCAATAGAACAAACGCCACGAGGAGAAAGGCAGCGTAGCGGTCGGGCACAGACATCCGTTGCGGAGAGATCATGGGCCAGTCTCGTTAAGGCCACAGACTAACGCCGTGTGGGGAAATCCCCGAACCGGTTGCTTTCCGGGAAGTTCATCTCGCCAGTCCAATCCCCCGGTAGACTCTCGTGGAGCGCCGGCGGGGAACGGTTGAGCCCTGCACGACCGATGCCGTCCGCGCAGGAGGCGTTTCGGGACGGGTGTGAAGGGGGCAAGGGCCCCACAAAATCCCCGTGGATTCCTCCCGTCAAGGACGGAATCGGTCGCGGGCAAACAGACTATCCGCTACACTGTACGGATGCGCGTCACCCCGTCGTCTCTACGAACCGGGTCCTCCGCCATGGCCATCCTGCCCGTTCCCGATCTGGGCCGCTTTTGGACTGCCGCCAATGTGCTCAGCCTGCTGCGGCTGGTGCTCGTGGTGCCCATCACGGTGCTACTCTGGCAGAATGGCCCCCTCGACTGGTTGCTGGGCCTCGTGATCCTGGTGATTCTCACCGATTGGTTCGACGGACGGATCGCCCGGTGGACCCACACCGTATCCGACTGGGGGAAAGTAATTGACCCGGTGGCCGACAAATTTGCGGCTATTGCCACCGTCACGGCACTTACGTTCCGGCCGGCCGATCCACACCTGCCGCTCTGGTTTTTTGGCGTGGTGGTGGGACGCGACCTGGCCATTCTGCTCGGCGGGGTCGCTATTGCCCGGCGCTCAGGAGAGATCGTGATGAGTGCCTGGGCGGGCAAGGCCGCCTCCCTGTGGCTCGCCCTCACGGTGCTGGCTGTAATCCTGCAGGCCGATCCGCCCGTCCTCAAGGTCTGTCTCTGGATGGCGACGGGCCTGTTCGGGTTTTCATTTCTCCTCTATGTCATCCGCTACCTGAACGCCATTCGCCGTCCGCCCTCTTCGAAGCAAGGAGCCGAAGTGGCGCGGACCGCGTAGGGCGCGCAGGACTGGAGCACTCTTTTTCAGCGTTACGGGATACCATGGGATTTCTGGATCAGTTTACCAACTGGAACGACGACGAGGAACAGGAAAAGCTTGAGGAGGGCCTCGATAAAACCCGCGACAGCTTCTTTGGAAAACTCGACCGCATGGTCCGTGGGAAGGACACTGTGGACGCGGAGGTCCTCGACGAGCTCGAGGAGATTCTCATCACCAGCGACGTGGGGGTGGACACCACGCTCGATGTGATTGACCACGTGGAGGCCCGTGTGGCCGAGGATCAGTACGTGTCGGCGAAGGAGCTGAACGCGATGATCCGGGACGAGATCGCGAAGCTCATGCTGGAGGGCTCGGACCAGCGTCCGGCCGACTTTTCGGCGCCTCTTCCCAACAAGCCGCACGTCATCATGGTGGTGGGCGTCAACGGTGTGGGGAAAACCACGACCATCGGCAAGATGGCGTACGAATACCAGCAGGCCGGCAAGAGCGTGCTCGTTGGCGCGGCGGACACGTTCCGCGCCGCCGCCATTGAGCAGCTCGAGGTGTGGGCCGACCGGGCGGACGTGCCAATTATTAAGCAGAAGCATGGGGCCGACCCGGCGGCGGTGGCCTACGACTCGATCGAGGCCGCGGAGGCGCGTGATACAGACGTGGTGATCATCGACACGGCGGGTCGCCTTCACACGAAGGGCGGGCTCATGGACGAACTCGCCAAAATGAAGCGCGTGATGGGCCGAAAAATTCCGAGCGCGCCCCACGAGGTGCTTCTTGTGCTCGACGCCTCGACCGGCCAAAACGCGCTGCGACAGGCCGAGGAGTTTATCGACAGCGTGGACGTGACGGGCCTCGTGCTCACGAAGCTGGACGGCACCGCGAAAGGAGGGGTGGTGATTGGGGTTTCGCACCAGTTCCAGGTGCCGGTCAAGTACATTGGGGTGGGCGAAGAGATCGACGACCTCCAGGTGTTCGACCGCAAGGGCTTCGTACAGGGGCTGTTTAAGGGGGTTGAAGGGTGAACGCTGAAACGTTGAGCGTTTTTGCGTCCAGCCGGTCAACCTTTTCACTCCCCGTTCCAACGTTCCAATACAAACATGAGAGTTCTTTTCATGGGCACGCCGGAGTTTGCGGTGCCCTCGCTTGCTGCCCTCGTCGACGCCGGCTACACGCCCGTGGCGGTGGCCACTGGGCCGGACCGGCCGCGAGGGCGTGGGCAGGAGGTGTCCCCCACGCCGGTGAAAGAGACTGCGCAGGAGGCGGGCATCGACCGGATCCTTCAGCCGGACGACGTGACGGATCCGGCGTTCGCCGAGGCGGTGGCGGCCCTGGAGCCCGACGTGATTGCGGTCGTGGCCTACAAAATCCTGCCGCCTGAAGTCTTTGCGGCCGCCGCAAAAGGAGCCTTCAACCTACACGGGTCACTGCTTCCCAAGTACCGAGGGGCGGCGCCCATCAATCACGCCATCATGGCGGGGGAGACGGAGACGGGCGTCACCACCTTCTTCCTAGAGCCGTCCGTCGACACGGGCGACATCATTCTGCAGAAGCACATGTCGATTGGGCCGAACGAGACGGCCGGGTCGGTGCACGATCGAATGGCCGAGCTCGGGGCGGAGGCGGTGGTGGAAACGGTGCGTCAGATCGACGAGGGCACCGTCGAGACGCGTCCCCAAGACGACGCGGCGGCCACGCCGGCCCCCAAGATTCACGATGAGGACTGCGAGACACCGTGGGGCCGCGCCGCCGAGGATGTTCACAACCACGTGCGCGGCCTTTCGCCCTACCCCGGCGCGTGGACGATGCACGAGGGCACGCGCCTGAAGCTCTACCGTACACGACGGGCGGAGGGAAGGGGAAGTCCTGGTGAGGTGCTGGCGGCCGACGAGCGGCTGCTGGTGGCCTGTGGCACCGGGGCCGTAGAGGTGCTCAGCCTGCAACAGCCGGGGCGGCAGCGCCTCGACGCCCCGGACTTTCTCAACGGATACGACTTGTCGGAAGGCGAACGGCTGGGGGGCTAAGAACGTGCCCCGGCCTCCGACGTTGGCTCGCCGTACGCTCTGCCCGCAACGTTGCCTTTCTATGCCTGAACACGACCTTTCCGACCTCGAAGACCGCATCGCCACCGAGAGTGCGTTCGTCGACGACCTGTTGGACGAGATGGGGAAGGTGGTCGTGGGGCAGCAGTACATGATCGAGCGCCTGCT
>CAJXKO010000006.1 GCA_913055845.1 uncultured Bacteroidota bacterium | reverse complement strand
CAGAGTGAGGTATGGGAAGAGAAGCGGGAAGTAGTGATGGACCGAGCAGACGGGGTGTGCGAAAAAGAGGGTTTGATAATCCGGCTAGGGAGGTTCACCACCTTACCTATGAGTATGGACTTGGGAATACACCAAATCATCTTCTCCAGGCACTCTGTGGCCCGTGTCATGACGCAGAGCATCCAGAGAAAGCGAAAAGATACTTGACACCTGATGAGGCCACGAAGGCAATAGAAGAACTGTCATCGTAAGTAGAAGAGAAAAAGTACTCAGCATGAAGTGGGTCGTCTGCGAGTACTGATTAAGCATATCGACTTGTTTCCCTTACCCCCTCGCCGTGAATTTTGTAGGCCCTGGCAGACCCGTTGAACGCCCGAAGGGAGGCGCGGGCCCCAAAGCGGCTCCAGCAGGGGAAGCGCGGGAGCACCCACCCCATGGCGCTGGAGCGACCGGCGCGGAACGGGAGCTGGCTCGCAGGGAGCGGAGCCGGCGGAGCGACCGAGAAACGGACCCTGGAGCTGAGGGAGCGCCTGCGCCGCGCGGCGGCCTGCGCGACCGAGCCCCACCCCACCCGAGGGAGCGCGGACGTCTCGCCGCGGACATGCTTACGGGCCGAAGCAACACCTACACGATGAGCTGGCAAGAGAAAGAAGCGCGCTCCGCAGGTGTGTGAGCGAAGCGGGTGCGTGCCGACTGACCGTGGCAGCCCCATGGATCAGCGAGCGCCCCGGAGCGCGCTGGCCGGGTGCCCATCGGTGGGGGAGCCTGCCGGACCCTGCGGGGGAATGCCAGCGGGAGCGCCGGTGCCGATAAACCTGCACGCCCCTTCCCTCCTGGCGGCTCCGATCGGCATCCGTCGGCGCGGACGCGAAGGGGCGCGAGTGATGCGAACAATACCGGAGGCGCGGCTGCGCCCCGCGCATGGCGCGACTGGGAGCGGACGCGACCGGCGGGGCGGGGCGCAGGTGGAGCGCCGGAGCACCCCCCTTCCGTGTCACACCTGGTGGCGAACGAGATGACCGAATGGCGCCGAACGGCCAGCGTCTCAGGTTCCCCCTGTCGTGTTTGCCCGGATCCAGTCGACGAGCTCCTCTCGATCGACATCACCTGTGGCGATGCCGGTCATTTTCTCCGCGGCCTCCTCATCGTAGGACCCGTAGTCGAAGTCCATGTCGTTGGCCCGCAGAAAGGCGCGGATTGCCAGGAGCGCCGTCCGCTTGTTGCCGTCCTGGAAGGCATGGGTCTCCACCAGGGCCACGGCATAGAGGGCCGCAAGCTCGTACAGGGAGCGGATCTCCTGGTAGTGGAAGTATCCCCGCGGACGATTCAACGCCCCGTTGAGATCACTACCCGGGTTGAGGACGTGCGTCTCGCCCTCTTCGAGTGCCACACGATTCAGCTCCGTGACCGTCTCGGCATCAAGCCAGACGATCTCCATGGACCGTTAGTTGTCGCCGTCGGAGAGCAGCTGGAACGTTTTCTCGTGCGACTTGCGGAACGCCTTCGCGTCCTCGATCAGGTCCTCTCGCTCCGCGTCGGTGACAACCCGACTGTCGGCCGACGTCTCTTCGGTGGACGGCGGACGCTCGGACTCAGACTTGTTGGATGCGCCTCGGTCGGTCGTGGCCATGGCGAGAGAACAGTGATCAGTGAAAAACGGCAGAACGGGACATGGAATGTCTCGTCGCGGATGCACTGGTTATCGGTCGTATCCGGCAAAGTTCAATTTTGCCGGCGTGCGACGATCGAATTTCACAAACCCCCCCGTTCAGGAGCATGCAGCGCTACTCAGCTCCATGCCCCGTCAATTCCTCTCCGTGCAGTTCAGGTCCGCTCCCACTCCCCCGTTCGGCCTCCTTCAGACCGGATTCGCTGTCGTCAGCAAGGGAATGGACCGATCAGTCCGAGCTGCGTCCCTCCAGCTCATCGGCCGCCGCTCGTAGTTCGTCGACGAGGCATGTGCGCCACTCCTCGGCCGCCTGGATCTCTACGTCATCGGCCCGAAGGTCTCCAAGGAGCCGGTTGAGCGCACCGGAGACGTGCAGGACCCGCTCCCGGCAGGCGTGGGCCGCCCGGGCGAGTGCCGGGGCCGTGGTGGACGTGCGGTAGGGGGCCTGCTCTTCGGACATACTGGGGACTGGCGATGAAATTCAGCGACGATCGGGGCGGGTCCGGTCGTCTGTGGGAAAATACGGGGGGATGCACCTTGCACTTACTGCACTTTCGTTCATAGATCCTTCGTCTTCATGAAGTGAAGTGCAGAAAGTGCATCGTGCATTCGGGCGTCCTTCGGGCGGTGGCCGTCAGGGACCGGCCTCCGTCTTCTGGTACTGGCCCCGGCGGATCTTCGTGAGCAGCCCATCTTTCTGCAGCTCCTTGAGCCACTTGAACAGCGTCCGCCGGGCGACGTCCTCGGTCTCGGCCACTTCTTTCGCCTCGCTTGTTGAGAACGTGCTGGGGAGCTGCTGGAGAAAGCGTTCCGGGGGATCGAGGCACTCGGCCCCCAGGCCCAGCGTCTCGTACACGCGAAGCGTCTCCCGCAACCCCCACTGGGCCACAGTGATGGCCCGACTGAGGATGGGTCGCTCGACCTCCTCGTTGGCTTCGGCCCTGTCGACCGAGCAGAGATGGAAGATCAGGGCTAGCCGCGCGGCGTGGTTGATCGATTTCGCACGGGCCGATCGGGCGGGGCCCTCGTGCTCCCGGTGCAGCTGCTCATTGGCCTCGTTGTAGAACGAGATCCACCGCTCTTTCGCCGCCGGCGACAGACGAGGCATGGGGGTTTCCTCGTCCCCGCCCCGATCCTCCAAGGCGTAGAGCGATCGGAGAAGCCTCTGGTGGCGCTCGTCAAGGTCCTCGGAGACATCGGCATCGGACCACTGCTTGGCCGACGTGGGCGGACGGCACAGAAGCAGGCGCGAGGCAAAGCCGCTCTGGAAGTGCAGTGCCCCGAGCTTTTTCTTCAACGTGCGGGGCTGGATCGTCCCCGTGATCGGCACGGCCGGATTGGCGACGGTGATGTTTCCTTCGCCCACCCGATCGAGGCTGACCTGCTCCCCGCCCCACACCTCGATCCAGAACTGGAGATGGGCCGCCCCGTGCCCCCAGGACGTGAAGACCCTCCTTTCCACGATCGAGACGCACATCCTGGAAACTCGTGATGCCTTGGACCAAATCTCAGACCTGAAGTGGCTCTATCGGATGATCCAGGTCGCCGTCGCCACCGGCCTCCGTCGCGGGGAGCTCGTGGCCCTCCAGTGGGAAGACGTTGCTCTCGAAAACCGAAGCATCCACGTCCGTCACCGCGGGGACTTCCGTACAAAGGGAAATGCCGAACGACGCGTGTCCATTCGGGGCGACGCCGAAGAAGCACTGGTAAAGATGCACGAACCGTGCGCGACGGGTCCCGTCTTCACCGATCGGGACGATGAACCCATCCGGCCGGGCCGCGTCACCACTCGGTTCAAGGATATGGCCCGGAAAGCCGAGCTCGACGAACGCATTCACTTCCACAGCCTACGGCACACCACCGGCTCTTGGCTCTCCATGCGCGGCGTTCCGATGCGTCACATCCAGGCCATTCTTGGGCACTCCGATCGGAATGTCACCGAAAAGTACAGTCACCTGGCGCCCGAGACCCTCGATCGGGCGATGGAAGAGACCTTCGGTGGCGGCGACTGTCAACGCTGAGGCCCCCTGCGCTCAGTTTCCCACATATTTCCCACAAAGCTTCTTTTCCGTGCGTTTGAGTGCGAAAGCACCGTTGGGCAGAAACAAAAAAACGCCCCCGAGATCGCCGCTCAAAGGCGCTCAGGGGCGTTTCAGTTGGGGCAGCACTTGTAGGCCCGGGGGGACTCGAACCCCCAACTCTCGGATTAAGAGTCCGATGCTCTACCAATTGAGCTACGAGCCTCTGTCCAAAAGGTCTACATTGGCTACCTTGCGCCCCCTAAAAAGTTCGGCGTACGTCGGAGGGGAACTCGCACTCACCCGACTTTCCATGGGGTTTCATAGGAATCCTCAGGCAGCGGCACACGTCAGCGCCCCCCTACCGGTCCCCACACGTCCAACTCGTCCGCCTCGGCAGGGTGTTGTATGATAAACTCAAGCCTAGTAGTGTACCGGTTCATTGCTGCACTAATGCTGCAGACGTACTCACAGCTTAGCACCGAAAGGGAAGCATTTCAACCAGTCCGCTGCTGCAAGAGTGATGCATACCCGCGAAGCCCTGCACGCCCCAAATCTAGTCATATTCGGCAAGTGTCTGATTCTGCAGGCATGGGAAGATGTCGCCACTTCCGGTAACAAAGGAGGACCCCGCATCGTCAGGGCTACGTCTTTGAGAAACTGGAGACTTGTAGCGAAGACCTGGATCCATTCGTTTTGCAGTGGTCTCCTACAAGTCTCCCTATGGTACAAGAAAGATGTAAGGGTCACCTGCCTTTTTCCTTCCTCCTTCTATAGTTCCCAAAAAAGGTCGCCTAGAGCGTTAAACCTCGAGACCCAGTGCCGTAGAATTCACGTCGGGCATTGCTGAGGCCGCACCATCTTTTAAGACTTTCGGTACCCCATTCCACCTTACATACAGTCTGTGCCGCTTTCTCTCCTAGTACGACTTCTCCAAAAACTCCTTCTCGCTGGACTGCTCTTCGGTACGGGACTCTACCTGAACGGCTGTCAAACGAGTCAGCGCGAGTCTCCAGGTACGCAGGCGTCCAAGCCCTCGCCGAGCCACTACCGCGAGTTCCAAAGCGCCGATAGCCTGGCGTCCTGTCTTCGCTCTTCCCCGACTCCACTCGTCGGGGCTCATCGGGGCGGCCCCACCGAAGGGTTTCCCGAAAACGCGATCCAGACGTTTGGTCATGCCCTTACCCATGGCCCCGTTCTGCTCGAGTCAGACGTCCGAATGACGGAGGATAGCGTTCTGGTATTGATGCACGACGAAAAGATCGGGCGTACGACCACCGGTAAAGGTCCAGCTCAGGATTGAACACCGGAAGACCTTCGATCTTTCCAACTCGTCGCCGAAGCAGGAGGGGCGACACGATTTGAAGTACCGACTGTCGCAGAGGCGCTCACGTGGGCCGAGGGACGAGCCATCCTCCAACTTGACGTAAAGGAGGACGTGCCCCCCCCTCTTGTCGTCGAAACACTCCGACGAAACGAGGCCCTCGATCAAGCCCTGGTGATCACTTCCCGCCTTTCCGATACCCGGTGGTACCATCGGCGCCTTCCAGATCTCGTTCTCTCAGCCTCGGCAGAGACCCGAGAGGATGCGAAAGCCCTAGTCCAGCAAGTTGACCCCTCCCGGCTGGTCGGGTGGGTGGGCGTTGGCGAAGTACCGGATGGCCCCAGCGAGGTATTTTCAAATCACGGCGTACCGGTGGCAGCCGGCACGTTCGGAGAGATCGACCAGCAAGCCCGCCAGAAAGGACTGGTCGTGTATCACCGCCTCTTCGACCGAGGCATCGACATCGTAGTAACCAACGAAACGGCCCTCGCAAGCCAGGCGGCCGCCACGTACCAAAGCTACGGCAGCCCATCCACCAACTAGCCCACGGGACCTTCCTCCTTAAAGTTTAGCTCTAGTTGCCGCGCTCCATCACCACCTGCAGCAAGGGATGAGACGTGTATCCCAAGCAAACGTACCGGCTCATCGGGAGGGTGGGGTCGCTTCAAGAGACGTCTCACAAGCACCATCAAATGCTTCTTCGAATCGACTGGACGACCCAACGTGGTCTGGCGGGTTGACACCTCATGATCGTGACTTTTGAGCTTCAAGGTAACCGTACGCCCTCGTTGGCTGGCGTCCTGGAGCCTCTCTTCGACCTTCTCTGCAATCGGACGCAGTTCGTCGATGTCCCCTGGCTTTGCGATGTCCTCCGAGAAAGTGCGCTCGGCACCCACAGACTTTCGTTCTCGATCGGGCCGCACCGGTCGGTCATCCTCGCCCATCGCTAGCTTCTTGAAGTGACGCCCCCACTTTCCAAAGTGGTGGGTCAGTTCTCGCTCGGGCATTTCCTGCAAGTCGGCGCCAGTTTCGATACTGAGGTCCCGCATCTTCTCCGCGGTAACGGGGCCAATGCCGTGGAACTCTTCAATCGGTAGCTGGGCGATGAATCCCCCTTGCTCGGCAGGCCGTACCACCGTAACACCATCGGGCTTATCCCGATCGGAGGCCACCTTTGCGACAAACTTGCTCGGCCCCACCCCCGCCGAGGCGGTCAGGCCCATCTCTTCGTAGATCGCCTCACGGATGCGGCGGGCAATGAGTGTCCCTGACGGCGGCCCTGCCTTCGGATCGGTGACGTCCAGGTACGCCTCATCCAGTGACAGCGGCTCAACGAGGTCGGTGTACCGCAACAGGATCTTGCGGATGCGCTTCGACTCTTCCTGGTACACGTCCATACGGGGCGACACGAAAATAAGATCGGGACACTTCCGATCAGCTTCGATCGCTGGCTGTGCCGAATGGACGCCGTACGGACGGGCCTCGTAGCTGGCCGTCTGCACCACGCCTCTTGGCGGCTTGCCCCCGACAGCAATCGGCTCCCCTGCATACTTCTCCGAATTGTCCCTCTGTTCGATCGCCGCGTAGAACGCGTCCATGTCTACATGGACGATGCGCCGGACCTTTTCTCCAGGCCCTAGACCGCTCCCTTCCTTTTCAATCTTCGGCGTGGAGTCCCCGTCACTCATTCATCTTGGATTGTAGATCAGTCGGTAGTGGACCTCGCAAAACAAACGGGGAATAACCCGACCTCCATCCCCTGTGCCCCCAGTAAGAAGGGGCTCACCCCATGCTATTTTGCAACGGTTACGCGCTGTGTACGGGAGCCATTCTCACTCCGAACGCGCAGCAAATACACGCCGCTCGGTAGTGAGGACGCGTTGAGCCTCACCCGCTGGACCCTTCCCTCCGATGCACGTCCTTCGTAAAGCGTTCTTACACGCCGGCCAAGCACATCGTACAACGATACAGCCACAGGCCCCTTCTCCCGCAGGACAAACCGAAGCATCGCCGACTCCCTGACTGGGTTTGGAGCAATCTTCTCAATGCTGATGGGTCCCTCGGGACGCACCTTCACCCTGACAACCTCGCTCAAGTTCGTGCTGCCGTCTAGGTCCTCCTGTCGCAGCCGAAACCGATGCCGCCCGGCAGACAGGCCCTCGACCACAAACTGGTAGCTCTGTCTTTCACTGGTGGTGCCCAACCCGTCCACCCAGCCGACCTGCTCGAAATCGCCAGCCCCGGAAGCATGATCGACCGCAAAGCCTGCGTTGTTTGTTTCGGAAGCAGTATTCCAATTCAAAACTGCGTCGTCACCGTCGAGGCGTGCGTCGAAGGAGGCCAACTCAACCGGGAGCACCTGTGCTCCGGTCGACTGCATCCCACTGACGGACGTCCAATCTTCCGAAGGGCTGTAGAGGGTCTTTTCTCCGTCGTCCGGGATCAGGGTTGCAGACAAGGTGTCCTCCGCTAGACCATAGACAACAAAAAACTGAAACTCGTCCTCCTCTGAGGTGCCAAGCGACTCGTGCGGGATCGAAAACTCCAGTCCGGTACCGTCCACCGCGTTGACGTTGGATGTGTCGTCGTAGGCGTACCTCCCTGGGGCATCTCCTGTTTTCGAGGTGCCGTCCAGCGATTTAAGCGTTGTATCCCCCACGTCTTTCACCTCTCCGTCGTCAGTACTATCCCCGGCCACATACCCAGCGTAGTCGGCAAAGCTCACATAGGTCCACGCGTTTTCAGCGTCCCCGGTGACCCGCACGCCAAAGTCCGTCTCCATATCCATTTGCATGCTGTCGACATGGATGAACGGGGAACAGCATCTATTTCCAGGCGGGAGAAAAGACCCAGAGTCGACACCATCCACATTGTTGGAGTTGATGAACACAACCAAGTCAGCTGTCTCGTCCCCGGTGTCGTTGCTGACTTTTGCCTCAATCGCGACGTACAGAGAGTCAGGGCCCGCGTGGGCTCCGAGTCCGACCACGCCTCCCGTAAAGGAGCCTCCCGGCTCAGGCGGCGAGGTGCCGAGCTGCACGTAGTCGCCATCAGTGGTCTGCCCGTCAACGGTAGGTTGAGCCTGTGCAGTTAGGGGAGCTGCAAAGAGACATCCCAAGCTTAGAAGCCAAGCTGTAACGTTTTTCATTACAAACGCCTTGAACTCTGCAGGGGAAAAAGCCTTATGGGAGGCTTTCGGAGAACCCCATCTCCGACAAGAAATAGTCGGTGTCTCCTTTTACAATTTCAAGAGAACTCCGATACCGGATACGAAACTCTATGTGCTAATGGAACTGGTCCGAACCCAGCTTTGGATCGTCGCTATGCGAATACGGCCTCAGGTATGATCAGACTTAAACTTCATAGCAGTTGGAAGTCAGGTATTCGTCCAAGCAAGACCACGGTGCTCCCCACTACACGTCCAACTCGTCCGCCTCGGCGGCGTGTTGCATGATAAACTCAAACCGAGCGGAACTGTCGCGGCCCATGAGTTCAGTGATGGTCTGCTCCGTCACCATGCGCTCGGTATCGGGAATATCCACCTCCAGAAGGCGACGACTGTCCGGCGCAAGTGTGGTTTCGTTGAGGGTATCCGGCATCATTTCCCCAAGGCCCTTGAAGCGCTGGATGTCGACGTTCAGATTGCGTCCATCGCTCCGGAGAGAATCAAGAATGCGCTCCTTGTCGGACTCATCGAGGGCCCAGTGTGTCTTCTTGCCGGCTTCAATGCGGTAGAGAGGCGGCTGAGCGATGTAGACGAAGCCCCCCTCGATGAGCGGGCGCATATAACGGTAAAAGAACGTCAGAAGGAGTGTAGCGATGTGGTGCCCGTCCGAGTCCGCATCCATCAGGAGAATGATCTTGTGGTAGCGGAGATCGGAGAGGGTGAGGTCCTCCCCGAGGCCACACCCAAGCGCCTGGACGATATTGGAGAGCTCCTTATTGCTCTGAACGCGGTCGAGCGTGGCCTGCTCGGCGTTTAGCACCTTGCCTCGCAGGGGAAGCACGGCCTGCGTGTCTCGGTCGCGCGCCTGTTTGGCCGACCCCCCCGCCGAATCACCCTCTACGATGAAGAGCTCACATTCACTCGCTGTGCTCGATGAGCAGTCGGCCAGTTTTCCGGGCAGCTGCAAGCGGCTCTTCGACCCCGAACCGCTTCTTCCTCCGCTCGAGGCGGAACGGCGGGCCCGCCGCGCTTTCGCCGCCTGCACGACACGCGACGCAATGGCCTCCCCCGTCGACGAATGGTCGTTCAGGTATTGTTCAAGCTCAGTACGCAGCGAGCCGGAGACGAGGGAACGGGCCGACGGGTTGTTGAGCTTGTCCTTGGTTTGACCCTGAAACTGGGGATCCACCATAAAGAGGTTGACGATTGCCACAAGCCCCTCCCGCGTGTCGTCCCCTTTGATGTCGAGCCGGTGCGGCACCAGGTCGTGGGTGTCCATGTAGGAACGGACTACAGAGCGGATCCCACTCTTGAGGCCCTGCTCGTGGGTACCTCCGTCCTGGGTGGGAATGCCGTTGACGAACGTATGGAGCTGCTCCTTTGGGGCATCGGTCCACTGCAGCGCTATCTCTAGGCGTCCCTCTTCGGCCAACTCATCATCCTCAAGCATGAACACATCCTCGTGGATGGCACTCACCTGCAGGTCCTCCACGAGGTGAACCAGGTAATCTTTGATTCCGCCCTCATGATGTAGTTCGTGCCGCTCCCCGTTCGTCTCGTCCCGAAAAATAATCTTCAGGTCGCGGTTGAGATACGTTTTTACCTCCAGGTGCTCACGAATCCAGGACGGATCGAACTCAACAGACTCGAAAATTTCAGGGTCGGGGCGAAATGAAATGGTGGAACCACTGCCCCGTGTGCTCTCCTTCGTGACCTCCAGATCCGTGACTGGCGTCCCGCGGCGGAAACGCTGCTGATACTCCTGGCCGTCGCGCTTGACCGTCGCCACCAGCTCTTCGGAGAGCGCGTTCACGACTGAGACTCCCACGCCGTGCAGGCCGCCCGACGTGATGTAATTGCTCGCGTCGAACTTACCCCCGGAGTGGAGCGTCGTGAGGATCAGTTGGACCGTCGGGATGCCCTTCTCCGGATGATCGTCGACAGGAATGCCCCGTCCATTGTCCGACACCGTGACACTCGTTCCGTCTTCGTGCAGGACGACCTCAATCTCCGAGGCGTACCCGTTTGTCGCTTCGTCCACGGCATTGTCCACCACCTCCCACAGAATGTGGTGCAGGCCCGGCCGCCCGGTCCCCCCAATATACATCCCAGGGCGTTTGCGTACCGGCTCAAGGCCTTCGAGGACATCAATGTCTTCACCAGTGTACGTCTTGGGCATCTGTTCTATGTGTGAGGTCTAAGGCACTTGACAGTGGCGAAGGGGATACGGCCAGAGTTCCAGCTCACGGCTCCGAGGAAGCCCTCACCGACACCTCGACGGGCTCCGGAAACACCTGTGCAAAGTAGCCTCGCTTGATCACGAGCGTGCCCTTTGCTCCGCGATTGGTGACGTCGAATTTGGTCGTGCGCACGATTTCGTCCCGCCCGTTGTTCGTCTGAACGGCGAGCCCCTCCCGGGCCCGCGTGCTCAGGGTGTAGTCGAGGACACGGTCTTCGTCTTCTAGTCGTATGGCACGCACGCCTTTCGCAGGTCCCTTATAGACGGATACCTGATGGACCGGAAAAATCAACGCACGGCCGTCGTGCGAGGCCAGGCATACGTTCTCATCCCCAGTGGCCAGATGCACGCGGACAACCTCATCCCCCTCGTCCAAGCGCATGTATTTGCGTCCCGTGCTAATTGAGGGTTCGGTGTACCCGTCGATTGTGAAGCGTGTGGCCTGCCCCCCTTTGCTGATGGCCACAACATAGGGCTGATCGGGTGCGTCGGGGTCGTCGGGATCGAAAAGCTCCCCCTGCTCACTGGGATCGGGCGGGACCGGATCAGGAAGGACGCGATCATCGAAGCTCACGACGCCCACCACGTGTTCTCCGTCGTCGAACGAGAACAGCTTTTGCACCGGGTCTCCGTAGCCCGTCGTACTTGGAATTTCCGCGATTCGGGTCGTGTAGCAAGTACCGTAGTTTGTGAAGAAGCCCACCGTAGCGCGGGTGGAGCCGGCCAGCACCCAGCCCACCTCGTCCCCGTCCCGCGTTCGGATGGCATCGAGGTCCGAGTAGGTCCCCTGCCGCTTTACCCAGCCGTCGCGGGTCACAATGACGTACACATCCTCATCCACGATGTAGTCTTCCTCCGTGTACTCCATATCCGCTTCCGGCCCCAAGATCATGCTACGCCGCTCATCGGCGTACTCCTCACGAACTGCCTGAAGTTCGTCCTGCACCAGTTCCCACCGGGCCTCCTCATCACCTAGCAAGCGCCGAATTTCCTCGGCGCGGGCCCGCTTCTCCTCCAGTTCGTCCCGGATCGCCTCAATCTCCATCTGCGAGAGCTTGTAGAGCCGCGTCTCCAGAATCGCGTCGGTCTGGTCCTCATCGAGTTGAAAGCGATGTATCAGCCGCTGCGCGGCATCGGACTTGTTCTTCGAGGCACGGATAATCTTGATGGCCTCGTCGAGAGCATCGAAGATTGTCTCGAAGCCCTCGAGGATGTGAATTCGGTCCTCCAGATCCGCCAACTCGTTCCGAAGCCGTCGCGTCACGACCTCCAACCGAAAGTCGAGGAAATGACGCAGGATGGTGCGCAGGTCCACCTGCCGGGGGGCCTTCACGTCGGTGCTCTCAGTGGGCACTAGGCAGGTGAGGTTGACGTGGAATCGCTGCTGCAGCTTTGTGTGCTTGTAGAGGTACGCCAGGGCTGCCTCCGTATCGGACCCACGCTTCAGTTCCAGCACGATCCGCACGTCGTCGGTCGATTCGTCTCGGACATTGGAAAGCTGGGGGACGTTTTCCTCAGCGATGTGGTCGGCAATGTCCTCCACAATTTTGCTCTTGTCCACGCCGTAAGGCACCGACTCGATGATGGCGCGGGTCTTCCCCTTCTTGCGGTAGGCCCCGCGCATTTCAATGGTCCCGGAACCGGTCTCATATATCTCTGTCAGTGCGTCCTTCGTGTTCAAAATACGCCCGCCGGTCGGGAAATCCGGCCCCTGAATGTGCTCGTCCACGAGTGTCCTCGTTTCCACATCCGGAGTCTCCACCATATGCAGAGCAGCGTCCACCACCTCACCGAGATTATGAGGTGGAATGTTCGTGGCCATGCCCACGGCGATGCCGCTTGCTCCGTTGACGAGCAAATTGGGGACCCGTGAGGGAAGCACCACCGGTTCCTGCAGCGACCCATCAAAATTGTCGCGGTAATCAACGGTGTCCTCGCGGAGTCCCTCCAGCATCTCCATCGCGAGCGGCTGGAGCTTTGCCTCCGTGTAGCGCATCGCCGCGGCACTGTCACCGTCGAGCGACCCAAAGTTGCCGTGCCCATCGACCAGTGGGGCCCGAAGTGAGAATGACTGGGCCATCCGCACCATTGCGTCGTAGATGGCCTTGTCACCGTGGGGGTGATATTTTCCCATCGTCTCCCCCACCACCGTCGCACTCTTTCGGTGGCGCTTGTTCGGGTACAAATTTAGACTGTCGAACATTGCGTAGAGGATGCGCCGCTGTACCGGCTTGAGGCCATCCCGGATGTCCGGAAGGGCCCGACTGGTGATGACGGACAGGGCGTAATTGAGATACCGCTTGCGGGCGGTCTCGTGCAGCGGGATCGTCTCAGTAACGGGCATCGGCGAGGATCAATAACGGATGTTAAGTCGCACACATAGTTTACTCACACTCCCTCGGAGATACAACAACGACAAAGCGGCGTTTCTCAAGGGCCCGGAGAATTGGATGACCCCCTTGTTATTCGAGGAAGGGGTGACCATCGAGACACTTTTCCCACGCCTGTGCTTCGATAGCACGCTTGGTCTCCTCTGCCAATAGCTAAGTCCGCGATTCGATGACTTAGTTTGCAATAACAGAACATAGAGTGAAGCCTGAGGTGGAAGGGTCTAACAATATGATTTTCAGTGGATAGTCCGATCGCCGGATGATTGTCACATTAGTTGACCCGAGCAACTAGTAGTTGAGTGTGAAATAGTCGCCATCCTCGTCGGGATGAAGATGGAGTAGGTCTGCCTTCGTAAGTCGGAGTAGCGTCTGAGAGGCGCGCTCAGACGAAATATCGGCCAACTGGGCAAGCTGCGAGACCGAAATGCGACCGTAGTCGTCCAGGTACCGCATGAGCAGGGATTCCGTCTCCCCAAACTCGAAGGTGACCCCGGACCGGTCTTTCTGCTCGCGAAGCTCCTGTACGGTCTCCGGGCTGGCCACGATGCTCTTGGCCTCAACGCGCACGTAGGCCTTCCCCTCCTCCACAGATTCCCCATCGACGGTGACCCGATGGGGCTTTGAAGTGCTCTCGGGGATGGTAACGACCAAAACGTCACAGCGAGGCTCAACCACAACCCGCTCCGTCTGATAGTCGACCGTCGGACGGCAGTGTGCCTCCACAGCCTGGCGCAGGAGAAACTCTTCTTCCGAGGCATGGTCAATCCCGAGAATCGTCCCGTCGTCGTCTACACCCAGCACGATCCGGCCCCCGTGAGTATTGGTAAGCGCCACAATCTCTTTCGCAATGCGCTCCGGCTGTGGCACGCGGCGCTTAAACTCCAGACTGATTCCCTCCCCCAGATCTACGAGCTGTTCTAATTCCCGACGGGTCATACCGGTATCTAGTCACTGGCGTTGGTTGATGGGAGCGGGCACTCCTCCTCGATAGTCATCGGTAGGGTGTGCGCGAGGAACGTGGGGAACGCGTCCGCGGACCAAACAAGCCGCAGTCCCGCCATAAGCCCCAAAACCCCCATGACTCGTGCTCGGGGCTGGTGTTTAGGTGCATCCAACGGCGAAGACTAAGCCGCTAATTCTGGAGACTTTGCGGGAGCCAGTGCTCGCGTTTCGCCGAGCGCGTCATCAGGTCGTCCACCACGTCGTCGGGACGCTGGTCGTCGAACAGAACAGCGTGGACCGCCTCCGTGATGGGCATCTCAATGCCGTGACGGCGGGCGAGAGCGCGGATCGAGCGGGTCGTCCGCACCCCTTCCGCGACCATGTCCATTTCGTCCTCAATCTCCTCTAACGTCCGCCCTTGTCCAATTTGCTCCCCAAAGTACCGATTTCGACTATGGGTACTCATGCAGGTGACCAGCAGATCGCCAATCCCCGCCAGCCCGGCAAAGGTTCGCAGCTCCGCCCCCATTGCCAGTCCCAATCGCCTCATCTCAGCGAGACCTCGAGTCACGAGCGCCGCCTTCGCGTTGTCCCCGTAACCCACTCCATCGCTGATGCCCGCAGCGATAGCCAGGACGTTTTTTGCGGACCCACCGATTTCGACCCCAATGACATCGGTGTTCGCATAGACCCGCAGGCGCTCGGTCATGAATGCATGCTGGATCCATTCCGAGCGCGGCTCCGTGGGGGCCGCGGCGACCACCGTGGTGGGCCGGCCCTGGGCCACCTCTTCGGCGTGGCTGGGTCCGTAGAGCACCCCAATCTGTTGGTCCGACACGTCCGGCAATTCCTCCGCCAGGACCTGCGACATGGTCAACAGCGTGTCGTTCTCAATTCCTTTGGCGAGGGACACCACCGTGACCCCCATCCGAGTATGCGGGGCCAGGCGCGTTACCACACTGCGCAGGTTCTGGGAAGGCACAACGATTGCCCAGAGCGAGGCGGCCGAGGCTGCGGCCTCTAGATCCGAGGTGACGTCTACAGAGGACGGAATCTCCGCGTCGGGCAAATAGGTGGGATTGTGGCGAGTGCGTTGCATGTGCTCCACCACCTCTTCCCGCCGCGCCCAAAGTGTAACATCGCGTCCCTCCTCGGCCAGGTGTACGGCCAGGGCCGTCCCCCAGCTACCAGCGCCGAAGAGCGTAATAGAATCAGCCATAAGAGTCAGATTCTGATCTGAGGCAAAGGTGTGGGCAAGATAGGATCCCAGTACGGGAACGACGCGGCCAGATGTGTCGTCGGGCAAAGAATCCTCTAAAGTCGTGCTGCCCTCAGCGGAAGCCGCGGCCCATACAATCAAATCGACAGGGGCTCCCTAAGGACGGGCCCTCATCAAAGTTCCCCGCGGCCCAGCATGCCCTGAGCTGGCTTGAACGAGCTAATTCGACTCTCGGTGCCGTTCAAGAGACGCTGGATGTTGGAGCGGTGCGCGACGACGATGGCTACGGCCAGGACCAGTCCAAAGACCAGAATACTGGGGTCGAGGTTTACCCCGAATGCATAGCGACGGACGGCCACGAGCGTAGGGAATGCAACGGCGGCGCTAATGGAGGCCAGCGACACGTAGCGCCACGCAAGGAGAACGACGACAAAGACCCCGAGCGTAAGGGCCATCGTGAGCGGGGTCAGGGCAAACAGCATCCCGGCAGCCGTGTTGACCCCCTTCCCCCCCTTGAAGCGGGCAAAAATTGGGTACATGTGCCCAACCACCGCCATGAGGCCCGCCATAAGCCCAAGGACCGTCGCCGTCTCCCACCCAAGCACGCCGAGATTCGGAATCGGATCAATGCGAATGGTCGCCGCGACCACGCCGGCGGAGACAAAACCCTTCCCAAAGTCTACAAGAGTGGCGAGGGCCCCAGCCTGCCACCCCACTACCCGAAAAGCATTCGTGGCCCCGCAGTTTTTGCTTCCATAATTTCGAATGTCAACCCCATGCAAGGCTTTGCTCGACCACAGGGCGCCCGGGACGGATCCCAGAAAGTAGCTGACCAGCAAGATTACGGTCAAGGACCACATGGCGACATCTCGGCAGCGATTCTATATCGGTGGAGTAACGCGTGGCGCGGATAGGTCCCGGCCACGCCTCTTCGCTACAGCCTGGTTCAGCAGACATCTAAGTATCTACACATAACCATCAGATGTTCCCCCAGGCGACATCATGCTCAGGCCCCTACGCGTCGGTTTCATCGGGGGCAGCCTCAACACGTCCAATCCGAAACGGCGATTCCCCCATCCGTTCGAGGCACTCGGCGGCCGTCTGCACCTCGTCCCCTCGGACGATTACGACGAGCCCAACACCAAGGTTAAAGGTTTGTCGCATATCGTCTTCTGGCACATTTCCGAGATTCTGGATGAAGGAGAAGAGTGGGGGCCGCTCCCAAACATCATAGTCGATGACAGCCACGCAATCATCCGGCACCACGCGGCGAACGTTGCCGGGCAGCCCGCCACCAGTGACGTGGACTAGCCCCTGCGCCAATCCTGCTTCCAGCAAGGCCTGAATGGGACGTAGATACGACCGGTGCACGCGAAGGAGGGCCTCCCCGATCGACGCTCCTTCCAGTTCGGGGGGACGGTCCTGCACGTCGTACGTATCGAACAGCACGGTGCGGGCGAGGGTGTATCCGTTCGTGTGAATGCCCGTAGAGGGCACGCCGAGAAGTACATCGCCGGGACGCACAGCCTCCCCCTCTACGATGTCTGTTTTGTCGACCATGCCCACGATACTCCCCACGAGGTCGAAGTCTCCCTCCCCGTACACATCCGGCATCTCAGCGATCTCACCACCCACGAGCGCACACTCATTCTCTTTACAGGCGGCGGCGAACCCTTC
Organism: uncultured Bacteroidota bacterium; assembly: GCA_913055845.1. GTDB lineage: Bacteria > Bacteroidota > Rhodothermia > Rhodothermales > Salinibacteraceae > Salinibacter. Next base: position 58,571 of record CAJXKO010000006.1, on the reverse strand, counting down.
CACTACAGCCTCCGCAGTCTCCGGATCGAGGGTACCCACGCCGTAATAGTCCAGGAAGTAAAGCGGCGTGGCCCCACAGACCGCAATGTCATTGACGCAATGGTTCACCAGATCCTGACCCACCGTGTCGTAACGGTCCATTCGGGCAGCGACCTTCAGCTTGGTTCCCACTCCATCAATCGATGACACCAGGACCGGTGTCTCAACACCCTCCAGCTCTGGTTCAAAGAAGGAGCCGAACGCCCCAATGTCCGCCAGCACACCCGGCGTAAACGTTTCTCGAACCGTCGAGCGGATTCGGTCCACGGTGTCGTCCCCGGCCTCAACGTCGACCCCCGCGTCTTTGTAGGTAGTCATGATGTCGCAGTCGTAGAAAGTAAGACAGGCGATTGCCCAAGATCGGTCGAAACCGCTTACGAACGGCCAAACACAAGTTGCAGATACACCTCAAGCCGTCGGAAGCGGGACAGACTCACCGGCGCCGACCATAGGTCATAGTCTCGGCGCTCCAACTCGTCGAGCAGCGCGAGGGCTCCATGCCAATACCATCGAAGCGCGTAGCGCTGGCGGAACCAGAGATCGTCGGCCAGAGATCGGCCTCGCTGGAGAGCGTCGCGAACACGAACGCTCTGTTTCCAGAGCAGTCGCTGCACCGGCTCTGTCGCCGGCCCTGTGCGCAGTTGCTCTACCGATACGTCGTACTGGCGGCATTCCTCGAGGGGAACGAATAGGCGGTCCCGCGCGAGCTCGGCGGACAGGGTGACGAGGCGGGACAGGTAAAAAAACCCGCGCCCCAGTTCGTCCGCCCAACTCCGCTGCACCGAATTCGTGAGGCCCGCGAGCGTCGCCAGCAGGCGGGCATGGGGCGCCGCCCAGAGGCGAACGAAGGTGTCGAGCCGATCGGCGGTCTCAAAGCGGGTAGATCCCGGAAGTACACGGGCCGCCTCCACCTGGGCCGCCAGCCAGTCCAGGGGGAGGTCGTGCGTCTGACAGACCTCGTAGGCGTTTAGCGCGATTTCCTGAGGCATTACCCGCAGGGGATCCCCCGCCTCCGCCCGACGCCGCTCCTCATCGAAAAACGAGCCGACCTCGCTTCCCGATGGAACGGACGGGACGGCTAGGGCCGAGTGCCAATGCCAGAGCGCCTGCGCAGCCAGCCGCCGCTCCCCCCACCACTCCTCATAGAACGGCCGTGGCAGATCAAGGGAACGATCGGAATTCATCCGTTCAAAACAAAGCGCTTGACGGAAACAGTGTCACAAAATAAGGCCCCAAACATCGAACGGGGAAGCCCACTGACGGCTTCCCCGTTCGTCCTGGACCGAGTCCGACCGGCGTTACGCCTCCACGTCGGCGAACTCCTGCTTTACAACGCTAATCTGGCTGCCTTCAAGCACCATCTGAAGCTCACGCTCCGACAGGTCGTGCTCGACGACGTAGGTCTCATCTTTGTCGGCGTTGTAGACCTCCACGTCGGTACCCGACTTCACCTGATCGCGCAGGTTGCGGAGCTGGAGCATGTCGCCCTGATCGATACTGTCGTACCCCTCGCCCTCCTTGAACAGAAGCGGCAGGATGCCAAAGTTTGCGAGGTTTTGACGGTGAATGCGGGCGTAACTCTTGGCGATCTTTACGCGTGTGCCAAGCCAGCGCGGCGCAATGGCGGCGTGCTCGCGACTGGAACCCTGGCCGTAGTTCGTTCCGCCCACGACGGCGAAGCCATTCTCCTGATGCTCCATCGCCCGGTCGAAGAAGCTTTCGTCGACCTGCTCGAAGACAAATTCCGAAATCTTCGGGATGTTGGAGCGGTAGGGCAGAATGCGTGAGCCGGCCGGCATGATCTCGTCGGTGGAAATGTCATTGCCTACTTTCAGAAGCACCGGCAGGTCGAACGACTGCGGCAGTGGCTCAAATTCAGGAAGCGACACGACATTCGGTCCCTTCTCCAGCTCCATGTCCTTTGCCTCTTCGGCGGAAGGAGGTTCGACGAGCTGGTCGGTGTTGATGCTGATGTCCTCGGGCTCCTGCGCATTAGGGTACTCCATGTCGTAGAGGTCCGCCAGGTCGCGCGGGTCGGTAATCTCGCCGGTGAGGGCGGAGGCGGCGGCGGTTTCGGGACTTACGAGGTACACCGCGTCTTCCTTCGTGCCGGAGCGGCCCGGGAAGTTGCGGGGTACGGTGCGCAGCGAAATCTGCCCGGTGGCTGGGGCCTGCCCCATGCCGATGCAGCCGTTGCACCCAGCCTGATGGATGCGGGCGCCGGCGCGGGTTAGCATCTGAAGGTGCCCCGTGTTCATCAGGTTCTCCAGGATCTGGCGCGAAGTCGGGTTCACGTCGAAGGAGACCCGGTCGTGAACCTGATGGCCGTCCACGATCTCGGCGGCGCTGGCGAAGTCGCGGAAGCCGGGGTTGGCCGAGGAGCCCACATAACTCTGGTAGATCTCCTGGCCCTCAACTTCCCGAACGGGTACAACATTACCCGGACTGCTCGGCTTGGCGATCTTCGGCTCCAGCTCCGACAGATTAATCTCCTCGTACTCGTCGTACTCGGCGTCCTGGTCAGCCTGAATTTCCTGAAATACCTCTTCGCGGCCTTGGCGACGTAGAAAGTCGCGCACTTCCTCATCGGCCGGGAAGACGGTGCTGGTGGCACCCAGTTCCGTGCCCATGTTGGCGATGACGTGACGGTCCATACAACTGAGGCTGTCAAGGCCCGGCCCGTAGTACTCGATGACCTGATTTACGGCGCCGTCCACGTCGTGACGCTCTAGCATCGTGAGAATCACGTCCTTGGCGCTCACCCAATCGGGCAGCTCTCCGGTGAGCTTCACGCCCCAGACCTCGGGCATGTTGATCGTGTACGGCTTCCCGGCCATGGCCATGGCCACGTCGAGTCCCCCAGCACCAATCGCGAGCATGCCAATGGCACCCGCGGCGGGAGAATGGCTGTCGGACCCAATGAGCGTCTGTCCCGGAACGCCGAAACGCTCCTGGTGCACCGGATGGCTCACCCCATTCCCCGGACGACTGTACCAGACACCAAACTTCTTACAGGCGCTGCGCAGAAAGAGGTGATCGTCCGGATTCTTAAAATCGGACTGAATCAAGTTGTGGTCAACGTACTGCGCCGAGAGCTTGGTCTGGACACGCGGAATTCCCATCGCCTCAAACTCGAGCATGACCATCGTCCCCGTGGCGTCCTGGGTGAGGGTCTGGTCCATCTCGAGCTCAATCTCCTCCCCCACCTCCATCGTCCCTCCGACGAGGTGGCTGTCAATCAGTTTTTCGGCAACATTTTTACCCATGGTGTGCAAGCGTAGTGTTAATCAGCAGGATGCAGAGACGGCCCTGTATGGTACATAAAATGTAAGCGCTACGCTCCGAAGATGGTAGCGGCACGCGTAAAGATTTCGTGCCCGCCCAGGGAGGCAAACACGGATAAAGAACGACACCCTCAGAGGCCTACCCAAACCCGAACACAAGGCGTTCTGGGTACGTCCCGGATAGAACCCCGCTCACGCCTCGCCGCGAAAGAGAAAGCGTCTTGGGACATCTCCGCGACTGGAGCAACGCTCGGGCACTGAGGCCGTCGATCAGATGTACCGAGGAATCTGTGGACCCGTTCCTCACCCCTCCCCTTTTTGCTTCCAGGGAACATCCTCACCACTGAGAAAGGCATCAATCCCCGCCTCGCAATCGTCCGTTCCGCGGGCAAAGGCATTCATCTGCACGGCGTAATCAAGGGCCTCGTCGAGTCCCATTCCAGGCACCCGCGCCATCATCTGCTTCGTAAGTGCCACCGCCGATTCGCTCGTCTCCCGGGCGAGTTCTTGGGCGAGGTCGCCTACCGCTTCGTCCAATGCCTCGTCGGATACTGCTCGTGTTACCAACCCCAGTGCCGCGGCATCGGTCGCGTCCAAGAGGCGCCCCCGCAGCAGAAGGTCGCGTGCCCGGGTTTCCCCCAGCTTCCGCCGCAGAAAGACCATCACGATGGCCGGGACAAAGCCAATGCGCACCTCCGTAAAACCAAGTGTGGCTTTTTCCGCAACATACGAGAAGTCACACACTGCTGCCAGTCCACACCCGCCTCCAATTGCGTGACCGTTCACCTTTGCAATAACGGGCATTGAGTGTTGATAAATCAGTCGGAACAGCTCGGCCAGGTGACGCGAGTCGGACTGATTCTCCATGGGACCGGCCTCGCGCATGGCACGGAGCGACGACAAATCGGCTCCCGCAGAAAATGCAGAGCCAGCGCCAGTTAAAACCAACACACGAAGATCCTCTCGTTTCGAGGCGTCGTTCAGCGCGTTCTTCAGAGCAGTTACGAGATCGGCGTTCAGCGCATTGCGCTTGTCGGGACGATTGAGGCGGAGGGTGCACACGGACCCGTCGGTCGTGGTCTGGACGAGGGTAGACATGGGACTGCGTGGAATCGAGAAGAGTAAGATTCGGCCAGAACGTACGAAATAGATCCAGACGAATGCCAAGAGATCTGCTCGTCGTGCATTAGGACGGAACGGGACCCGCGACCGGTGTTCCGTCTGCCAATTGAATCCTACGACCTCCCCTCTGCTAGGTAGAACCGATAAATCGGCCACACGTCGAGGACGAGCTCGAGGGCTCGATCGACGATCTGTGGCCCCAGATCGAGAGTTTCCGATCGGGAGATGTAGTGTCGCACGTAAATACCGTCCGCTTTCTCCAGGGTGCCTGGTACCTCTGAGAGCGGCGCCTCGAAGACCGTCTTTGTCTCGTTCTGACCCGAGCCACGATGAGTATAAAACCGCCAGTTTTCTCTATGCAATAACGGATTAACAAGACCAAGGTACGTGCCGGGTGCATCATGAATTCGGGCCTTCGCCTTTGACAAGAGGTCCGTAGCGTGGGCCCCGACATAAATCCCAATCGCAAACCCGTCGGGTGACACGCGGTGGGTGATCTGCACGTCCTCCAGGCGGCGGGTTTCAGGCCGGTAGAACGACATCCAGAGGTTATCGTGGCACCCCCCTGCCCCGAAATCATTCTTCAAGAGTCGACTGAAGACATACTTTTCGGTTTCAAATCCCAAGCGGTTTGGGAGCACCCAGTTGACGACCAGGTCATCTCGGTAGCGCCGAAAGGGATCTTTGAGGTCCTCGGTAACTCCCGGCTTCTCCTTCTTGTATTGATCGATATGGGGCTCTTCTCGCAACCGATCCAGGATGTCGAAAGCGTCCGGGGTCCATCCCTCAAAGGTACGGTCGAGTGGTTCAGCAAGACGCATGGAGTCGACCGGCTTTTGGGGCGGTTCAACGGCGGCCGGAGTCGTTGCGTCGGACATCGGGAGAGACGTGGGAAGCGAGAGAGTGAAAGAGTCCTCGACCGGGGCATTACTGCACGCCAGTCACCTCAGTCTTTCGCCCCTGCAGAAACGCATCGGCCGCCTCGACCAGGGCGGCACTCCCGATAAACAAGGGCGTGCGCTGATGTAAGTGTTCGGGGTTGATGTCGAGGATGCGCCGGCGACCATCCGTAGCGTTGCCACCGGCCTGTTCCACGAGAAAGGCCATGGGGTTAGCCTCGTACATAAGCCGCAGTTTGCCCTCCGGATGGTCCGCGGTGGCCGGATACATGTATAGCCCCCCGGTCAGCAGGTTGCGGTGAAAGTCTGAGACGAACGAGCCAATGTAGCGGCTGCGGATGCGACGGCCCGTGTCGGGATCTTTCCGCTTCAGCCACCGCAGGAAATCGCGCAGTTCCGGCGAAAAGTCATCAATGTCGGCTTCGTTGATCGAATACCGGGCGGGCTGGTCGGGAATTTGTATATCCGGGTGCGTAAGCAGAAACTCGCCGATGCCGGGGTCGAGCGTAAACCCGTTCACGCCGTTGCCTGTCGAAAAGACAAACATCGTGGACGAACCGTACGCCACGTAACCCGCCGCGACCTGTTCGGCGCCGGGCCGGAGCACCACCTCGAGAGCATCGTCGGGACGCACGCCTTCCGGGAGCGTGTATACGCTAAAAATGGTGCCCACGGAGGCGTTCACGTCCGTGTTGGTGGATCCGTCGAGAGGGTCGAAGAATACGGCGTAGCGCTCCTGCGCCTGAGCGTCGGGCGACATCGGAATCGTTTCCGGCTGTTCCTCGGACCCAATGAGACAACACTCCCCCCCGCGGCGGAGGGCCCGAACCAATTCCTGATCGGCAATCTCGTCGAGCTTTTTCTGCCGCTCGTCCTGTACGTTGACCTCCCCAGTCTCCCCCAACACGTCAAGGATGCCCGCCCGACGAATGTTGTGGTTAATGATCTTCGCCGCCACGCTCACGTCCCGCAGCAGTCGTGAGAACGCCCCGGTGGCGTGCGGAAAGTGCTCCCGCTGGTTGATAATAAACTGCTCAAGGGTCAGGACCGATTTGAGGTCACCGGATGGGGACTCATGCTCGAAGGGAGCGCGTGACATCGGAACCGTAGAAACCTGTCAAGAGATGATTGCGGGCCGAGGGCCCAGTGCGGCACACGGCCCCCGGGAATCTCCGGGCGCCAGCACCACTTCTTCATTGGAATGCACAAAGTGAAGCGCGACCACACCTCCACGTCAAGCTGCTTTCGGACGCCCGTCCCTTTGCTCGCCTGAATACTGGGCTTCCCCACAACCCACCGTTCACCGCTCAAGGGTGGTCGGGAGCCAATTCTCGTGTTTGGCGGATCGAGTCATGAGCCGCTTTACCATCTTGCGCGGGCTTTTGTCATCGAAGAGAATAGCGTGGACCGCCTCGGTGATCGGCATTTCGACGCCGTGATGCTTCGCGAGATTGTATACCGAGCGTGTTGTCCGTACTCCCTCGGCCACCATCTCCATCTCGTTAATGACCTGATCGAGGCTCTTGCCCGAGCTTATTTGCTCTCCAACGTACCGATTTCGGCTGTGTCGACTCATGCAGGTGACCACCAAGTCACCAATTCCAGCAAGCCCAGCAAACGTCTGGGGATCGGCCCCGAGGGCTTGTCCCAAACGCCGGATCTCCGCGAGGCCGCGGGTGACGAGCGCCGCTTTCGCATTGTCGCCGTAGCTAACCCCGTCCGCGATTCCAGCGGCGATGGCCAGCACGTTCTTGGCCGACCCGCCAATCTCCACCCCTAAAACGTCGGTGTTCACGTACACGCGCAGGCGCTCGGTCATGAACATTTTCTGCACGTTACGGGCTTCCCCCTCGTCCGGGGCCGAGGCCACGATGGCCGTAGGACGCCCCTCAGCCACCTCTTCGGCGTGACTCGGCCCGTACAGGGCCCCAATCTGTTCCCGCGGCACCCGGTCAAACACATCGTCCAGAACCTGCGACATCGTCAGCAACGTTTCATTTTCGATGCCCTTGGAGAGCGCAACGAGGCGCAAGTCTTCGTGGGCATGGGGCCGAAGCGCTTTCATCCGCTCGCGTAAATTTTGGGACGGCACGGCGATGCCCCAAAAATCCGAGGCCTGAGCGGCGGTCTCGAGGTCCGTCGTGATATACACCGACGACGGTATCAACAACTCCGGCAAATAGGTCGGGTTGTGCGACGTTTGGCGGATTTCCTCAGCGACTTCTGGGCGCCGGGCCCACAGGACAACGTCCCGCCCTGCGGAGGCCAGATGAACCGAAAGCGCGGTCCCCCAGCTTCCGGCTCCAAAGAGTGTAATTGCGGACATAGCTTCGGGCTCTATTCGAACTTCAGACTCGACTTCCTGGCGAGTGAGCCGAGTCACGAAAAAGTGGGGTCTTCGAGACGCTTCCGTTCAATCGGTCAGCTCAAGTTGGTACTGCTTCGGAGTCACGCCTTCGTGCTCTTTGAACATGTCGATGAAGTGACTCGTGCTGCTAAATCCGAGAGCGTGGCTCACACTGGTGACCGTGTTGTCGGGGTCCGCCAACAATTCCCGGGCCCGCACTATCCGCTCCCGAGTGATATACTCCAACGGTGACATGTCGAATTCGTCGCTAAAGTGTCGGTAGAAACTGGACTTGCTCATGCATGCCTCCTCCACCAACTCATCGATGGAAATGTGGCGGTCCAGATTGTCTTGAATGTACTGCACGGCCGCGGCCAGTCCTCCCGCCGAGGTGTTTCGGGGAAACTCCCCGACGAGCAGTGGACGCGACGCGGTCTGGAGCATCTGGATAATGAGCTCCATCGCGTTGAGATCAATCAGGTGGTCCCGATTGGGAGGATCTTCTCGAAAAAGGTACGCAACCATGTTCAGGACCCGCGCCACCCCTTCCTTTTCCTCAACGTGGGAGAATCCACGCTCCTCAGCCGTCCGACTGCGCGCAGGCCCCTCCCAGGCCACCTGATCGGTCAGCTGATCCAGCAGGGAGCGAACCTGTTGCCGGTCGATCTGGAGGACGAGGCAGCGCGCTGGGGTCTGGTCCGCCGTCGGAAAGTCTACAGTAATTGTCTGCAGGGGCGGAACGACGAGCGACTCCCCCGCCTCAAACCGAACCTCAGTTTCCTCCTTCCCCTCCACATCCACACTTGCCTGGCCGTTCACCATGCCGTAATAGGTAAGGTGCGGCGCCCGGAGCGACACGCGATGCACCTCATCCTCGACCACGTAAAACGAGAGACGGGCATCGTCGCCCCCGACCCCCGAGCGAAAGCTCGCCAGGGACCGCGAGTCTTCTCGGTGCTGGGCCGGACGATGAGGCGAAGACATGATCAGGCTCATCGGCAAAATGCTAGCACGACTGTTGAGGCTTCAGGCGCTACCTCGGGGGCACGTAACGGCCAAGCGGGTAGCACAACCGACTTCATCCCACGCACAAACTTGTGTTCATCTCCCCGGCCCAACCGCTACACCTGAGGGCACAGGTTGTGGACGACGGACGGGCGACATCGTACGCGGCCCCCGATGAAACCGGGTCGTCGATGAAAGAGCGCCGTGGAACGGCTTCCAAAGGCCATGTGCTTGGCAAGGGTCGGGTACTACTCAAGAGTCAAGGCGGGGTTCTCTTTATGTACACACTGCGAAACATCCGGGCTAACGAGAGAAAAGCCAAGGCAAAATCCAATTTGGGAAGATGGAAGCATTTTATCGGAAGATTACACTACTGACTCGAAAAAGCGCTTCCTATACTAATTCTGCACTGTGAAGATGGCGCACAACCGCTGGGGGGTCCCAACCTGGAGGGCCTATCGAAGGCGTTTACTCGATGTCGTAAGCCCTTTCACCCCCTCTCCCCTACTCCGGACGCGCTGGACCTTGACGTGACCGACCGCCGCCGGCCTTTCACTACCAGACTGATCTCCGCTGACGTCTCCGTTTCCTATGCAGTATGTCCTCGCCCTCGATCAGGGAACGACGAGCTCTCGGTCCATCCTCTTCGACCACCAGGGACAAATCCAGACCGTCGCCCAGAAGGAGTTCGAGCAGATCTACCCAAGGCCTGGGTGGGTAGAGCACGACGCCAACGAAATCTGGTCCACCCAGATGGGCACCGCCTCGGAAGCGTTGAGTCGGGCGGATGTGGGGCCGGATGAGCTCGCGGCCATCGGCATTACCAACCAGCGCGAGACGACCATTGTGTGGGACCGGGAAACGGGCACCCCAATCCACAACGCCATCGTTTGGCAGGACCGTCGCACCTCGGGTTTCTGCGACAGCCTCAAAGATCGGGGCCTCGTGGAGCTCTTCCAGGAGAAAACGGGCCTGATCATCGACGCCTATTTTTCGGGGACCAAGCTAAAGTGGATCCTCGACAACGTGGAGGGTGCCCGCAAGCGGGCCGAAAACGGTGACCTCGCGTTCGGCACGGTCGACAGCTGGCTGGTCTGGCGAATGACTGATGGCCAGGAGCACATTACGGACGCCACCAATGCGTCCCGAACTATGCTCTACAACATCCACAAGGGCGGGTGGGACCCGGAATTGCTGGACATCCTCGATGTACCGCGTGCGGTGCTCCCGGAGGTCGAGGACTCCAGCACCGTGTACGGGCACACTCACGTGGGCCCGTTCGATCGGCAGGTGCCCATCTCCGGCATTGCTGGGGACCAGCAGGCCGCTCTGTTTGGCCAGATGTGCACCACCCCAGGCCTCGGCAAAAATACATACGGCACCGGCGCCTTCATGCTACAGAATACCGGTGAGAAGGCCGTCACGTCGGAGCACAATCTTTTGACCACCATCGGGTATCAGATCGACGATACCACCTACTACGCCCTTGAGGGCTCCATCTTCGTGGCTGGCGCCGTGGTGCAGTGGCTCCGTGACGAGCTGCAGATCATTCGCGACGCGGCCGAAGTGGAAAAACTCGCACGACGGGTGGACGACAACGGGGGGGTCTACTTCGTCCCCGCCTTTACAGGACTCGGGGCGCCCCACTGGGACCAGTACGCTCGGGGAACCATCACCGGCCTCACCCGCGGGGCCAACCAGGGACACCTGGCCCGCGCCGCGATTGAAAGCATGGCGTATCAGGTGGCCGACGTGATAGACGCAATGGAGGCCGACTCCGGCATCGAAACCACCGAACTCCGGGCCGACGGCGGAGCCGCCGCCAACAACCTGCTCCTCCAGTTTCAATCCAACATCCTGGACATTCCCGTCGTGCGCCCACAGATCCTGGAAACCACTGCTCTCGGCGCCGCCTACTTGGCGGGCTTGGCCGTCGACTTTTGGAGCAGCCAGGCGGAAATCCGAAAGCAGTGGGAACTCGACGAAATGTTTACCCCGTCGATGCCCTCCAATCGGGTGCAGGAGCTCCGGGCCGGATGGTCGAAAGCCCTCGACCGGGCGCGCGCCTGGGAGGACACCGACGGCAGTGTCTCCACCGATGCCACAACGGAATCGACTCCCTCTGCTGAGGAGGCCCCGTCGGGCTGACATACACCGTGCGACCGACCGAACCATTGATGGCTTTCCCGCCCGGGGCCCTCACACCCCGCGCAGGGACTCCCTCCAAGAATGAATCGTGACGTTCCATCCTTATGGGTATCCGTATCGAAAACATTCGCAAGTCCTACGGAACCGAACAGGTGCTCGACGGGGTGAACCTCGAGATCACCGATCGGAGCTTCTTTAGCGTGGTTGCGCCCACCGGGGCCGGGAAAACCACCTTGCTCCGCATTCTGGCCGGCATTGAAGCCGCCGATTCGGGCACCGTCTATTACGATGGCCAAGACATGGCGGACGTGGCCGTGCAGGACCGCAGCGTGGGCATGGTCTACCAGGAGTTTATCAACTACCCGTCCCTCACCGTCCGTGAGAACCTGGCTTCTCCCCTGGAGGTGAGCGACCAAAACTACTCCCGCGAAGAGATCAACCGGCGTGTGGAGGAGACGGCCGAAATGCTGAAAATCGACCACATCCTCAACAACCTCCCCGAAGAGGTGAGCGGCGGAGAGGCCCAGCGGACCGCCATTTCGCGGGCCCTCATTAAGGAGCCCGACTACCTGTTTATGGACGAGCCGCTAGCCAACCTGGACTACAAGCTGCGCGAACAGCTCCGCAGCGACTTCGAGCGACTGTTCTCGGAGCAAGACACGACGGTCATCTATGCCACACCGCAGGCGGGCGACGCGCTCGCCATGTCCACCCACATCGGCTTTCTGCACGACGGCAACATTATCCAGGATGCGCCGCGGGACGAAATCTACTTCCGTCCGCGACACCTCCCTGTGGCCCAATTCCTCGGGGAGCCTCCTATGAACGTGCTCTCGGGCACTCTCATCGAGGACAGGAGTGGCGACCGGTTCTTCGAGCTCGAAGACGGCACACGCATCGTGGCCGGCACGACGGGGGGATCTTTCCCCACCCTCTCGACGGATCGGGAGTACCTTATCGGCTTTCGCCCGCAGGACATGGTCTACCTAAACGGCGACGATCCCGCTGAAGCCCACGGGGAGAAAACTGTTATCAGTCCGGATCTGGCCTTCGTAGAAACGGTGGGCTCCACCAGCACCCTCCACCTGGAATACCAGGGCAAAGAGGTCTACGCCCTGAATACGGGGCCGGTGCATATGGAAGCCGGATCTACACTCTCGTTCTCCCTCGACCCGCAGAAGCTTTACGTGTACGATCCCGAGACGGGCGACTTGATCGCGGCGGGCAGCAAAATTCCCTCTTTCTCACAGTAACTGACGTCGGTACATGGCTGAGATTGAAGTTCGCGACATACGGCATGTCTACGACCAGGGCACCTCGGACGAGACGGTGGCCATCGAGCGCGTGAACCTTACCCTGAAGGACGGGACTGCCAACGCGCTACTTGGACCGTCAGGGTGTGGCAAAACCACGCTTCTCCAGATTATCTCGGGCCTTCTTCAGCCCACCGAGGGACAAATCCTCATCGACGGGGAAGACGTGACCGACAAGCCTCCGGAGGAGCGCGACATCGCGCAGGTGTTCCAGTTTCCCGTAATTTACGACTCGATGGACGTGTACGACAACCTCGCCTTTCCCCTTCGAAACGGTGGGGTGCCGGAAAACGAGATTGACAGCCGGGTCCAACGAATCTCGGACCTGCTGGAGCTGGATGACATCCTGCACAGCAGCCCCTCCAACCTGGGGCCTGAGCTCAACCAGTTGGTGGCGCTGGGCCGCGGCATCATTCGGGCGGACACGTCGGCCATTCTGTTCGACGAGCCCATGACGGACGTAGAGCCCTCCCGCAAGCTTACGATCCGCCGTCGCGTGAAGGAGGCCCAACAGGAGTTCAACATTACGGCGCTTTATGTCACCCACGACCAGCACGAGGCCCTTACCTTCGCCGAGCAGGTGGCCATCATGCGGGATGGCAACCTCGTGCAGTACGACACGGGCGAAAACCTGTATCAGAACCCGGTCAACACCTTCATCGGGCACTTTATTGGGAGTCCGGGCATGAACCTTTTGGACTGCACACTTTCCCAAAAGAATGGAGCCCCCCACGCACAACTGGGCCCCCACTCAGTCCCACTGAAAGAGTCCCTCCACCCCAAGCTTGACCTCAGTTGGTCGGACTGCCAAATCGGCATCCGCCCCAGCTCCGTAACCGTCCAGGTGGCCAATCCCCACGACGAGGCGGACTACGCTCCGGCCATCGTGGATCAGGTTGAGATGGTCGGGGGCTTCCAAATCATTACGGCTACACTCGAGGACACCGACGTGGAGGTCAAAGCTCGTGTGGCCCACGACTTCGCCATTGAGAAAGACGCCTCCATCTGGCTCAGCTTTCCCCCCGACGACATCCGATTCTTCCACCAACAAGAGGCCGTGGGCGCCGCTTAGGCGCCAGCGTTTCCTCCAGGCCCTACGTTTTCCGTTCGGAGTCCTAACTCTCAACAATGAAACAACGACCCTGGCTCTTTCTGCTGCCGGCACTGTTGCTCGTTTCAATCAGTGCCTTCATCCCGCTCATCGCGGTGATGAATTACTCTCAGTTGACGCTTCTCCCCGGTACCCAACCCTACTTTTCCGGGCTGGAGAACTTCATTGCGATCCTCGAGGATGAGGCGTTTCGGGGGGCCCTATATCGCCAGTTCATCTTCAGCTTCCTCGTCCTCATCACAGAGATTCCCCTCGGGCTGGGACTGGCCATGTGTATGCCAAAAGAGGGCCCTGGCGTCGGGGTGAGCCTCGTGCTGCTGGGCATTCCGCTGCTCATTCCATGGAACGTGGTCGGCATCATTTGGCGCGTATTCACCCGGTCCGACATCGGCGTGCTGCCCGCCGCCTTCGACTGGGTTGGCTACTCCTACAGCGTCAGCAGTTCGACGGCCGACGCCTGGTGGACCGTCTTGGCGATGGACATCTGGCACTGGACCCCCTTGGTCGTTCTCATCTGCTACGCCGGCCTCCAGGCAATCCCCCAGGAGTACTACATGGCGGCCAAGATTGACCGGGCGTCTCCGTGGAAAACATTCCGGTACGTGACGCTCCCAAACCTTCGGGGCGTTCTTATCATCGCAGTGCTGCTGCGGCTGATGGACTCCTTTAAAATCTACGCCGAGCCGTTCGTCCTCACGGGGGGCGGCCCGGGGAACTCGACGACCTTTCTGAGCACGTACACTTCACGAATGGCCATTGGAGGATTCCAGATGGGACGCGGCGCGGCCACGTCGCTCATCTACTTCTTCATCGTGATCCTCCTCTCCTTCGTGATCTACATCGTCATGCTAAATCTCGGACAAGGCGCAGGTGGTGACAAATGAATAAAAAGTATTATCTCATCCTGTTCTTGGTATTTCTACTAATACCAATCTACTGGATGATAAACATGTCATTTAAGCCGAACTCTGAGATCCTGAGTCGGCTAACGCTCTACCCGCATGAGTTCACCCTCGCCAACTACGAGGAGATTCTCACCTCGGAGTTTTGGCGTGCGGGGTACATCAACTCCATCATCATGGCTTCGATGAACGTGGTGTTCGTTGTCATCGCGGCCCTGCCCGCCGCCTACGCCTTCTCGCGGTGGAACTTTCGGGGAGACAAGCACCTGTTCTTCTGGTTCCTCACGAACCGGATGGCCCCTCCCGCGGCCTTCATGGTGCCCTTCTTCATTCTGTACTCGAATATGAACCTCATCGACACCTACTGGGCCGTGGCGCTGGCACATTGCCTGTTCAATTTGCCGCTCGCCATCTGGATCTTGGAGGGGTTTATGTCCGGGATCCCGAAGGAGATCGACGAGATGGCCTTTATCGACGGGCACAGTTTTACCAGCTTCTGCTGGAATATCTTTCTCCCGTTGATCAAGCCCGGAATCGCCGTGACGGCGTTCCTCACGTTCATGTTTTCCTGGGTGGAGCTGCTGCTGGCACGGACGCTCACTAACGAGGCGGCCCAGCCCATCACGGTGACCCTTACTCGCAGCTTAGGCGCTGGCGGTTGGGACTGGGGCGTCTTGGCGGCCGCGGGCGTCGTCGCGATGATTCCAGGTGCCATCATTGTGTACCTCGTACGGGACCTGCTTGCAACCGGATTCTCCATGGGTCGCGTGTAGCCCCGCACCGCAGCGTGCCCTAGCATCTTCTTGCTTCATCGACTGTCCCTCTGCCCATGATTTCCCTTCCGCCGGACTGGCTGAACTGGACAATCCCTACCCTCCTCTTCCTCGGTTCGATCATTACCCTTCTCACCGGGATGACGATCTGGGACGCGAAAGACCCTGGATGGTCAACTACGGAGGGGATTCTTCCTATCGCAACGACCCGCGGTGACCGATTATTTATGGGCCTCCTGATTACAGGGTGTATCTTCTGCCTATGGCTGTACTTTTTTGGACAGACGGCTGTATGGGGGGTCCTCGTACTCGGCATCTTGTCGATCATCGGCACCATTAACTTTTTCTAGGAGAGGCATCTGATCTCGTGCCGGGGTCGTCCGGAGACCTCCTGTCGCAATGCCATTGGTGCCCTACGCGCCTCCGCGGCAATAGTCTTCGGGAAAAGCCGCGGGGGTTCCTTTTCCCTCCTTCCCACGAACGTCATTCTAGGGAGATTATACACTGTGGCCAAATTTATCCTCCCGTTGGACGGGCCAAGCGACTTTGGGAAGATGGAATCATTTTCTTGGAAGATTAGGCTATCGATGAAGAAAAGCGCTTTCTATACTCAGGATAGATTGACGTGAACGGCTTCGAGAGGGGTTAATCTGACGCGGAAGCGCTTACGGATTCTCGTCTGCCCGAATTTTCACTGGTTTGCATCGGCAGAGGCCCTCCGCCGCATGCCCTCGGGGTGTTCGCTCACAGGAGCGATTCATTGGGGGAATGACCGATCCACTGTCCCCTCCGGTCGCGAAACGGGCGCCCGGTCGTCTGTGACTGAGCCCAGCCGACACCTGTCGATCGCATTGAAGACCGATTGACCTCGATTTCTCCATTCATTACCAATGGTGTCTTCGCTATGAGTACACCTTATCAAATCCGTGCGGCGTCTCCTCCCTGGCTCGTGCCAGTGCTCCTATGCGCCGCGGCCCTCTTATTTCAACCGATTTCCACCGCCGTCGCTCAGGACTTTCCGGATGAACCGAACTATCCGGACATCACGAGAGAAGAAGCCCGGGAGTACGCCCAGAGCGAATACGGCCCCATGAATGACCGCAAACGGGCCGCCGTAAAATGGGCGTTTGAGTTTCAGCCGTCGGTGCTCACCCTCAAGGAGCAGATCGACGAGCTGATGTGGTTCGCCGAAAACGCCGAGGACCTCCGCGGGACCGATGTCGAGTCGGTCGCCGAAACGATTAAGACCCACACGTGGGAGTCCGAGGTGCTCGCTGAGGCCTTCACCGAGATCACGGGCATCAATGTGACCCACAACATTATCGGCGAGGGTGACCTGGTGGAGAAGCTCCAGACACAGCTCGCTTCCGGTCGGAGCGTCTACGATATTTACGTTAACGACGCTGACCTGATCGGCACCCACATCCGCCTGCAGAGCGCGGTCAACCTCACCAATTACATGAACGGAGCGGGGAGTGAATTTACGAACCCGACGCTGGACCTGGACGATTGGATGAACCCGGAGTTCGGTCAGAACTTTGAAGGGGACCAGATTCAACTCCCGGACCAGCAGTTCGCAAATCTCTACTGGTTCCGCTACGACTGGTTTAATGACCCGGCGATCAAGAAGCAATTCAGAAATGAGTACGGGTATGAACTGGGCGTCCCCCGCAACTGGGCGGCGTACGAAGACATCGCCGAGTTCTTTACCGAGTCGGTCTCTCCCTCCGATGTCGGTGCCGACACGGACGGGGTGTACGGCCACATGGACTACGGTCGACGCGGCCCCTCTCTGGGCTGGCGCTTCACAGATGCCTGGTTGTCGATTGCGGGCGCCGGGGACACGGGCCTGCCGAACGGACAGCCTGTTGATGAGTGGGGCATCCGCGTTGAGGACCGAATCCCAGTGGGCTCCACGGTTGATCGTGGCGGCGCCACCAACGGCCCGGCGGCCTACTACGCCACACAGAAGTACGTCGACTGGCTGAACGACTACGCGCCTCCCTACGCCCCGTCCATGAGCTGGTCGGAGGCCGGTCCGGTGCCCTCCCGCGGCAGCGTGGCCCAGCGCGTCTTCCAGTACATCACGTTCCTCTCGGCCGACCCTTTCACCTCCCCAGAGTCGGCGGTGACGGACGACGAGGGCAACCCCAAATGGCGCGTGGCCCCCACGCCGCACGGCCGGTACTGGGACGAAGGCATGAAGGTCGGCTATCAGGACGCAGGGAGCTGGACTATTCCCAAGCAGACCACGGGCGAGAAGCGACACGCCTCTTGGATGTGGGCCCAGTTTGCCTCCTCGAAGACCGTCTCCCTCAACAAGTTCAACGTGGGACGAACTCCGGTCCGAAGCTCCACCGTCAACTCTGAGTACTGGCAGGAGCGAGAAGGCGACCTTGGCGGCCTGATCACGTTCTACACCTCTCCGGTCGAAGACCAGTGGACGGACTCCGGCAAGAATGTGCCCCACTACCCGCTTCTGGCTGAGCAGTGGTGGAAACAGGTGGCCAACGCCGTAACCGGTGACAAAACGGTTGAGCAGGCGATGGACGACCTCGCGAGCATCCAGAACTCGCTGATGCAGCGCCTGCGCATGCAGCAGTACTCGCCGAAGCTCAATCCGGAACGGTCCCGCGAGTATTGGCTCGAGCAGCCTGGCGCGCCGAAGGCCGAACGCCCGCCGGAAGAGCCGGAGACGGTTCCGTACGATGAACTCATCCAGGAGTGGGAGAACGAGTAACTTTTCTTCCCCTTCGTGCCTGATGATTCGCCCCGTGGCACGGCACCGCTTCGCCGTACGGCAGTCGTGCCGTGCCCGGGGGTGATCATCGGCATTTTGTACTATGATGGTTCCCTCCCTCCGCGGTTAGCCTCTTGATGAGCGGAGGACCTACGAGCGCCCCCCTACGAAGACAGGTAGGATTTCACTCGACTGCGCTCCCCTTCTACACAAGTTTTCTAATCACCCGACACCTACTATGTCTACGATTACGAATTCAGATCCCTCGACCCCTCTTCAATATCTTGGTGCAAGCCTCTTTGCCCTCCTCCTGCTCGCGGCTACCGCGGTGCCGGCACAGGCACAAATGGACGATGGAGAGTTGCCGTCCATCGACTTCAGCGTCAATATGATGCAGTCGGCACAGGTTCTCTCGATCGATGGGCTCGACAACACCGCGTCCGGGTTCCATGCCGCACGCGCTGGCTTGAACGCCAGTGTGCAGTTTTCCGAGAACGTGAGCGGCCTGGTCATGCTGGAAAGCGAACCCAATGATTTTGGTGGAGTCTCTGCCGCCAGTCAGTTCCAGCCCCAGGTCGACTTCTTCGTCATGAACGTGCAGGTTAGCAATGGCATTACCTTGCAGGCAGGAACTCCTGTGACCGGCCTGTTGAACTTTCGTGGCTTTTCCGACGGGCCTGCGGTACAGGGCAATCCCCTTATTGGAAACTCCCCGGCCGATAACATTACGGCCGGCCAGGGCGTGAAGCTGATTGGTTCGTTCGAAGAGTTCGGCTTCGACCTGACGGTCAATAAAGGGTTTGGCGAAGTCTTGAGTGCCCCGGGAGACGCAGCAAACCGAGGAACCGGCCTCAATTACATCGCAAAGGTCCGGTACACCGGAACGGACGACGAGATCTTTCAGGTTGGCGCTGGAGCCGCAGTTCAGTCCGGAGATCAGGGCATTGTCTTCGCCAGCGGCGACGGTGAGAACTACAACCTGAACATCGGCAACGCGATTTCCGCACGGAATACCCACGCGGCGCTCCCGGATGGGGGTGTCATCGCGCAGGCCGACGCCAAGATTACGCCGAGTCCTCTGGACATTGACCTCTGGGGTGGTCTCGCCAACGAGAGTGATGTGGAAGACCCGGGCATTTACAACGATGACGACGCGACCGCGGTCTTCGGTGGCGTCGGCGCGAAAATCAATGTCTCAGAGAATTTCTACCTCGCGGGCCGCTTCACGGTTGTTAGTGACCAGAGCGATGCCCTTGACAATCTCGAAGGTGATCCGGACGACACCCTTACCCGCTTTCAGGGAGGGATCGGCGTGATGATCTCCGACCGGGCCCTCTTGAAGGTAGAAGGCGTTACGCAGAGCCACGGGGACGTTGGAATTACCCGGCCGGCCCCCGCCGATAGCTTCGGTGGCGTCCTGACCGAGCTTTCCTTCAACTTCTAGCCTGACCCCTTCTGACACCTAACTTTGCCGAGCGATTCGGGTCCGAAGTGGAGACTCATACGCCTGAGGCCGCCCCCCATTCCGGGGTGGCGGCCTCAGAGCGTTCGCTCGACTTGGGGCTTGTTTACCGTCTTCATTTTGCACAGTACGTCTCTTCTTCTCCGCCCCTCGTCCTTTGGAGACCTACCCCCCACTCGGAGCTCACTTCTTCTCCGACTAGCGTACCGTAATGCCGGAGACCTGCCCGTGCGCTTGGAATGCAGGTCCCGACATGCCACGCGATATACCCGGCGCACGGCGCAACACTTTCAGTCTGTTGCTCTCTGTTTCTTGACCTATGATGGACCGCACACGAGGCATCGAGGCACTAAAAACTCGGCAGCAGCCGTGGGACTTTGTGATTATTGGCGGCGGCGCTACGGGGCTTGGATGCGCGGTGGAGGCCGCGGCCCGGGGCTACGACGCGTTGCTGCTGGAGATGCACGACTTTGCGAAGGCTACGTCGAGTCGCTCTACTAAGCTGGTACACGGCGGCGTTCGGTACCTCGAGCAAGGAAATGTCTCACTCGTCTTCGAAGCACTGCACGAGCGAGAACGCCTCCGCGACAACGCGCCTCATCTGGTTCGCAATCTGTCGTTCGTCGTCCCCAACTACAAGTGGTGGGAAGGCCCGTACTATTGGACCGGCATGAAGGTGTACGATCTCCTGGCGGGGAGCCAGAATTTTGGGACCTCCCGGCACCTAAGCCGCGAGGAAACCCTTGAGCACCTCCCCACCATCGAACCGGAGGGGCTCCGTGGCGGCGTGCAGTACTACGACGGCCAATTCGACGACACCCGACTGGCCGTGAACATGGCACAGACGGCAGTCGAGGAAGGAGCCGTCGCTCTCAACTACATGAAGGTGACTGACCTCACGAAAACCAACGGCCAGATCGACGGGGTGATGGCCGAGTGTCAGGAAACCGGCACGGCGTTCGAAATCGATGCGCGATCGGTGATCAATGCCACCGGCATCTTCACGGACACCATCCGGCAGATGGACGACCCCTCTGCCTCCACCACCCTGCGGCCCAGTCGCGGCACACACATTGTTCTGGACAAGTCGTTTTTGCCGGGCGACAGTGCCATTATGATCCCGAAGACCGACGACGGCCGTGTCCTGTTCGCTATCCCCTGGAAAGACCGCGTAGTCGTGGGCACTACCGAGGCAGAGGTGGAGGAGGTAAGCCTAGAACCTCAACCGGGCTACGACGAACTCGAGTTTCTGATTAGTCACGCCCAGCGATACCTCGTGGGCGATCCCGGTCCAGAGGACGTGCGGAGCATCTTTGCGGGCATTCGTCCCCTTGTTGCCCCACCGGGCAGCAACGGCGATACCTCCGAGATCTCCCGGGAACACCAGCTCAACATTTCCGACAGCGGGCTGGTGACGATCTCCGGCGGCAAGTGGACCACCTACCGCCAGATGGCCGAGGATACAATCGACGACGCCGTGATGGACGCGGCACTGGAGCAGCGCCCCTCTCCTACCAGCAGCCTCCATCTCCACGGCTGGCACGACGATCCGGAGCAGTTTGACGATTTGGCTGTCTACGGGGCCGATGCGCCGCAGATTCAAAGCCTCATGGACGAACGGCCAGAGCTCCAAGAGCCGCTCGACGACCGGTTGCCCATCCGTGGCGCACAGGTCGTGTGGGCCGCCCGTCACGAGATGGCGCGGACCGTGGAGGACGTGCTGGCCCGTCGCACGCGGTGCCTGCTGTTGGATGCCGAGGCCAGTATCGACGTGGCTCCACGTGTCGCCCAACTCCTTGCGGAGGAACGCGACTGCCCCTCGTCCTGGGCCGACGAACAGGTCCAAGCGTTCACGGACGTTGCGAGCAACTACCTGATGCCTGCCACCGTGGTGGCGTAGGGTGCGGCGAGCCCTCCGTCATCTCCCAAGCTGGGGAGCGCGTCTGTGCCCCAAACGCTTGTTCAACGTCTTCTCCTTCAAATAGAGGGTTCTTCGTGGAGGATGGAATTTTCGCCTCTTTAGCAATCGAAAAACGAATTTCCATCCTCCCTAGATCTGCGCCACGGACCCCTTTGGTTAAGATCAAGTGAACTCAAAGGCGCCGGCGTAGAATTTTCTTGAGTATACGAATGCATTTCTCCGAGGTGCGTCAACGCACCGGCGCCCAGCCCCCGGTGGAGGGCTGGGCGTTTTTCTTTGTGCAGGGACGCGCGTCAGGCCGAGCGCTCTCCCGCTCCACGGCGGGAGCGGGCCGCCTCGTAGAGCAGAAGCCCCGTGGCGACGGAGACATTGAGCGACTCGACTGGGCCACGGAGCGGAATGGACACCCGTTCGTCACAGGCCTCGGCGACGTCGGGCGCGAGGCCCTCGCCCTCACTGCCGAGCACCACCGCCACGGGCCGACTCCAGTCTGCATCCCAGTGCACGGTATCGGCGGTGCCCTCTGCCCCGTAGACGTAGTAGCCGCGCTCTTTCAGTTGGGTGAGGAGCCGAGCCAGGTTGTCGCTTCGCGCAATGGGAAGCCGGGGAGCCGTTCCTGCACTGGCCTTAATGGCGGCAGCGTTGAGGGGGGCCATGGATTTCGTGGGCACAATGACGCCGTCCGTCCCTGCCGCTACCGCACTGCGCAACATTGCACCAAAGTTGCGAGGATCCGTCACGCGGTCGATCACGAGGAGCACCGGCTTGCGGGTCTGCACTGCGTCCCAGGTGGGAGCAATGTCCGAAAGCATGGTGTCCACTTCGCGGTAGCGGATGGGCGCGGTAATCGCAACGACGCCCTGGTGCGCGGCCCCGTCAGCTTCGTGCCGCAGGCGAGCCGCCGGCACGTACTGGACGGGCGTCCCGCGGTCCTCGGCGGCGGCACGAATAGCTCCAATCAATTCCCCACTTGCCCCCTGTTCAAGCATGACCTTTTCAATTCCGAGGTCGTCTCGTTCGAGGGCCTCGCGGACGGGTTGGCGTCCAATCAGAGTAGATGTATCGGCGTCGCTCATCGACAGGTCAGCGCTGTGAAAAATTGCGCGAACGAATTGATAGTCAGGCCATGGACAAACCCCCCACGAGGTCGGAAGATTCTGCGTGGCGGGGCTTTCGCGGGGCTTTTCCGTGCCGGCAAGGAACGCCCACAATTGAACGCGACCTCTTACCTTCTTATTCTATAGGAGCGTCCGGACGCCGGACACTCTGCCCAACGCATATCTTTGCGATCTTCTCTCTTTCGAAATGGCTGCTTCCCTCCCCGGCCGCACGGCCGTCTTCGTCGACGGCTGTCGGCTCCCCTTCCAGCGCGCCGGCACCGGCTACGCCGACCTGCGGGCCTACGACATGGGCCGCATGGTCCTGCGAAGCCTCCTCACCCGCACCGACCTTGCTGCCGACCGCCTCGACCGCGTCGTCATGGGCTCGGTGGTGCAGGACGTGAACACGAGCAACGTGGCGCGGGAGGCGGCCCTCGCCGCCGGCATCCCCAACACAGTGCCCGCCTTCACGGTCACCATGGCGTGCATCTCGAGCAATCAGGCCGTCACGAGCGGCGTAGACCTCTTGCGCACCGGCCAGGCCGACATCATGGTGGCGGGCGGCACCGAAACCCTGAGCGACCCACCCGTCCGCCTTCAGCGCCCCGTCCGCAAGCGATTGTTTCAGGCGCGCAAGGCCAAGAACGCGAGCGACTACCTGGAATTGCTCGACGGAATAAGCCCGGGGGACCTGATTCCGGAGTCGCCGGACATCGCCGAATTCTCGACCGGCGAGGTGATGGGAGAAAGTGCGGATCGACTGGCCGCAATGTTTGGAATCTCACGCGAGGCCCAGGACGAGTACGCGCTACGTTCGCATGAGAGGGCCGCCACAGCTCGCGACGACGGCCGCCTCGATGAGGAGTTGACGGCGGCTACTCCGCCGCCCGATTTTGCCCCGATTACCGACGACAACGTAATTCGGGCCGACACGTCTATGGAGAAGCTCCGGGCTCTGCCCCCCGCGTTCGTGAAGCCGTTTGGCACCATCACGGCCGGCAGTTCGTCGGCCCTCACGGACGGCGCGTCGGCGACGCTGCTCATGGCCGAGGAGGTGGCCGAGGCCGAGGGCTTTGCGCCACGCGCTGCCCTACGCCACTACACCTACGTGGCACAAGATCCGGAAACCGAGCTGCTTCTGGGTCCCGCCTACGCCATTCCGGAGGTGCTAGACACAGCCGGCCTGACGCTCGAGGATATCGACGTGATTGAGCTCCACGAGGCCTTTGCCGGCCAGGTTTTAGCCGTGCTTGAGGCCCTCCGCTCCGACACGTTCGCCACCGAGCACCTGAACCGCGACGCCGCGGTCGGTGAAGTCGACAGGGATCGACTTAACACCCGCGGCGGCTCCCTTTCTTTGGGCCACCCCTTCGGGGCCACGGGCGCCCGGCTTGTCATGAGCGCCGTGAACCGCCTCCACGACGAAGACGGCCGCTGGGCCCTCGTATCGGCCTGTGCCGCTGGCGGACAGGGCCACGCGATGCTGATTGAACGAAGGGCGGAGTAGTGGCCTCGACCGGCCTTCTGTGCACCAGATACAAGGGATCCGCCCCCTGTTTTTCGCCTCAAGCCCCCCAACACTTCTCCTTCCAACGCCCCGTAGCAATGCCCGTACAGCTTGACGTCTCCACGAATCTGCTTTCCCTCGCCGTCGACGATTCAGGGGTTGCCACGCTAGAGCTTGACGACCCCACCGCGTCGGTCAATAAAATCTCGGGGGAAACCCTCAATGCGTTTACTGAGGCCCTGGATATCCTCGATGCCCAGGCGGACCTCACAGGCCTCGTCTTCACCAGCGGCAAACCCGCGTCGTTCATCGTGGGGGCGGACCTGGAAATGCTGCAAAACTTTGAGATTCCCGCCGATGCGCGTAAGTTGAGCGGGGAAGCGCACGATCTTGGCCGCCGCGTACGGTCCCTCGACGTGCCCACCGTTGCCGCGCTGCATGGACCTGTGATGGGCGGCGGACTGGAGATGGCCCTGAACTGCGACTACCGCATCGCCTCCACGGCCAACGCCACGAAAATGGCCCTTCCGGAAGTACAGTTGGGACTGCTTCCAGGCGGGGGCGGCACACAACTCCTGCCCCGTCTGGTGGGTCTGCAGCAAGCCCTCACGCTCATGCTCACCGGCAAAAATGTGTACCCTGAGAAGGCTCGGCGGATGGGACTGGTGGACGCCCTCATCCACCCGCCGGGCCTCACAGCGGCGGCCCGGCGCGCCGCCCAACAGCTGGCCAGAGGCGAGCTTTCCCCCGATCGAGAGGATGGGTCTTGGGGCGATCGACTCCTGGAGAGCAACCCTGTGAGTCGTCGCGTCATTTACCAACAGGCCGGCAAGCGGACCGAGCAGCGGACGCGGGGCAACTACCCGGCGCCGCCCCGGATCATCGACGCCGTACGCACCGGCCTGGAGCAAGGCCTGGAGCAAGGCCTGGAGACCGAACAGCGCCACTTCGGCGACCTCGTCTTCACACCCGAATCGCAGGCACTCGTCTCCCTCTTTTTTGCCAAACGGAGCGCCGAGAAAAACCCGATGCCCGACGCGGCGCGGTCCGTCGACACGGTGGGCGTACTCGGGGCCGGCCTCATGGGCAGCGGCATCGCACAGGTGACGACCGAAAACGGACCGAGTGTGGTGCTCAAGGACCAGTCGCTCGATTTAGCAGCTCAAGGCAAGAAGTCCGTGTGGGAGGCATTCGAAGCGCAGCGTGCAAAGGGCATCATCAACGCCTTCACCCGCGATCAGCGGACCGAGCGGGTCGTGCCCACGGCCGATTACGCACCACTCCGGGCCTGTGACCTCGTGATTGAGGCAGTGCCGGAGGAGCTGTCGATCAAGCATGACGTGCTTTCCGATGTCGAGGACGTGGTGGGCCCAAACACAGTACTGGCCTCCAACACCTCCGCCCTGCCCATCACACAAATTGCTGAGGGGGTGGACGACCCCTCACGCGTCCTGGGCATGCACTATTTTTCCCCGGTGCCGGACATTCCGCTTCTGGAAATCGTGATGACCGAGCAAACGTCCGATACCGCCCTCGCCACGGCCTACGCTGCGGGGCTGGCACAGGGTAAAACTGTGATCGTGGTGCGCGACGGGCCTGGATTCTACACCACCCGGATCCTGGCGCTCTACATGAACGAGGCACTCCTGCTCTTCGACGCGGGGGCGGAGGTAGAGGCCGTCGACGAGGCGATGAAAGACGCCGGGTTCCCGATGGGGCCCTTCGAACTGTTCGACCTCGTGGGCCTGGACGTGGCAGCCAAGATCACAGACATCATGGGGGACGCCCTGGCTGACGCCCGCGTCACCATCAGCGATAGCGCCGCCCGCCTCGCCGAGACCGATCTCCTGGGCCAAAAAACCAACGTGGGCTTCTACCGCTACGATGCGGACGATGCCGCGGACGACAAGGACCCAGAGGGCGTGAACGAGGGCGTCTACCATTTCACCGATGCGCCCACACGGTCCACACCGCCCGCTGAGGCAATCCAGGACCGCCTCCTCCTCATGATGGTAAATGAGGCCGTGCGCTGCTTGGAGGACGGGGTGCTCCGCGCCCCCATCGACGGCGACCTCGGGGCCGTTTTCGGACTCGGCTTTCCGCCGTTTCGGGGCGGCCCATTCCGCCACGTCGACCGCGAAGGGCCGGGGACAATCGTCGACGCCCTAGAGCGCCTGGAAGCCCGACACGGGGATCGCTTCCGACCGGCCGAGCGGCTCCGCACCCAGGCCGCGCAGGAGGCGTTCTTTTACGACTAATCCCGACACGCGGGCGTCTCGGGCACGATGAGTCATGCCCACTGGTATCGATCCCACCAAGACCGGCCACCGTGGGGCAAAAAGTTCTCGGTCCGCACGCCCCTATCCTATCTTCCTATCTTGCGCGCGACCCGTGCCCCTGCGGAGATCCCCTGCATCGCAAATGCTTGCAATTCATTCGACTGCATGCCGTCTTCTTCCTCCCCGTCAATCCCAGCACTGAAAGAAGCCCTCTCGCACCCGGAGGCGTACCCCCACAATCCAGACCGGATTGAGTTCAAGCAAACGCACATCTCGCTCATTGCGCTTGCGCCGCCCCGGGTCTATAAAATCAAAAAGCCCGTTGCGCTGGCCTTTCTGGACTTCTCCACCCTCGACCGACGGCGCCACTATGCCAACGAGGAGGTGCAACTGAACCGTCGCCTCGCCCCCGGCACGTACGAGGGCGTAGTGCCCATCGTACAGACCGACGCAGGCCTTCGGGTGGAAGGAGATCCAAACTCGGGGGAGGTCGTGGAGGTGGCAGTAAAGATGCACTATTTGGAGCCGAGCCACTTTCTCGATGCTCGCCTGGCACGGGGCGATGCGGGCGCTCCGGAAATTGACCGCGTGGTACAGACGCTCTGCGCGTTCTATGAGTCCTGCCCCGCCACCGCCAAGGTGGCAGAGGCAGGACGCATCGACCGGCTGCGGGCCGTGACGGAAGAGAACTTCGACGAGGCGGAGGGCCATGTGGGCACACTACTCTCGGCGCCGGCCCACGAGGCGCTGCAGTTCTATGCACGGCGGTTCTACGACCAGTACGCCTCCCTCCTGCACCAGCGCCGCGCTGGGGGCTTTTTCGTGGAGGGGCACGGCGACCTGCGGCTGGAGCACGTGCACGTTACCGACGAGCGGGTGGCCATCTTCGACTGCATCGAGTTCAATGAGGAGTTCCGGCACCTCGACGTGGCGAACGACGTGGCCTTCCTGGCCATGGATTTGGACCACCACGGGCATCCGGGCCTCTCCCGCCGCTTCGTGGAGCGGATGGCGCAGGGCCTAGACGATCCCGACCTGCGACGGCTCATTCCGTTCTATAAGAGTCAGCGCGCGCAGGTGCGAGGCAAGGTGGGGGGGCTGCAAGCGACCGAGGACGCGATCCCTCTCCCCGAACGTGCCCGGAGCCGCGCACAGGCCCGGCACCACTATCAATGGGCGCTCCGCTACGCCGTGGCCGGAAGCACACCGCTCGTGGTAGTCATCATGGGCCGTCCAGGCACCGGCAAGAGCACACAGGCCATGGCCGTGGCGCGCGCCCTGGGCTGGCCCCAACTTGCTTCCGACCGCATCCGAAAGGCGCACGCAGGCGTTCCCCTCCATGGGCGGGCCGACGCCGAAACACGGGAGCGCCTGTACACCGATGCGATGAGCGAGGCCACCTACGCCACCCTTCGGACCCGTGCCCGCCGAGCGGCCCGTCGACACCGCGGAACGGTGCTCGACGCCACCTTTAGCCGCTACGCGCAGCGGGAGCGACTGCGCACGACGCTCCAGGCGGCAGACGTGCCACACGTCTTCGTGGAGTTAACTGCCCCCGACGAGGAACTGAAACGCCGCCTTCGCCGACGATCGGCCGACGACGCCACTGCCTCTGACGCACGAGCGAGCGACTTTGAAATGCTCACCGAACGCTACGAGGCCCCCGATGCCCTAGAGGACCCGCGGCACGTAAAGGTGAGGACGGAGGGAGCCCCTGAAGACACAACACTCAGGATCCTCAAAACACTAATCCGACTGGCGGACTGAAAGCGTCGGGGTGATTGGTCTAATCGGTACCGCATCGAGATACCTCAGCGAGGCCCCGAATCACCCTACGCCACTGCCAGATCCATCGCCGCCTCCGACGAGATGACTTGCACACCGGCACTATTCATCTCGTCCCACGCCTGCGCCAACGAGCCGTCCTGGTCGATGCCGCGCGTGGCATCCTCGATCACGTATACGTCAAACCCCTCTTTGCGTCCGTCGACGGCCGACCACTTCACGCAGAAGTCAGTTGCGAGCCCGCACAGGTAAAGCGTGTCGATGTCCCGGGCCCGGAGGTAGCCGGTGAGACCGGTCGGGGTTTCGCCGTCGTTCTCGTAAAAGGCCGAGTACGAGTCAATCTCCGGCCGGAACCCCTTGCGGAGGATGAGCTCCGCGTGCGTCGTGTCGAGGTCCGGATGAAACGCCGCCCCCTCCGTCCCCTGCACACAGTGATCGGGCCACAGCACCTGCTCGCCGTAGTCCACCTCAATCACGTCCATGGGATCATGCTCAGGATGAGACGACGCAAACGACTGGTGCCCAGCCGGATGCCAGTCCTGCGTCTGTAGCACGTGCGAGAATCCATCGGCGAGCTCATTCACCGTAGGCACAATCGCGTCGCCGTCCGGCACCGCCAGGGCCCCGCCGGGACAAAAGTCATTCTGGAGGTCAATAATCAGCAGTGCATCCATCGGGAGTGCAGAGCGGTCGTCCAAAAGAGATCGAGCGTTGGGTCGGACCCAGGTCGTGTTCGATACGCCCCAATCCACGGGGTTGTTTGCCCCATTCGGCCCGGGACCATTAGAATCAGGCCGGTGGTTAGGACAGACGACATTCTCAACCGCTCGACGCACCGATGCAAACCTCTGACCCGCTTCCCGTGCCCACTTCCTACTCCGAGGCCGACCTTCGGCAGATCGTCGAGACGTTGCAAGCCCGTGCCCCGGTCGTGCGACAGACCTCTGCCGCGCAGCGCAAGACCAAACTTCAGCGCCTGGCCGATGCGCTTCTGGATCGGCGCGAGGTCTTCTACGACGCGCTGGACGCTGATTTCGCGAAGGCCCCGGTGGAAATCGACCTGACCGAACTCAAGGCGATCACGAAAGAGATCGAGCACGCCATCGCCCACCTTGACGACTGGATGGCGCCGGACCGCGTGCGCTCGCCGCTCCTGTTCGCTGGGAGCCGGTCGGCCCTCCACTACGAGCCTAAGGGCACAGTGCTCATCATGGCCCCCTGGAACTACCCCGTCAACCTTACACTCGGCCCGCTCGTGAGCGCCCTGGCGGCGGGCAACTGCGCGGTGCTGAAGCCGTCCGAACACGCGCCCCGCACGGCCGCAGAGCTGCAGGAGCTGATCGCGGACCTGTACGACGAGCGCGAGGTCCGAGTGGTCACCGGTGGGCCGGACGTGGCTGAGGCGCTCACGCGACAGCCGTTCGACCACATCTACTTTACGGGGAGTCCCACCATTGGCCGGCGCGTGATGAAGGCCGCCGCGGAGCACCTTGCGTCCATCACGCTCGAACTCGGCGGCAAGTCCCCCACGGTGGTCGACGCTACGGCCAACCTGGAAGCGACCGCCGGGCGCATTGCCTGGGCCAAGTACACCAACGCCGGCCAGACCTGCATCGCCCCCGACTACGTGCTGGTCGAGGAGAGCGTTCACGATGCCCTGGTGGACCAGATCGTGACGCACGTCCGGCAGTTTTACGGGGCCACGGCCGCGGCGCAGCGGGCGAGCACCGACTACGCGCGCCTCATCCACGATCAGCACTACGAGCACATCACCAACCTTCTGCACGGCGCCGTGGACGCCGGGACCACCGTGGTTCAGGGCGGCCACCACGACGCGGACACAAACTACGTGTCACCTACTGTCCTCACCGACGTCCCGCTCGACTGCGCCCTGATGCAAGAGGAAATCTTCGGGCCTCTCCTCCCCGTCCTCCCCTACACGACACTCGACGAGGCCCTCCAGGTCATCAACAACCGGCCGGACCCACTGTCCCTCTACCTGTTTTCCGAGCGGGAATCGACCGTGGAAACGATCCTGAGCCGCACCACCGCCGGCAGCACCTGCGTCAACGAGGCACTGCTCCACTTCGTGAACCCAAACCTCCCGTTCGGCGGCACGGGTGAGAGTGGCCTCGGCCGGGGACACGGTCGTCGCGGCTTCCGAGAATTTTCCAATGAACGATCCGTTCTTCGTCGCTCGCACGGATCGGCCCTCCTCCGCCCGTTATATCCGCCTTACGACCGCCTTACCAGCCGCCTGGCGGACTGGGTGTTGCGCTTCTTCTAGTCGAACACCTCCCGAGCGGTCCCTCCTTTGCTGACCTTCTAATTCACTCTCACGGTTGTCGTGCCCGACGTCGGCGACGTACTGGACGGCTATCGCCTCGACGCAGTGATCGGCCGCGGCGGCATGGGTACCGTGTACCGGGCCACAGATCAGGCCCTCGAAAAGACCGTGGCGCTGAAGGTGATTGCACCTCATCTGGCCAACGACGACACCTTCGTGCAGCGCTTCCGCGAAGAGGCCAAGGCCCTGGCCCGGCTCGACGCCGACGGTATCGTGGACGTCTACACGATGCGGGAGACGGACGAGGCCCTCTTCTTCGTCATGGAACACGTCGAGGGAC
The DNA here is from genome assembly GCA_913055845.1 of uncultured Bacteroidota bacterium. Lineage (GTDB taxonomy): Bacteria > Bacteroidota > Rhodothermia > Rhodothermales > Salinibacteraceae > Salinibacter. Next base: position 28,207 of record CAJXKO010000006.1, on the reverse strand, counting down.
CCTCGCTGCAGACCGTCCTGCGCCGGCAGGGCGCGCTCGCCCCCTCCGCAGCGCTGTCGTTGCTTCGCCAAGTGCTGACGGCCGTGGGGCACGCCCACGCGTCGGGCGTGCTGCACCGGGACCTGAAGCCGAGCAACATCCTGCTGGACGAAACCGGCCAGGCGGTCATCACGGACTTTGGGCTGGCCAAAATTCTGGCGTCCGACGCGGAGTTGACGGCGACGCACGACCAACTGGGCACGGTGGCGTACATGTCCCCAGAACAGGTGGAGGGACTTCAGAATGTAGATGCGGCGAGCGACCTGTTCTCCGTGGGCCTCATCGCCTACGAGGCGTTTACCGGACGGCTTCCCTTCGACCGGTCGGGCAGCGATTTCCACATCCAGCAGTCGATTGTGGAGGGAGCCTTCCCCCCGCCGTCGGCGCACGAGCCGTCGATTCCTCTACCCGTCGAACAGGTGGTGATGGACCTTCTGTCGACAGATCCTGCGAGCCGTCCGTCCGATGCCCAGGCGGCCCTGGACCGTCTGCCCGTGCCGGAGGACGACGCCTCTGTCCTCCGCCCCGAGGCCTCGGCCCCGAGCGACGCACTCTCGGCGGGACGGTGGGCGGGGGGCGCCGCCGTCGTGCTGCTGGTCTTGGTGGGCGTGTACGTCGGCGTGCGGGCTACGCTCGGGCTTCCCATTCTCTCCGTCTCGTCGCCGTCGTCTCCCGACACAGCGAGCCAGATTGCTGCGGCAGGACAAACGGTCACGGAGCGCGACACCGGCAGGACCGAAGCTTTCAACACCTCCCGTCACCCATCGGGGGCCGCGGCGGGAACCGATGAATCGGAGAACGAACAACACCCTCCAGCCCCTACCACCGACACGGATTCCCCTCGCACACCGTCCACTCCTTCCTCGTCCGAATCTGACACTGAGAGCCCCGCGCAAGGGGCGCAGCCGTCGGAGTCTTCGGCTCAGCCCTCCTCTCGTACGTCCAAGGCGGACGAGGAGCGCTCCGACGTCCAGCAACCCTCATCCCGGAGCGTGCTTTCTATCCGCTCCCAGCCGGGGAATGCGGAGGTACGTCTTGACGGCTCGCCGGTGGGCCGCACGCCCCTCACGATGGGGAACCTGGAGCCGGGTCCCCACCGCGTCGTTCTTCGCCTCAATGATCATCACCCTCTTGAGACGACGATCACAGTCCAGGAAGAGGACACCACCGTCGTCACCCGAGAGCTGGTGCCCCGACCCGCCGTCGTGCGCCTGCAGGTCGTGCCGTCGGGCGACGTACAAATCAACGGCACCCGGCGGTCTCCGCGCTCAGGTGGGGCCGTCGTCGACTCTCTTTCTCCGGGGACCCATCGCCTCACCATTACCTCTCCGCTCGGGCAATGGGAGACACAACTTCAGTTGGAGGCCGGCGAGCGCTATCAACGGACAGTCGACTTTACGGAGCGCGTAGACCTCGCGGTGACGGCCCGGAGCCCTGGCGGCACCCCCCTGCCGAACGCAACAGTCCGGGTAGACGGCGAGACGGTCGGGTATACGCCCCAGCGCCTCACGCTTCGCGTGGGGCAGCATACGATTCAGATTGAGAAAGAGGGCTACCAATCCGTCACGCGTAGGGTTCTCATCGAAACGGACATGGAGACGCCGCTCGTCTTTGAGCTTTCTCCCGTCTCCGAGTAGGAACCACTGCCTTCCCCCCCGTTACTGCACCACCACAACTTTTCGGGTTCGTGTCTCCTCCCCGGCACGGAGGCGCAGCAGATAGGTCCCGCTGGAGACGCGTTCCCCTCCCGCTCCGGGCGTCCAGACGTATGAATGAGTGCCCGCCTGGACGGTACGGTCGTCCACCAGGGTCGCGACCCGCCGCCCGAGAAGATCGTACAACTCAAGCGTTACCCGCTTTTGGGATGGGACCGCGTAGCGCAGCGTCGCCTGCGCTTGGATGGGGTTCGGGGCACTGGGCAGGAGCCGCACCCGCTCAGGACGAGAGGTTTCCTTGCCGACAGCCCGTTGTACCTCTGCGGGGGACCCGACGAGAAATCGTACATGACGGTCTTCTTCCTCTCCGGACACCGGAAACTGGTAACGGGGATTCTCCCGGAGATTTTGAGATAGGTCGAGCGCCGGATCCACAAGCCAGACATCCTGTCCCTCGGGCACCGATTCAACTCCTTTCACCGTAAGCGTGGCCCGGCCCGACACCGTCGTCCGCACGTCGGCCGTCCACGTGCGCAGCGCTTGGCCCGTTCCCCGAAGGTCTCGCCAGAGCGCCCCGTTTTGTGTGGGGGGCTGGAAGGCAAGCGAGACGTAGTCGCCCACGGGCGGCGGCTCCCGGCCGTCTGCCGGGTCGATTCCGTCTCCAGCACCAGGGGCCGCCCCAAAGGTATTGAATTGGTCCCGCGCCTGACCGACGCGTACGGAGACATCTACCGTCCACCGTGCCCGAGAGCGCGCCGACGAAGGGACGGACGACGTCGGGCTCGCGGCGGGGTCGATCACCAAGGTGCCCGCTTGCCCATCCGAGAGGCGGACGAGGTATCCGCGGTACGGCTCCAGCACGTCCCCCTCCGACTTCGGCACAAAGGTGCCATCGTACCCAAAGATGTCCTGGAGCGTCCCCGCGCTGTTCGTCACGCGGAGTTGCGAGACCGGAACCTCAAACGCGAAGGGATTGCCGATCAAGTTCCAGCCCGCGCGCAACGCAATCTCGAAGGGCCGGTCCGTGCGTAGGGACGTTCCCTCAATCGGCCCCAATGTGGTCCCTGATCGACTAATGAACCACAGCCCTTCCCCGGTGCCCAAGTCCGTGCCCAGGTCATCCCGCTCTACGTACCCACCATCAGCGGTGACGCCCTCTGACCCAATTGCGAAAAGCCGCCATTCAGCGGGATCGTAGGGCGTGAGGACTTCGAACAGGTTCGACAGCTGCGGGTCGTTTAATTGGCCCGGATAGGTGACCATGCGGTAGGCGGTCTGTGCCGTGCCTCCGGGTTGGGTGAGCGAAAGCGTCTTGGAGTTCACCCGGACGGAGGCCACACCCTCCGACGGCACGCGCACTGCGTTCCCACCCTCGTCTCGGGTCGTGACGAAATACTCAACCCCACGGGCCGTGACATCGGCCCCTGGAATAGAGGCGGTGAACTCGGTCCCGTTTTGGGCCATCGTCAGGGTGTTAAACGAGGCCTCTCCGCCTTGCCGATGCCGGAGCCGCACCGTTTCGTCCGGAGGCACATTGGTACCCTCCACGGTCACGTCGACAGCCCTGTCCGCATCGACGGGCTGAGAAACCGGCACTTCGGGGGACGTAATCTGAAGCACCGTGGGCGCAAACGGGGTGGCGGTGGCCTGATTGGAAAACGAGGATTCGTCCGAATCGTCCCCGCCGCAGGTAAGCGGCCCGTCTCCCGTTTCCCCAACCTCGGCCGTGACGCGGTAAAAGTAGGTGGTGCCGTTCGACAGGCCCGAGTCGGTGTAGGAGGGAGCTTCCCCCTCGAAGGGCTCAAGTTCGGCCACGCGAAGGTCAGAAAAATCGCTCGGAGTGTCGTCCGGAATCGAAGTGGTGTCTCGGTACACCCGGTAGCAGGTAAGCGAATCCCCCTCTTCCACCTCAGGGGTCGTCCATTCGAGGGACACCTGCCGGTCGCCCGCGGTGGCTTCCAAGTTTTGGGGCACTTGCGCCACCGCGACAGCCGGAGCGAATAGAATGACAACCAAGAAGTATCGGATTCGCATGCCACCCGTCGACCAAACCAGCATATTGGAACGCGACTCACCTTCCTATTCCGGGGGTGGTTGAGGTCGCGGGAGCGGCTCGGGTCCGTCCCCCGAGCCATCCCCCCTGAGCAAAAGCACCGCGGCGGTCCCGACAGCCGCCGCACCCGCCCCGAGGGCCCATCGCACCCATCGACGATCGTTCTCCTTCGTCCTCGCCTTGGCTTGTCGGGCCTTCTTCGCCTTCTGCACGAGGGCGACAAAATCGGGCCGGTCCTCCGCCGGATTGGGCGTGTAGGTCGGCTGGAGATCGAGCAAGCTCTCAACGGCTCGCCGGGCTGCGCCCGAGTCGTTCTGACCGAGGTAGACGAAGCTGAGGAGCCGGTACATTCGCGCCCGAACCGAGTCCTGGAGAGCCACCTCCTGAGCACAGGGACGCAGCAGGGCCTCCGCAGTCTCGAACTGGGCGGCAAAGTAGGCCTCCTCAGCCTGTGCGTAACTCGTGTCACAGGACGCAGGCGTCTGCGCCTGTACAACCGTTGTTCCGGCCGGGACCAAGAGAAGAATCAGCAGCCAGCGATCGAAACCGAGCGGACCGTACAGCTTCATGCCTTTGACGAAGCAGCGAGAGGAGCGGCAAAGGGTCGGAAGGAATACCTCTTACAGCAAGCCGACGCCACGGTTTGACTCCTGTCTCCTCTCAGGACCTGCCTCGCTTCCCTAGGATCCCGAAGCGCCTCAGACGTCCGCAGCGGAAGTGGTCGGAGGGATCGTCGGGCTTTCTAATCATCGTCTCCGGACGGAAAGTCCACTTCAAGGTACGTCGTTCCGTCCTTCTCAACGGCCACGTGCGCTCCCCGCGGATCGAAGTCGAGCAGCGGATGGCCCGGCTCGGAAGGGGCGCGGAACTCAATCTCTCCCTCCGCATCGCCTCCTTCGACTACTTCGATTTGCCCACGGACGGTGTCGGCGACCACCACGTTGTACGTAGCGGGACTCAGATCCTCAACCTCGACCTTGAACTCTCGCCGGTCATCCTCCTGTTCAAACTCGGCCTCGCCAGAGGCGTCCGAATCGGGGCCTGTGTTTTCGAGGTCTACTTCGATCTCTTTCTCGGCGTCCTCGTCGCCGTCTTCGTCCTCCCCGTCATCGTCACCATCGTCATCGCCGTCTTCGTCCTCATCATCGCCCGACTGAGTCGGCACGTCGGCCTCAAGGAAGGTGCTGCCGTTCTGCACGATGGCCACCCGTGTGCCCCGGGGATCGAACTCTAATGCCGGATGACCGGACTCGGGCGGGTCGCGGAACTCCACCTCGCCCTCGGTGCCGTCCTCAGTGGTGACCACGTCAATTTCGCCACGCATCGTGTCATCGACGACGACCTGATACGTCCCCACGTCGAGATCTTCGACCTCAACCGAAAACTCTTCTTTGTCCGCCTCTTGTTCGTACTCGACTTCTCCCGAGGCATCCGGATCTACACCTGTGTTTTCGAGATCGGCCTCAATTTCGGTCTCGGCCTCCTCGTCTTCCTCATCATCCTCATCCTGCTCTTCCTCGTGGTCGTCCTCCCCATTGAAATCATTGTCTTCGAATCCCTCGATGGACGATTCGACGTTTTCCTCCACGAGATCTTCGAACGGGCGTCCCTCGTTGGCGTCGACCGGATTTACCAGCGTGCTGTCGGGCCTACGAAACCACGTATTCACGTTGACCGAAAAGGTAACGTTCGTCTGTTCATTCTCCGACACCTCGATGGGAGGCTCAAACTCCAGCTCCCGCTCCTCGCTGAGATCGCTGAGGAACGTAAAGTCCTGCTCCACCCCTCCCGCTGGCGTAAACGTTCCCTGGGCCCGGATGCTGGCGCCGGACGGAAACGTGGTCCCCTCAAGAATGGACGGGTTGGACGGCACATCGACCTCGAATGAGGCCTCTTCCCACACGCCCTCGGGCAGGGTCGTGTCCACGACGACCGAGGGCGCGTCTGACTCTAGCGGGAGAGAGACCAGGATGGGACCCGCTTCGAGCTCTTCACAATCCTCCTCCCGACCGTCGTGGCAATCCTCTACGACGTCTGCCCGGGCAAACTCAATCGACTGGAGAACGATCTCTACCCGATCGAGGTGCAGACGATTGCCCTCCGAGTCGGTGAAGAGGCTCTCGGCAAAGGATCCCTTCGCATTAGTTTGCGAAGCCCCCGTCTCGGTTCCGCTGTTCGCCGAGACTGAAAGCGATACGGGCGAGGCCTCCGGTTCAGCACCGCCGGATGGCCCGGTCGCATCGCACCCGAGAAGTCCAACCGTGAGAAGGAGACCAATGAAGAGCGGGGCATACCGGTGACTATTCTGGAACGTGAAGACGTCAGTCGAGCGTGACAGCATATCGTGGAGGGGGTAGAGCAGAAAAATTTCGAGGATGTGGGAATGCGCCGATTAGTCGTCAGATTCAATCTCGGTCACGCCGTCCTCGAACTCGGCCTCAAACTCGAGGATCTCGCCTGTCTCGTCAAAGTCGGACTGAGAGAGATCCTGAACGGTCCCGTCGGAGCGCTCGAACCACCGGGCAGGATCCAGCCGCACGATCAGGTCCCGCGAAAATCCATCACTGCCGACTTGCAGGGGAGGATCCAACTCCCGCTCCACTTCGATCTCCGCTTCGAAATACGTCTCGAAGGTGCTGGATGTGTCGTTGGTCGGCGCAAAGGTGCCGACGACGACCATGCTCGCAGAATTGGGCCAGTCCGGAAACTCCTCGCGGATGTCGCCGCGGAGATCCCGGATCTCCCCCTCTTCGTCCGGGTCGTCGAGCTCTATGTCTTCAATCTCGAACTCAAAGTCCGTGTACGCTCCGGGAGGCACCTGATCGGCCGCGACGGGCGACACCTCTCCCTCCCGAAGCGGCAGGTCCAAGAACGACGGCCGTTCGGTTTCGAACTCTGCACTGTCGGCGTCGCCCTCCAACTCAATCTCATCGACGATCAGGCGGAGGTCCGTAATGGTGAGCGTGCCGTTTGACCCCGTCAGTACGAGAGAGTCCGAGTCCAGGGACTGAGTCATCGACGTGGTCGCCACGTTGCCTTGATTGGTTGAGGAGGAGGCCGTCGCAAATCCGACCTCGACGGTTCCCGCCTCGGTCCCTGAGCCACTCGAATCGCAGCCCGCGATCAACAGACCGAGACCAACGACGAGGACTAAGAGGGAGGAGACGTGTTGAAACGCTCTCATAAGACGAGAGGTCGTTTATGAATGGGCTTCGAAAGGTGCGAACCGAGTCCAGAGGTCAGACTCGGACGTCTGAACGTCACTCAACATAGACTCAATCTCCGCTCCAGTTCACTTTATCTACACACTCATTCACAGAAAGAACACGAAATCGGCCATTGCGTCTTTTCAAACGGGCACCGTCCCAAATATTGCGTGGGTCTTCGTACAATGAGCACGCCCTGATGTCTCAGGTCTGTTTCACCATCGTCTCAGGGCGAGACATCGATGAAACAATGTCGGAGCGTCTCATCGTCGACGTACGGATCAATACGAGGTTGTCCGAGATTGTCCGTCCCTGCCCTGTTCTTGACGATTTCGGCCCCATGCTTCTCCGTCACAAACTTCTTTACGTCGGGACCGGTCTTCTCCTGGGCGTGGTGATCGTGGGGGGAGTAGCCGGATTGACGCTCCAATACGTCCAGGCCGGGGTGGCTCCCTTCCTCCAAGGTGCCCCAAGTGCTGCGATGCTCCTTGACCGCGGCCTGTGGCTCGTCTGGGGGGGTACCGTGGTCATCCTTTTGGGCGGCCTCGCCGCTGGGTGGTGGTTTCACCGCTCGTTGCAACGATCCATTCGCACGATTCGAAGCGCCGTGGAACAGGTCCAAACGGGACGGCTCGACACAGAAGTATCGGTCGAAACCGACGACGAGTTGGGTCGGCTCGCCCGCGCTCTGAACCGAATGACCACCACACTGAGCCGTCGCACGGTCTCGCGCTCCTACCTGCATGCGGTGCTCGACTCCATGGCGGAGCTCCTCTTCGTCGTCGGCCCCGAGGGCCGAGTCCGGCGTGCCAACCAGGCCGCCGCCACTGCACTCGGTCAATCCGCGTCCGACCTTGAAGGTACACGACTAGCTCGTCACTTCGACCCCGATCCCCTGGCAAATGCCGAAGAGGGCTCGACCGAACACACCCTCACCCCGACCGATGGCCCCACCCGTCCTGTGCTCGTCTCACGCTCGACCCTTGAAGGGGCGGACGCCACGCAGGGAACCCTCGTGTGCGTGGCGCAGGACATTTCGGAGCGCAAGGCCGCCGAGGAAAAACTGCGACGCTCCCTCGAAGAAAAAGAGGTGCTCCTCCGCGAGATCCACCACCGCGTGAAAAACAACCTGCAGGTGATTTCGAGCCTCCTGAGCGCGCAAGCCCGGGAGGTGGACGAAGACGCCGTCCGGGCGCGGTTCGCGGAGACACAGGATCGCATCCGGTCCATGGCCGCCATTCACGAGCGCCTCTACCAGTCGGACGACCTCGCACGGGTCGACTTCGACGAATACCTGGAGGGGCTCCTGGAGGATCTCTTTCGGTCGCACCGAACCCACAAGATCGACCGGTCGCTGGAGGCAGCTCCACAGCCTCTCCCCATCGACCAGGCCATCCCGGCCGGACTCATCGTAAATGAACTGGTAACGAACGCCCTCGAACACGCCTTCCCGGACGGACGGGGCGGGACGGTCGCGGTCGTCTATCGCGCCGACGCGGGCGAGGCAACCCTCGTGGTTGAGGATGACGGGCAGGGAGCTCCGGAGCTCGCGTCGGAGGCCACGCTCGGGCTGCGTTTGGTTCGGGGACTGACGCGGCAGCTCCGCGGCACCCTCTCTACGGACACGGAGTCCGGCGTTACCGTAACGATCACCTTCCCCCTGAATCCGTCTGAGTAGCCCATGTCGAGTGCAGCACACATTCTGATCGTCGAGGACGAGTTTGCCGTGGGGATGGAACTCGAAGACCACCTCACGGCGCTGGGGTACACGGTCGTCGACCACGTGATGACGGGGGTAGACGCGATCGACACGGCCACCCAAGAGAACCTGGACCTGATCCTCATGGACGTTCGTCTCGACGGGCCGATGGACGGAATCGAGGCCGCCAGAGAAATTCGAGAGGACCACTCAGTGCCCGTCGTCTTCGTCACGGCCTACAGCGACGACGAGACGCTGCAGCGCGCCACCGAGACAACGCCGTTCGGGTACGTCGTGAAGCCGTTCGAGGAGCGCGAGGTGTACGCCGCGGTGGAGGTGGCCCTCCATACCCACGCCCTCCAGCAGCGCGTGCAGCGCGCGAATGAAGACCTCAGACAGCTCCTGAACGGGCTGCGGCAGGGCACGGCCCTCACCGATGCCGACGGGCGCCTTACCTTCTTGAGCGACCCGGCCGCTCGCCTGCTCGATACCACGCCGGACGACGCCACTGACTCGTCCTGGACCGCAGTCCTCCCTGTTAACGACGACACAATTGAGGGCATTCAGAACCGGATGGATGCCCCCGGGGCGGACGAAGATCCGGTTCCCGCCACACTCGATCATGACGACGGCACTTCGTACCAAGTCGAGATTGAGGTCCGCGCGGACCCCCGAGACGACGACCGTTACATCCTCGTGTTCTACGACGTGACGGAGGTCCACGAACTGCGCCGTCTACTCGACGATCAGGACCGCTTCCACGACCTCGTGGGCACGAGCGCGCCCATGAAGGACGCGTTCGAGCAAATTCGGTCCGTGGCCGACGTGAAGACGACCGTGCTGATCCAGGGTGAGACGGGCACCGGCAAAGAGCTGGCCGCGCGCGCCATCCACGAGGAGAGTCCGCGATCCGACGGACCGTTCGTCGCCGTCAACTGCGCGGCGCTCAACCCCGATCTCGCGGGTAGTCAGCTGTTTGGGCACCGGAAGGGGGCCTTCACAGGGGCGACCGAGGGTCAGGCCGGCTACTTCGAGGCGGCGGATGGGGGCACGCTGTTCCTGGACGAAATCGGCGACGTGCCGCTCGACGTGCAGCGGCAGCTCCTGCGCGTGCTCGAAGAGGAGGCCGTCACGCGCCTTGGGGAGACGGAGCCACGCCCGGTGGACGTGCGCATCGTGGCCGCCACGCATCGGAATCTTGACGACGAGGTGGAGGCCGACCGCTTCCGGCAGGATCTACTCTACCGCATCCGCATCGCCCGCGTCCCGCTTCCCCCACTGCGTGAGCGGCGCTCCGACCTGCCGTTGCTCGTGCGCACGTTCCTGCGCGAGATTCGGGCGCGCACCGGCGCCGAGGTCGTTCAGGTCAGCGACGAGGCCCTCCGCCATCTCCTCGACTACGACTGGCCCGGCAACGTCCGCGAGCTCCGCAATGCCCTGGAAGCCGCCCTCATCCGGACCTCCGGGGACGTGCTCCGGGTCGACGACCTGCCCCCGGAGATTCGAGAGGCCTCACCGACTGAAACTGACTCATCGACCGAGGAGGCGGAGCGGATTCGGGCCGCCCTCGAACAGACAAACGGCAACCGCACTGAGGCCGCCGAACTCCTCGGCATCAGCCGTGCCACCCTCTACCGCCGGCTCGATGAATATGGAATTGGCTGAGGCGCTTGGGACTTACCCTTGCGTGGACGATTCCGCCTCCAGTGCTTCCATTAGGCGACGATAGTCCCCTTCCGTCACCTTCCGCTCGGCGCGGAGCCGCTGCAGCGCCTCCCGCACCGCGGCAACATCCGTCGTGTCCGGTTCTGCAACGGGTTTGAAGTCGATGTCCGCCACCATCGCCGTGTCGAGAAAGGCGGCCACGTACGAGGCCGCCTTCGGGGCCCCCGAGAAGTCCATCGTGACCTCAAACGTCGCCCGCCCCCGATTCACGGTGAGTGCCACCACTTTCCCCCCCAACCCGAGCCACCGGCTCTGCGCCTCAACCCCCACGAGATCGGCGTATCGGACGGTCTGGGTGGCCTGCAGGTTGTTGTTTTGAAAGACGAACCGGTCGGCCGCGAAGACCGCCCCGTCGCCCCCCGTGCCGCTGAGCGTCGCGTCGTAGAGGGCAAGCACTTCGTCCCGCTGCACGTCCGTCGCGTAGTCCGACAGTGCACTGTCGAGCTTCCCTGCCGGAATATTCGGCGCCACAAAGAGCCCCATCTGCGGCGCATGCGGCAATCGGTCACGCAACAACGCTTCCATGCAACAACGCTGACGATGACATGAGATCCCGAACGTTAGACAGCCCCCCGCAGAAGAGATCCCTCAATTCAACAATGCCCCCAATTTTCCAATCTTCAAACCTTCTTACCTTCAACCTTCCAACGTTCAACTCAAAACTAGGGAGCAGCCGCCATCGCCGAGGCCTCAAAGAAACCCGCCGTCGTTTCCAGCACGCCGCCAAAGAAGATGCCGAGCACGACCAGTGCTACCGCGCACACGACGAGCGTGCCCATGGCCATGCGGGTCGCGGGGGGAAAGGCGGCCTCCGTCACCGGATTGGTTGCTTCCACCTCCGCTGCGGACTGCATCCAGAAGACGTACACCACGCGCAGGTAGTAGTAGGCACTGAGTGCACTCATCAGCACCCCAATTACCACGAGCCAAGTGAGCCCCGCCTCCACGGCCGGCGCAAACACGAAGTATTTTCCCGCGAAGCCCCCAAGCGGCGGAAAGCCGATGAGGCTGAACATGAACACCCCCATCGTAGTGCCCAGGATCGGGCGGCGATCAGCAATGCCCGCGAGCGACGACAGGGTTTGCTCACGCCCCTCCTTCCCATCCCACTCCAGAAGTGCCATCACCCCAAAAGCCCCGATGTTCATGACTGCGTACACGAGCAGATAGAAGAGGGCTCCGGCGTAGCCCGCCTGCGTGCCCGCCGCCAGGCCCACGAGCACGTACCCGGCGTGGGCGATGGAAGAATAAGCGAGAAGCCGTTTGACGTTGGTCTGAGCGAGTGCCATCACGTTGCCCATCACCATCGTGAGCACCGCCACGGCCGCGAGCACCAGCTGCCATTCCCCCCCAGGCACGGCGTGGACGAGCACAAGAATGAGCGCCGCGAACGCCGCGGCCTTGGTGGCCGTCGACATGTACCCGGTGAGCGGGGTGGGCGCGCCCTGGTACACGTCGGGCGTCCACATATGGAAGGGCGCCGCGCTAACCTTGAAGAAGAAACCCACTAGGAAGAGCGCAAAGCCACCCCAGAAGAGGAGCTGTGTGGAGGTCGTGGCGAGGTCCGCCGCGGCCATTTCCGGGAGCACCATTGTGCCGGTGGCCCCGTACATCAGCGCAATGCCGTAAAGGAAAAATCCTGTCGAGAAGGCCCCGAGCAGGAAATACTTAAGCGCGCTTTCCACAGCCCCCTCATCCTCCCGGATCAGCCCCGTAAGCACGTATAGGCAAACCGACATGGTTTCCAGTCCCAGGAAAATACTGATCATGTTGTTGGACGACCCCAGCATGATCATGCCCACCGTGGCGTACAGGATGAGGGCGTAGACCTCTCCGTAGTCGTGCCGCAACTGGTTGAGGTACGGAATTGACAGCAGCGTCGTGGCCAGCCCGGTGAGCAGAACGATCAAGTTGATAAAGGCCACGAAGCCGCCCGTGCGCAGCGTCTCGAAGAAGACTGTGTCGGCGGGTGCTCCTAGCTGAGTGACCTCCCAGACCGAAGCGGCCGCCAGGGCCGCCGCTCCGAGCCAAGGGATGGCCGGATGGTCGTTCCGGTAGGCATCCACGACGATCAAAACCAGGCCCACCAGGCCCACCACCGTCATTGAAAAGATGGCGGGGAGCTCGGCCACTATGGTCGAAAACGCACTGGATAAATCCATAGACAAAGTCAGAACGGTCCCATTCTCAAATACAAGCCCTCAGCGCTCTCCACCTACACCCAAACGAAGTCCTCGATCTGCGACGCAAGCTCCACATCGGTCTCCGTAACTTTACCGCCTGCGTCGTGCGTCGTGAGAGCGACGGAGACAGTGTTGTACACGTTTTCCAGCTCCGGATGGTGATTCATCTCTTCGGCGTAGAACGACAGGCGCACGATAAAGCTAATGGCCTCCCGGAAGTCCGAAAATTCGTAGGCCTTCTGGAGCTTGTCATCGGCGTGCGTCCAGCCGTCCAGGTCCGAAAGGGCGTCTTCAATGGCGGGGGCCGAAAGCGGGTCGCGTGCAGGCATGGCGAGAAAGGGATTGGGATTCGGATAGATGCGAGAAAAGGAGTGACGCCTCTACGGCGTCTCGTCGGGCAGGTCGATAGACACCTCCTCGGCCTCCAACGGGGCAGAAGGGACCTTTCGGGGCGTCTCGGCCGTCGTCGGCTCATCGTTTGCCTGTGCCTCAATGGCCATTCGCTTCTCCTCCACCGTTTCCAGGAGGAAGTCCGTCGTAGGCGCCGTTTGTTGGAGGAAGGGGGTCGGGTAGAAGCCGAGCACAAACATCAGCACGATCAGCGGCACCATGAGACCGAACTCACGGGCATTCAGGTCGGCCATCTGAGCATTGGCCGCCTCTGTGAGCTCCCCAAAGAAGGTGCGGTACACCATGTGGAGCAGATAGACGGCGGCCAGGATCACGCCGGTCGTGGCGAAGGCGATAAGGACCGGGCTGTCGATTACTGTGCTCTGGAAGGCGCCGAGGAGGATCAGGAATTCGCCGACAAACCCGTTCAGCCCTGGCAGGCCGGCCGAAGCGAGGACGCTGATGATCATGAAGGTAGTGAGGATGGGGACGGCCGTGGCCAGCCCCCCGTAATCGTCCATCATACGAGTGTGGCGCCGCTCATAGAGCATGCCCACCAGTAAAAAGAGCGCCCCCGTCGAGAGGCCGTGGTTGATCATCTGGATGACCGCCCCTTGCATGGCCTCCGGGGTGAAGGCAAAAAGCCCCAGCACCACGAAGCCGAGGTGACTAATGGACGAGTAGGCCACGAGACTCTTCGCGTCGTCCTGAACGCGGGCCACCAGTGCCCCGTAGATGATGCCGATGACGGCAATCACCGCGAACAGTCCCGCGTAGCTCTGTGCCACGTTCGGGAAGAAGGGAAGGCAGAAGCGCAGAAGGCCATACGTCCCCATCTTCAGCAGCACACCCGCCAGAATGACCGACCCGCCGGTCGGCGCCTGCACGTGGGCGTCCGGAAGCCAGGTGTGGACCGGAAAGAGCGGCACCTTGATGGCGAACGAAAAGGCAAAGACCGCAAACAGCCAGCCCTGCGTGGCGAGAGGGACGTTGTACTCCAAGAGCGTGTACCAGTCGGTCGTAAAGATTCCGCTGTTCACGGCCTCCCCCGCCGCGTATCCGAGGTACAAAATGCCGACCAGCATCAGGAGCGAGCCCACGAGGGTATAGATCACGAACTTCACCGCCGCGTAGATGCGCTCCTTGCCCCCCCAAATTCCGATGATGAAGTACATCGGAATGAGGGTAAGCTCAAAGAAAATGTAGAAGAGGAACAGGTCGAAGCTAGTGAAGACCCCCGTGATGCCGGTCTGCAGCAACAGCAGCAGTGCGTAGTAGCCCTTCTGCTTTTCCTGGATGTACGTCCAGGATGACAGCACGACGATGGGACCGAGGAGCGTCGTGAGCATCACAAGCAGCAGACTCAAGCCGTCAATACCCACAAAGTACTTGACGTCGAAGGCCTCCGGCAACCACTCCGCCCATATGTCGACCAGTTGTGGGGCCTGGGCGGTGCTCACCGTCGGGTCGTACCCCGTAAACAACCCAATGGACAGCACAAATGTCGCGGTGGTCGTCGCTAGGGCGGTCCACCGAATCGCCGTGGCCCGTCGCAAAAACAGGGTGAGCAACGCCCCGAAGGCCGGCAGGAAAATGACGAGAGACGTGAGGTAGGGGATGTTCATCAATCGATGTAATGCCTGATCGGCGATCGAAACGTGGTCTCAGGGGCTAGCTGTACAGGGAAAAGGTGCCCCCTCGTCGTATGATGCGTTTAGGCCAGTTGCAAAAAGCCTCAGGCGACACGGAGCCCAACCCCCAGTGCCGTTCCGGAGACCTCCGTCCGCGGGCCTGTGGACGGCGCTGCTCACTTAAATCCCAGCGAGCATCAGTCCCACGACCAGCGCTGCCCCGAGGGCCAGGGCGAGAGCGTAGTTCTGAACAATGCCCGTCTGCACACGCCGCAACAGTCCGCTCGCGTTCTGTGCCGCGTCCGCCACACCGTTGACCGCCCCGTCCACGATCTTGTCGTCGAACGCGGCGAGGCCCTTCCGGCTAATTCCATTGATCAGCGTGTCCACGACGACCTGGTCGTAGAAATCATCCCAGTAGTAGGTATCCGCCCAGGTCTGATAGAGACCACGGAAGCGGCGCTTGAGAACAGCATCGTACGCGAGCCCCTGCGCCGTGTAGACACGCCAGGCGTAGTACACGGTGCCAACGGCAATGACGGAACTCAGCAGAATAAGCCCCCACTCCAGTGCCAGGGGCACGTGCCCCTGAACCGACGCCTCCGCCACCGGCCCGCCGTACTTCGCCCCCAGATAGTGATGAATCCAGTTCCATTTCCCATCCTGGATCACTGCGGGCAGCCCAATGAAGCCCCCCACCATCGACAGGATCCCGAGCGCCCAGAGCGGCCCCGTCATCGAAGACGGCGACTCATGGGGCTCCGCCTGATCCGCGAGGGGCCACCGGGGCGTCCCCTCAAAGGTGAGCATGTAGGAGCGCATCATGTAGAACGCCGTGAGGATGGCCGTGATCACCCCCACAATCCACACGATCATAGCGTACGTTTCGCCCCCGCTGTAGCCGTACTCGAAGGCTTTGAATAGAATCTCGTCCTTCGAGAAAAACCCAGCCGTGAGCGGGATGCCGGAAATCGCCAGGGTCGCTAGCAGGTAGGTGGTCCGGGTGGACGGCATGTACGCCCCCAGTCCGCCCATCGTGCGCATGTCTTGCGGGTCGAAGTCACTCGTGTCGTGCCCCCTCTCCTCGAGATCGTGCTCCACCTCCTCCATTCCATGAATGACGCTGCCGGAGCCGAGGAAGAGACAGGCCTTGAAAAAGGCGTGGGTGACAAGGTGAAAGACCGATACGAAGAAGGCGCCCACCCCAGCCGCCATGAACATGTAGCCCAGCTGCGATACGGTCGAGTAGGCCAGCACGCGCTTGATGTCGTTCTGGGCGATCGCGATGGTCGCGGCCATGAGGGCCGTCGCGCCGCCCACAATCGCGATGAGCGCCATGACCACGGGGGCGCCAAGCACGAGGGCCGAGAGGCGGGCTAGAAGGTAGAGCCCGCTCGTGACCATCGTCGCGGCGTGGATGAGGGCGGAGACCGGCGTGGGCCCCGCCATGGCGTCTGGTAGCCAAACAAAGAGCGGGATCTGGGCGCTCTTACCCGTCGCCCCCACGAAGAGCAGAAAGATGATCCAATTGAGCGTGGCCTCAGGCAGGGCTGGCCCCTGGGCCAGAATCACGTCGAAGCTCAGCCCCCCCAGCTCGCGGAAAATCAAAAACATCGCGACCAGGAAGGCGAAGTCCCCCACCCGGTTCACGATGAACGCCTTGTTCGCGGCGGTGCTGTTGCTGAGGTCCGTGTACCAAAAGCCGATCAACAGGTACGAGCAGAGGCCAACCCCTTCCCATCCCAAAAACAGCACAGGGAGGTTGTTCGCCAGCACCAGGTTCAGCATGGCGAAGATGAAGAGGTTCAGGTAGGCGAAAAATCGCCAGTACCCCGGGTCTCCGTGCATGTACCCGATCGAGTAGAAGTGAATGATCCCGCCCACGCCCGTCACCACGAGTGTCATGATGAGCGACAACTCATCGATCCGGTACGCAAACGCCAGTTCCAGGTCGCCCGCCGCCATCCACTGAAAATAGTTGGCCACGACCGGCTCCCCCCCAAACGTCACGAACAGGTAGCACGCGATGACGAACGGCACCGCCACTACAGCCGTGCCGATGGTCCCCAGAAGCCCCTCGCGCGTCCGCAGATCCTCAACGAACAGAGGCGCCACGCCATTTACAATCGCCCCAACGAGCGGCAGGAGCAAGACGAGACGGAGCAGAGGGGCAGAAGACATCAGCGCGGCAGGAAATCCGGAGTCGAGAAGAGAAAGCGACGAAACGCGGGCCGACAGCGGCTAGTGCTTGAACAGGTTGATCTCGGTAATATCGACCGTCACCTTGCTACGGAAGATGGCAATCACGATGGCCAGCCCGACCGCGGCCTCGGCGGCCGCCACGGCAATCGAAAAGAACACCAGCATCTGCCCACTGGGGTCGCCCATCGACTGGCTGAAGGCCACCAGTGTGAGGTTCACCGCGTTGAGCATCAACTCCACCGACATGAGCACCACAATGGCGTTGCGGCGAAACAGCACACCGAGCGTGCCAATGGTGAAGAGGACGGCACTCAGCGCGAGGTACCAGTTTAGGGCAACGTCCATCGTGAGGTTAGAACAAGTTGACAATCAGGGATGCAGACGGAGTGGCACGCCCCTCCCAGGCTATTCGAACCGTCGTTGTGCAAGCAACACGGCCCCCACCGTCGCAGCGAGGAGCAGAATACCGGCTACCTGGAGGTGAACAGCGTATCGGGTGAACAGGATTTCGCCCAGGGTGGCTGCACTGCCGACCTGGGCCGCCATTTCCCCGCTCACCGGCTCCACCCCAAGGTCCAACTCCAAAGCCACCACGTACAGCAACTGGCTGAGCAGCACGAGCCCCACCGCAAATCCGCCAATGCGGGCCCAGTCCAGGGATTCGAGTTCCGGCAACGCCGAGAGATTCAAGAGCATGATGACAAATAGGAACAGCACCATGATGGCGCCAGCATACACCAGAATCTGGATGACGCCGATAAACGATGCGTTCAGGGTGAGGTAGAGCCCGGCGATGCAGAACAGATTCAACACCAACCAGAGCGCACTGGACACGGGATTTCGGGCGATGAGCATGCCCAGGGCGGCAGCCACCGCCACCGTTGCCAGCAAGAAGAACATGGGAGGTGCAGCCATGGACCCAATCGGCTGAGCGGAGAAAAAGTGTCTCAGGCGCCGCAGATCCGAATTCTTCGGTCAACGAGACGACAGGGATCGAACGGCATCTACGGAGCGCAAAGTAACGCGCCACCGACGTAGGGGCAAGATTCGGGGCGGTTAATCATGGATGAATTGAAATATCTTACCTCATCACCCGCTGACGCCTCCGACTCAACGGGGCAGTTTCTGACCGCCCCCCCTGGACTGCGGCGGCCTGACGCGACAAAATTCCGACTGTTACCGGGGAACCTGTTCTCTTGTCTCCGCGGGAACCGGGGCGGTTCCGTTCTGATCATGAGCCGGAATTTCAGTAGGGGCCACATGCAGGGTCCGATCGAAGGCCTTCTCAAAAAGCCTCCCTTCTTCTTTGGCCGACCAGACTTCGAGTTGCGGGTCGCCCTTGGTGGCAAGGAAGAGGTGCAGGGCAGCATCTACGAGACGGGCGCGCAGGGCAATCACGTTCTGGAAGTGTCCCCGGTCTAGCCCTTCAGCCACACGCAGCAGTCCTGCAAGCTGGCGAACGCGCTGCTGGCGCTCGGGCGAGAGCACCCCAAACGCGTCGTCGGACGGTGCCGGAAAGGGACCGCGGTGGTAACGCGCAGCCAGGGCCATGATCGATACTTCGTGCGACTGGAAGCCCTGCAGGTCGGCGTGTTCGATCAGGTAGTGGGAGTGCTCGTGGTGCTCGTCGTGCGTTACGAGATACCCCACGTCGTGAAGCAGGGCCGCGTATTCGAGTAGTTCCGCGTCGCTCGCCGGGCCGTCGTACAACGGTCGGCAGAGGTCGAACAAAAACGTAGCGGTCGCCGCGACGTGCTGGGCATGGGCCTCCTCCCAGTGGAAGCGGTAGGCGATTTCGTGAACGCTCCGCCGCCGCGGGTCGCGGAACGAGGCCATTTGTTGCAGCCGGGTGTAGTTGGTGGCAATGAAATGGGCCACCATGCCTTCCCGGAGGGCATTCCGGGACACCCGCACGGACTGCACCGATGGAAGCCCGGCACAGAGCGTATCGAGCAGCACCGCCCCGGCCCCAATTTGATCGACCCGCCGGGGCTCGATGGCCGGGTGCGCCTCCCGCTCTTCGGCCGGGGCCTGCATCACCCAACGGAGGGCATGCCGGACCTCCGCGACCGGAAAGTTTTGTTGAAAGGGAGCCGTCGTTTCGTCGCCCCGCTGCGTCTTTGCCGCGCGGAGGAGACTCTTCATAGTGCCCGACGACCCGACGATGGTGGTGACCCCATGCTCTCGACAAGCATCGAAAACCCCGGCGAGTTCAGCCTTGAAGTGGGCCCGCATGCGCGCTTGGTCATCCTCGGACAACGGGTCCGTCGTCACGAACCGTTCCGTCATGCGGGCAGCCCCTAGTTTCAGGCTTGCGCTGTACACGTCGGTGTCGTTGTCCACGACGATGAACTCCACCGACCCCCCCCCAATGTCCACCAGCAACGAGGGCTCCGCAAAGTCTTCAGTTCGGCTTACGCCCTGGAAAATGAGCTGCGCTTCGCGCTCCCCGCGGATGGTGCGGATTCGAAGGCCCAACTCTTCGCGGGCCCGCTGGATGAAGGCCCCGCCGTTCCGGGCCTCCCGGATGGCACTAGTCGCGTACGACAGATACTCTCGCGTGTCCCATCCCTCCGCCAGGAGTTTGATGCGCTTCAGGGCCTTCATGCCCCGGTCCATCGCGTTGTCGGGCAGCCGGTTGGCGTCGAGCCCGTCCGCGCCAAGCCGCACCATTTCCTTCAGGCGATCAACGACCTGATAGCTTCCATTCGGATGCGCGTCAACGATGATCGCGTGGAAGGAATTGGTCCCCAGGTCAATCACGCACACCCGGACGGGCGACGCCGGATCGGTGGTGCGGTAGGTGGTCTCGGGAACCAGGGTACAAACGGCGCGCTCTCGGGGGGCGGGCATGGGCGTCGTTGGTGGTCGACGGACGGCGGGACTCGACGTGATACGTGCCGTCGTCCCGCCAAGGATGGGTATAGCCAATATATGCCAGCCGGAGCATCGGGTTCGCCCCCTCAAATCCTGCCCCTCCCTCGTCACGCTGAACAAGACATGTCCGGCAGCTCCGCCTTAGCAATTCAAGAAGTGGGTGCGGGCGCTCCCGCAAGCTCTTCCGCAACGGCCGCCCCCATCGCCTCGGGCGAGGCTCCTGCCCTCCACCGCACCACGGAAAGCTCATCGCGATGGGCGTAGGTCCAGTGCGAAAGTAACCGGATCTCCGTGGCGTGTCGTTTCGAGAAGGTCGAGGGCGGTTCGTCGGTAGCCCCGTACACCGCCTCACAGTGCTCTCGCAGGCGATCACGCTGTGTTTCGGAGAGAGGGACGGTGCACGGGAGGGCTTCCTCAAACCGACCCGCCCGCACCAGGAGCACATCCACGCGAGCGTCGCGGTCGTTATCATGATGGATGAGGGCGGCGTTGTGCCGGCGGACCGGCGCGGCGGCGATGCGTTGCTTTTCGAGAATGCGCTCCAACTGCTCCACCGTATCACGAATCTCGGCCGCTTTCTCAAACTTGAGGTCTTGCGAGGCCTGCTGCATCCGCTCGCGCAGCCGATCGACGACGCTCGGGTCCTGACCCATCAGGAATGCCCGCACTCGGTCGACCACCTCGGCGTACGCCTCGGGATTTTCGGCCTCGCACGGGGCCGTGCACCGGTCCATATCGGCGTAAAGGCACCGCTGGCCCAGATGGAGGCGCTCGTCGTTGCACTCGCGCAGCCGATAGAAGCGCCCGACGATGTCGACCATCATGTCGGCCTGATCAGTGTTGCGCACCGGGCCGTAGTATTCGGCCCCATCGGCTTCCAGCCGGCGCGTCCAGGAGACCGCAGGATACTCGTGGGCCGTGTCAAGCCGAATGAAGGGGCGGCTGTAGTAGCGGCGCTGCGCGCGGTTGTATCGGGGCTTTTCGGATTTGATGCGGCGCGACTCCAAGAGGATGGCCTCGAGCTCCGTCTCCGTCGTCGTCCAGTCGACCGCCCGCACCTTCTGCAACATCTTGCGCTTGCGGGCCCCGCTCGACTCGACCGCCGTGAAGTGGCTCTGCAAACGATCGGCGAGCCGCTTGGCCTTGCCGATATAGATGGGGGTGCCGGAGCGATTCTTCATCACGTAAACGCCGGGAACGTCGGGCGCATCGGGAAGCACCTCCTCTCGAATCTCTTCGATGTTGTCCGGCACCGACCGGACGTTCTGGTAGCTCTGGTGCTGAAAGCGCAGCAGACCGTCGACCGTATCGATCTCGTGCTCGAATGCCAGCTGGCTCAGAAAGCGCCGCAGCACGATGCTCGTGGCCTCCGCGTCCCCCAGGGCCCGGTGCCGCCCATCGACGTCAATGTCATAGAATTGAGTAAGCCGGCTGAGTCCCTTCGAGTCGAGCCCGGGGAGCAGTCGTCGGGCGAGCCGCAGCGTGCAAAGGGTCTCATTGGAAAGCTTCTCCCGCCCCGCCCGTCGGAGCTCTTCGTTCACGAACGACCGGTCGAATGAAAGATTGTGGGCCGCAAAGATGCCCTCGCCCAAGAAATCGAGGTACCGGGGCACAACCTCCGTCGCTGGAGGGGCCTCAAACACCATCCCGGTCGTGATGCCGGTCAGCTTCGTGATGCGGCCCGGCACGGATTGCTGCGGATTGATCAGCTGCTGGAAGTGGTCAATCACCTCACCGTCCCGGACCTTCACAGCACCCAATTCAATGATGCGGTGGTCCTCGGCGGACGTTCCGGTGGTTTCGACGTCTGTCACCACAAACGTTGCGTCGGCAATGTCCATGCTACTCAGGGCGCTTCGGATGAAGATGCTCGTGCTTCGCCTCCAGCAAGCGGAGCGGCGGCAGGCCATAGCTGAAGTCGTGCAGGGCCCCCTCCCACGAGCCATACTGTGCGTTCGGCAGGACAATCCAGCGGGCGCCCCAGTATTCGCGAAAGGCCTGGCTGCGCTGCCGACGGGCCGCCACGGTGGTGTCGACCTCCGCGGCAAAATCGCCGAAGTTGTCCCCGATCAACAGCAGAATCCGATATCGATCGGCCACCCACTGGCGCCGAGTCGTCTTGGGCTCCCACCCAGGCCTTTCGGCCTGAGTCAGTACGGCGTCCGGCGCGTCGTCAACCGGAAAGCCGAGGGCTTCCAGGTTTGTGCGCGTGGCGGCCTCCACGTCGGCGTCCCGATTCGTAAGGTAAATCACCTGCACCCCATTCTGAACAGCGGCATGGGTGAAGGCGCGAGCGCCAGGCACCGGGTCCGCCCGCGCCTCCCGCACCCAAGCCTTCCAGCTCTCCGGCTCGTAGGATTCGTCGTCGCGAATGAGACGGGCCTGGTACGGACTGTTATCAAGGACCGTCTCGTCCACGTCCAACACCACGGCCGGCGGCTTGGTGCGGTAGCTCTCGGCCCCCGCCTCGGCCTGCTCGATGGAGGCAGTCCACGTGCTGTCGGTCAGCCCGCGCCTCATCATGATCTCCGCCAGGCCGTACGCCTGTCGCGCCGTCCCGGCATACTCGACGGCGGTCTGGGCCCAAAGGGTGCTGTGCAGGAAGGGCTTACGGAGATAGGCGGCTCGCGAGAGACTGTCGGTGGCGGCCCGGAGGCTGTCCACACGCTCCTGGAGAGCGGAGACCGTACGATCGGAGGATTGGGGGGGACGGGTGGTTTGGCACGCGGCCGCGAGCAGCGTGAGGCCAACGACGACCGGGAGAAAACGAGACACAACCGCAGAGGGATTCATGAGGAAGGGCGCGAACGGAGGATGCTTTTATGCCCCAAGATTCGTAGTGCCTAACAACCTATCCGGGAAATGTCGGCAGAGCAAGGCGAACCGCCGAAGGTTCCCCCCTGATCCAGATTATCTCCTCACGAACGCTCCGCCCTCATCCGGAGCACGCAGCGCGTTCGATTGCTGTTGCCCCAATCGCCGGATGAGGGCACGGCCCGTTTCAGATTCGGATCAGCAGGCCCAGCGGTCGGGCGCATGTCAGGAAACCTGCCGCACATGGAATGACGAGAGGACCGAAGTTATTCCGGGCAGCATGGGGGCGAATGCATCGTGGACCGTAACGAAGCCGTCGGTGCAGGGCCGAGCGCGGCTCCCGACACGGAACGATTTCCGGGCCCGAGGGTGCATTGTAGTGCTTTTGTCCCGACCCGCCAATGCTTCAGTCTACATGCCTGACGTCGACGACTTTCTGCAGTTCAGCAAGAGCCTTTCGTCGCTCCCGAGCAGCATTTACTCCGGCGGTTTGGGGGATCAGCCCCAGGCCGGTCTAGTGCCCAAGGTTGTGGAACAAACCACACGGGGCGAGCGGGCCTACGATATCTTTAGCCGCCTGCTGAAGGAGCGGATTGTCTTCATCGGCACGCCCATCAACGATCAGATTGCCAACCTGACCGTCGCCCAGCTTCTTTACCTGGAGAGTGAGGGGTCGAACCAGCCGATCAACCTCTACATCAATTCACCGGGCGGTGTGATTTACAGCGGGCTCGGCGTGTACGACACCATGCAGTACGTGGAATCCCCCATTGCCACCACCTGCGTGGGCCTTGCTGCGTCGATGGGGTCAGTGCTCCTGGCCGGGGGCAACGACGAGCAGCGCGCCTGTCTCCCCAACTCCCGCGTCATGATGCACCAGCCCATGGGCGGCACGCAGGGACAGGCCTCCGACATTGAGATTCAGGCCCAGGAGATGGCGTGGTTGAAGAAGCGACTTTACCAGATCCTCGCGCACCACACCGACAAGAGCATCGAACAGATTGAGGACGACGCGGACCGCAACCACTGGATGAGCGCCGTGGAGGCCAAAGACTACGGCCTCGTAGACAAGGTGCTCAACCAGGACAATCTGGACGCCCTCACCGCCATCCACGAAAACGGCGAGGCGGACACGGGGGACGACGAGTAGTTCTACCCTGAGACTTCTCCCTCTCTGGACACTAGGCCCATCGTCAGCCACCGGCTGGGGGTGGGCTTTTTCGATCCGCGGGAGCCCCTCCACACAGCGCATAAGGGGGCTCCGAAGGGTTTTCCACGTTGAACGCAGCTTTCCCTCCCGTCCCGACCGTCGTAACGTGCCGCGTACACTCATTCCGTGCGTACTGTCATGAGTGAGATTCTCGAAGACAAGCCCGACGCGCTCGTCCAGAAGCTCGACTCGCTCCCCACCGAGCCGGGCGTCTACAAGTTTCTCGACACCGACGAATCGGTGCTCTACGTGGGAAAGGCCAAGAACCTGCGCAACCGCGTCCGCACCTACTTCCAGCAGAGCCGGCAGCGCGACGGACGCATTGCGGTAATGGTGCGGAAGGCCGCGGACGTAGACGTCATTGTGACGGACACGGAGGCCGAAGCCCTCATCCTGGAGAACAACCAGATCAAGGAGCTGCAGCCCCGCTACAACGTCAACCTGCGCGATGACAAGACCTACCCCTACATTTGCATCAAGAACGAGCGGTTTCCTCGCGTCTTCAAGACGCGCACTGTGAAGCAGGACGGGTCTAAGTACTTTGGCCCCTACACGGACGTGTCGAAAATGAACAAGATGATGGACGCGATCCGCTCGGTCTTCCAGCTCCGCACTTGCTCACTCGACCTCAGTGAGGAGAAAATCGAGGCGGGGAAGTACGACGTCTGCCTGCAACACCACATCGACAACTGCAAAGGTCCCTGCGAAGGCCTGCAGTCTGAAGCCGACTACATGGAAACGATCGAACAGGTCGAAAAACTACTCAACGGGCAGACCCAGGAGCTAATTGACCTACTCAAGGACGAGATGCAGTCGCAATCCGACCGGCACAACTTTGAGGAGGCCGCCCGACTGCGCGATCAGATTCAGGCGCTCAAGAAGTACTCTCAGGACCAGAAGATTGTCAGCCAGGACTTTGCGGACCGCGATGTCTTTGCCCTGCACGTGGACCGCGACGACGGGATCGCGTGTGGGGTGCTCTTTCAGGTACGGGAGGGAAAGATGATTGGCAAGCGACACAAGTACCTCCGCCACATCGAGGGCCGGACGGACGAGGAGCTTATCCTTTCGTTCGTTGAAAACTACTATGCCGACGCCCACTTCGTCCCGGAGGAAGTACTCCTTTCCCACGACCCGAGTGCCCACCCGGCCCAGGACACCCATGCGCTCCAAGAGCTTTTGCGCCAGGCCCAGGGGCGGCAGGTGCCCATCAACGTCCCCCAGCAGGGCGACAAGGCCAGCCTCGTCCGCATGGCCGCTTCCAACGCCAAGCTGTTGGTCGGCGAGTGGAAGACACAGCAGATGAAACGGGAACGCGACCGTATCCCCGAATCCGTAAAGGCACTGAGAGGAGAACTGGGCATGGATGACCTGCCCCACCGCATCGACGGGATCGACGTGTCCCACCACGGGGGCAAGGAGACCGTGGCCTCCTGCGTCGTCTTTACGGACGCCACCCCCCGCAAGAGCGACTACCGCACCTATAAGATTCGCTCGACCGACGAAGGCACGCCCGATGACTACCAGGCCATGCGGGAGATCGTGGAGCGCCGCTACCGCCGTATGCTCGACGAGGACGGTCCGTGGCCCGACCTCGTGGTGATTGACGGTGGTAAAGGCCAGCTCAACACAGCGGTGGAGGTGCTCGAGGACCTCGGGGCACTCGACCGCTTTCAGGTCATCGGGCTGGCCAAACGCCTCGAGGAGATATACAAGCCCGGCGACTCCGCCCCGGTCCTCATTGGCAAGGACAGCCCAGCCCTGCAACTCCTCCAAAAGGTACGCAACGAGGCGCACCGGTTCGCTGTGACATATCAGCGCAAACGCCGCAAGAAAAAAACCTTGCAGTCCGAACTGCTCGACATCCACGGCATCGGTCCGAAGACAGCTCAGAAGCTACTGGGTGAATTTGGATCGGTTGCCAAAGTCAAGGAGGCCGATGAGGCGGCCCTGGCCGAGGTGGTGGGCCCCGCCAAGGCGGAAACCATCGTCGGGTATTACACGAACGCCGATGAGACCGCCGGGGTGAACGCAGAGTCGTAACGGGACCGGCTCCCATCCGCCCGTGATACCTACCTGGTGCGGCGTCGCACTCAGACCTGTCGTGCCCCCCTCCTCGCAACCAGTGTTAAGTTTCTTGAACTACAATAACGGATACTTACCCCTCCTCCAACGATGTCTCTGCCGAGAGCATCCGTAAAAAAACAACAGTGCGTGCAACCGGGGCGGTCGTGCCCTTGTCCGCTCCGGGTGGCTGCCAGTCAGGCAGGTTCAGGTGCCTCGCAGCCATCCCCCAGGTTCACCGTGCGCCCATCCCAAAAAAAGCCCCTACATCCGTCATGCATCGCCGCAAACCGCTATCTCGCATTCCCACGCCCGCTTCCGCCCCCGAACTTTACCTAGCC
Organism: uncultured Bacteroidota bacterium; assembly: GCA_913055845.1. Classification (GTDB taxonomy): domain Bacteria; phylum Bacteroidota; class Rhodothermia; order Rhodothermales; family Salinibacteraceae; genus Salinibacter. Next base: position 2,118 of record CAJXKO010000006.1, on the reverse strand, counting down.
AGCGCCCAGGCCCTGGTGTCACTTCTCGGCTCTCTGATTCTTGCCTCTGCCCTCCTGGCGTAAGCCGCAGACGGACCGGTCCGTTTGGAAGCCTCAATGTGCTGGGACGGGACCAGCAACGCGAACGTGCCCGCCAGGACGTCGTTGACTCGTATGCGATCTTTTTGCCTCCACCTGCCCCCCGTTTCATGGCTCCACCAGATCCAGGCTCGTTGCTGAATCGACTGGTTGAGACGCACTGGCCGACCGCTGCCCGTCACGCGTGGCGGCAATACCAACAGCGGGGACGAGGGGCCATCGTCTTTCCCGTGCAGCCGTCCGCCGACACCGATGAGCGGACCCCTCTCAAGTATCTCACCTTTACCGACGCCTCGGACGCGCAGGACGGCGTGTTTGCGAAGCTCCACGAGCTGGTATGCACGTACGACCCAAAGACGCAGGTGGTGGCTGTGGCCCAATTGCCCGACGAGCGCACAGTGTTTGACGTGTACGGCCAGGAGCCCGTCCCGCCCGAGGCATAGCCCGGTGCGGCTTCAGATGCTTGGCCGCCCCCCATGTACAACAGCGAGGGCTATCCACTTAGCCAGGCGGTCCTCCGAGGAGGAGCACTGCCAGATAGCCCAGGTACAGAGCAAACAGGGAAGCGCCCTCGGCACGGCCAAGGGTAAAATGGGTTCGCAGGAGCGGGAGCACCAAAACAGCGACGCCGACCAGGGCCCACAACTCCAACACCGATAGGCTCGTCGTCGAGACGGGCCGGATGAACGCCGTCAGGCCGAGGATGCCAAGAATATTGAGCACACTGGACCCCACGGCATTCCCCACCGCAAGGTCCCCTTCGTTCCGGTACGCCGCCAGCATCGACGTGGCCAACTCAGGCAGACTGGTGCCTACCGCCACGACGGTGAGGCCGATAACGACCTGCGGAACCGCAAGGGCCTCGGCAATGCGCACCGCTCCCTCCACTAGCAAATCTGCACCTCCAACGAGCCCCCCGAGACCCAGGACAAAAAATCCGAGGTCGAGCACGAGGGCGTGCTGCGTCGGCAGACCCTCCGAGAACTCGTCTTGGATCGCCGCGGGAGAGTCCTGTGCCGCCCAGACATTGTACGCCAGGTAGGCGACAGCCCCCACGGCAAGGAGCCCCCCGTCCAGTCGACCGAGCTCCCCATCGTGGGCCAGTACGACAAACAGCCCAGAGACCGCGACCAGGATGGGCACGTCAAACCGGACGACCTGCGCTTCCACGCGCATGGGTTGGACCAACGCTGAGAGGCCCAGGATAAGCGTGATGTTTGTGATGTTGGACCCGACGATATTGCCCACCCCAATGGCCGCACTCCCTTTGAGGACGGCGTCGAGACTCACGACCAGCTCCGGGAGGCTCGTCCCGATCGACACGACCGTGAGCCCAATGACGAGCGGCGACAGGCCCACACGACGGGCGAGGGACACCGCCCCCTGCACCAAAAGCTCCGCCCCGACGGTGAGAAGCAGTAACCCGCCGATGGTCTTGGACAAAGGGACGACCATGAAGGTGGGAGGTCTAGTCGGCTCCCGCAGTCCGACCGGAAGGCCCTCCACATGGATGGCGCTGGGCCGCCGGGAACGAGCGGGAGACTTTTGCCGGGGGGCGTCGATGCCTACGTATCCAACACGTCGGCCGTTGGAGCAGCACGCAGGGCCTCCGCGAGTTCCGTATCGGCGGCGCGCCAGCCTCCCTCTTCGTAGTGCTCGAGAAACTCTTCAATCAGGGCCGACTTGTCATCGTACTCCGCCTTCAGGGCGTTGAATCGCTCCGCGGCCGGGGCTGGACGTGGCCCCCAGGTGAACAGCTCGGTCCCACCCTCCGAAAAGGCCACGAGTTTCGGAATACTCCGACTGCCGTTCGTCAGGTACTGGTCCATGATGTCCAGATTCTCGTCTCGGGGCAGGATCCGGAGACTCACCTGGTCGCTCAGGGCCGCCGCCTCCGCCACCACCGGTAGCAGAAAGGCCGAGTCGCCACACCAAGGTTCCGTAAGAACCATCCACAGCTGAGGGGTGTCGATGGCCGCAACCGCCGTCCGGAGCGTGTCGGAGGGAGCATAGGCGTCATGTACCTGCGACTGCCGCTCC
>CAJXKO010000005.1 GCA_913055845.1 uncultured Bacteroidota bacterium | reverse complement strand
TGGTACTTCACGTCGCCCGAGCCTTGGGTGGTGTTCGGGTCGATGTTGCCCTCGAATTTGGAGAAGATCTCCTCGTACGGCTTGCCGATGATGTTGGCCAGCACGTTGAGGCGGCCGCGGTGGGCCATGCCCATCACCACGTCCTGCACCTCGTCGTCGGCGGCGTCGGAGAGGAGCGTGTCGATGATGGGGATCATGGTCTCGGCCCCCTCCAGCGAAAACCGCTTGTGGCCGATGTACTTGGTGTGCAGAAAGCGCTCGAAGGCCTCCGCTGCGTTGAGGGTTTCCATGATGCGGTGCCGCTCCTCCTGGGATGGGGGCTCCGCGTCTCGCATCGGCTCAATCCGGTTCTGGACCCACCGCTTCTCCTCGGGGTCGGAGATGTGCATGAAGGCCGTCCCAATCTTGTTGGTATAGGCCTTCCGTAGAATGGACAGGATTTCGCGCAGGGGTAGTTTCTCCTCGCCGCCCAGGCCGCCGGTGATGAATTCGCGGTCGAGGTCCCACACCGTGAGGCCGTAGGTGGCGGGGTCGAGCTCGGAGTGGTACTCCCACTCGTAGCCCAGCGGGTTGATGTCGGCCTGCAGGTGGCCCCGCACCCGATAGGCCCGGATGAGCTGGAGCACGGCCGCCTGCTTCTCCGTCATGTCGAGCTCATCCTGCGGCTCGTGCTGGCCGAGCTGCGGGGTGGAGTCGCGCGCCATGCGGAACGGCTGGTGCGGCACGCCCAGGTCTGCGAAAAGGTCTTGGTAGAAGTCGTGCTCCCCCATCATGAGTTCCTCGATGTGGTTGAGGAACGCCCCGCTGGTGGCGCCCTGGATGACGCGATGGTCGTAGGTGGAGGTAAGCGTCATGACGGGGGAGACGCCGGCCTTGCTGGCCACCGAGGGATCGTAGCCGCGGTACTCCGGTGGGTAGCCAATGGACCCGGCGCCCACGATCACGCCCTGGCCCGGCATCAGGCGGGCCACGCTCATCGAGGTGCCAATCATGCCCGGGTTGGTGAGGGTGGCCGTCGTGCCCTGGAAGTCCGACAGGTCGAGGTCACCGTCGAGGGCGCGGCCCACGATGCTGTTGTAGGTGCCGAGGAACTCCGCAAAGTTGAGGCTGCCCGCGTCTTTAATGTTGGGTACCAGCAGAGTTCGTTTGCCGCGCCGCTCCACGTCGACGGCCAGGCCCAAGTTGATCTGGTCGGGCTTCACGTGCTCCGGTGTGCCCTCCTCGTCGCGTCGGAAGGTGGTGTTCATGTCGGGGTACTTCTGCAGCGCCTGCACCATCGCGTAGGCGATGATGTGGGTGTAGGACACCTTCTCGCCGCCGACCTGCTTCTGGTAGTCGTTCAGGAGGTTGCGATTCTCGTCCAGCAGCTTCACCGGAATCGTGCGGGCGGAGGTGGCCGTCGGGATGCCGAGACTATCCTCCATGTTCTCCACGACCTTCGCCGAGGGACCAGTCATGGCCGTCACCTCGGCCTTATCCTCGTCGACCGCCGGGGCCGAGGCGGGACGCAGGGGTTCCACCAGGCCGTCGTCGGGGGCCGGTTCGGGCGGGGCCTCGCGGGCCTCCGGCGCGGGGTCGGTCGGCTCTTCGGGCGGGGTGGTCGCTTCGCCGTCGCCGGTGGTGGGCGTCTCACTGGGGGCCTGCGTGACGGGGACAAAGGAGGCATCCGGATCGTAATCGGCAAAGAACTCCCGCCAGCTCTCACTGACACTGTCGGGGTCCTCCTGGTACTGCTTGTACAGCTCTTCGATGTAGCCCGTGTTGAATCCGAGACTGCTCACGGTGGGACGAAGGGGATTGGTCGTGAAAGAAGGGCGACGCTACTGGAGCGACTACCGTGTACGGGGTGCTCACGGCGAGGGTTCAGGGGACGAGTGGACATTGGGACGGCTGCTCTGTAGGATGCAAAACGCGTAGGTGCCTCCTTACTGTGTCCCGGCCTCCCCACCGAGGTATGTCGTACGTTCCTGCCGGGCGCGGAGGGAGGCGGTGGGGCGGTTCGGGCCGTTCCTCTGCGTTCGCCGTCATCCAGAGTGCAGTTTGGGCGAAAGACTCGTCGTCTGGGGACTTTGCCGTTTCGATAATCCGGTTCTCGTCTGTGATGGGTCGTTGGGTACTGGTGTGCTTTGTTTGTGGGGCTGGGGTGGTGCTCCTGCTCTGTGGGGGCACTGTACAGGCCCAGGAGCGCAGCGACTCGTCGCAGGTCCGCCACGCCGCCGACACCTGGGCGGCGCGGGCCGACTCGTTGCGGACCCGCCGAGAAGTGGCCCCAGCCCTCCGGGCTTACCGAGAGGCGCGGAATCGTTACCGAAAGGTCGGGGCCCAGGGCCGGACGGCCGCGGTGACCGGAGACATTGGGGTGATGCACTGGCTCCGTAGCCGCTACGACGAGGCGCTCCAGGCCTTTCAGGAAGCCCTTGCCGCTGCGCGCAAGGCGGGCGATCAGGCAGAGGCCGCCGACAACCTCACCAATATCGGGCTGGTCCACAAGAGTCAGGGACGGTACGGGCAGGCCCTCCGACGCTACCGTGCGGCCCTGGAGGAATACCGGGCCCAGGAGGACCGGGCCGGGACCGCTGTCGTCCTGAACAATCTCGGGGAGATTTATACAACGCGGGGGCAGCTCCGGCAGGCCCTCCCGGTGCTCCGAGAGTCCCTCCGTATTCACCGTGCACGGGGAGACTCCATCGGAATTGCCACGAACCTAAACAATTTGGGCTTCGTCCATCGGAATCAGGGCCAATACGCACAGGCCCTGGAGAATCATCGCGGGGCGCTCGCCATCAGCCGTGCCCTGGGAAACCGCTACGGAGAGGCAAACGCCCTCAACAACCTCGGGCGAGTACAGATTGCCCGAAATCGGGAAGACGAGGCCCTGCGGTCCTATCGTCGGGCCCTGTCGCTCAACCGGGAGCTCGATCGCCAGGGTGAGGTGGCCCGACTTCTAAACAACATCGGGGCGGCCCTGGAGACGCAGGGGCAAAACGACGAGGCCCTTTCGCGCTACCAGAAGGCGCTCGCCATCAACCGCGAGTTTGGGCATCGGAGCCGGGTTGCCCAGAATCTATCGAACATCGGTCACATCCATTTGGAAGAGGATCGCCTGGCCGCTGCGGACTCGTTGCTTCGGGCCTCGGTCCGCATTACGACTCCGCTTTTGCGGTCTACGTCGGGCATTGATCGCCGGCGGTTTTTGTCGCAGGAGATCGGCCGCTTCCACTCGCTCGTCACGACACGGGTGCGGCGGGGACGGCCCGGCTCGGCCCTCCGGGTATTGGAGCGAAGTCGAGCTCTGCTCCCGGCGGAGCGGCTGGTGGGGGAGGGCACACGGTCAGATTCGGGGGCGTCCCCGCCGTCCGTCGATTCACTGCAGACGGTGCTGGGGCCGGACGAGGCAGCCGTGCTGTACGCCAATGCGAGCACGGACCGTCCCCCGGTGGCACTCGTCGTCCGGGCCGATAGCATATACGCCCACGAGGCACGCCCGTCCCTGCTTCAGCGTGCCGTCGATACCTTTGACAGGGCCCTCCTCCGCCTGGAGCGAAGCACGGCGCTCGGCAAAATTCGGGGCGGGGGCCTGCAGCGGGCGCAGCAGTCCGGCGTTTCCAGCCGGCTGGACGGGCGCGATAATCGGCTGGGCGACCTGGTGCACCTGTACCGTCACGATCTTGCCGCCCCGTCGAACCAGCAGGTGCTTTCCTCCGATCGCCGGCGCCGGCTTGGCCAGTACCTCCATGCCCTGCTCCTGGGACCGCTCATGGAGGGACTCTCGGACGTCGACGAACTGATCGTCGTGCCGGATGGGGTGCTTGGCTATCTGCCGTTCGCGACCCTGTCCGACTGGGCAGGAACGCCGCTCATCGCGAACACGCAGGTGCGCTACGCACAGTCGCTCCGCACGCAGTACGCGCTGGCCCGGCGGAATCACGGAACACCCCCACAACGCACCGGCCTTCTCGCCGTAGGAGGGGCAACCTACGCCTCGTCAAGCGAAACGCCCCTTTCCCAGACACGACGCCTCCCGGTGCCCGACACGACCACGGCCGACTCCGGTTGGGCCGTGACGCCGAGCTCAACGGATCGCATTCACGCCCCTCTCGACCAGAAGGCCGTTCCGGTGCGGCGCGATTACCGGCGGCTCGGCTACCGGGCCGACCAGTGGGCGGCCCTGCCAGGCACGCGCCGCGAGGTGTCTCGGCTGCGGCAGATGACAGGCGTGGCGACGACCCTCACCGGCCATCGGGCCAGCGAGCGGACGCTCCGGAGATGGTCGCGCAGCGGACGTCTCCGCGACTTCCGAGTCCTCCACTTTGCCACGCATGGCCTCGCTTCGCCCACCCGGCCGTCGCTCTCTGCTCTCGTGCTCTCGGATGTCACGCACCCTCCCCAGCCGCCGGGGGACTCTACGGCCCCCGGACAGGTGGACGGGTACCTTAATGCCCGAGAGATCCCAGCCCTCGACCTCAACGCCGACTTCGTGATTCTTTCGGCGTGCCGCAGCGGGCTAGGGCGTGTCTACCGGGGGAGTGGGGTGCTCAGTCTCGCGCAGTCGTTTCTGGAGGCGGGGGCGAGTGCCACGGCGGTCTCGCTCTGGGCAGTCTACGATGAGGCAACAAACCGCTTCATGCAGGCCGTCTACCGCCGCGCCTGGGACCGAGAGCAGACCTGGGCCGAGGCGCTGACGAAGACCAAGCGGGCCTTTGCCGCCGGGAAGTACGGCGATCGGTACCAGGATCCTCGCTTCTGGGCGCCATTCGTGCACTACGGGTGGGCGGGCCGATGACATTGGAGGCTACAGCCATCCTTCGGCCCGGTACCACCGAATCGTTTGGGCCACACCCTCGTGGAGCGGGGTGGAGGGGGCATAGCCAAAGTCGCGCTGGGCCTTCTCGATCGAACACGCCGTGCAGGCATACCGGATTTCGCGGGCCTTGTCGCGGTTGAGGGGAGGATGCGTGCCGGTGAGGCGTCCCCAGGCTTCTGAGGCAGCCCCGACGAGGCCGACCAGGGGCCCCGGTACGGGAATCGTTACAGCCCACGTATTGAGGGCATCGGTCGCGGCCTGTTTTACCTCGGCCCAGGTGTAGGGCCGCTCGCTGCCCAGGTTGTAGGTCTGGCCCGCCGCGCCGGGGGTCCTGGCGGCATCGACCATCCCGGCGGCCAGGTCGCGGGCATGGATTAGGCTCAGCGTCTGGGCGGAGCCGCCCCCCACCACGGGACAGATGTGTCGCTGTACGGCCTGGAAAAAGTCCAGGATGTCACGGTCGCGGGGGCCGTACACGGCCGGGGGGCGCACCACGGTAATTGGGAGCGCCTCTGCGTAGGGCTCGGTCATCTGGTGCGGTTCGCTGATCGCCGCTTCCATTTGCGCCTTGCTGCGCCCGTACTGGCTTACGGGACGGAGGGGCACGCCCTCCGTCGCTATGTCTTGCTCGCAGCGCCCCACGGCTGCGAGGCTGCTGGTGATAAGGACGCGGTCGAGATCAGGAGCGGCGTGCTTCACGGCGCCCAGTAGGTTGAGCGTCCCCTGCACGTTCGCCTCGTAGAAGGCGTCCTCGGTGGGGGCCTGGGTGCGGCCCGCAACGTGGTATACCTCGTCCACCCCGTCGAGTGCTGTCCAGAGAGCATCCACGTCCGCCAGGTCGCCGGGGACAGTCGTGACGTCCAGGTCCGCAAGCCACTTCGGGTCGGTGCGCACGAGACAGCGGACCTCGTCGACCTTGCGCCGCAAGAGTTCTTCGACGAGATGGCTGCCGACGAAGCCGGTACCGCCGGTGACGAAGGCTGTTGTTTTCACGTGAGGACTGATTGGTTGAAAGGGAGATTGGCGAAGGGAGAGAGGAGAAGGGCGAGAGAACGAGGATCGAGAGTAGAGCGTCGTGGGAGGGAGGGGGAGGCCTGAGGTTCTAAAGCGGGGGGACGTGTCTTCAAAGAGCGGCTTCTGCCTGGAGTTCTGCCTCCTCTACCATGTCGAAGATCGAGGGCTTTCGAGAGCTCAAGGTCTACCGGATGACGCACCGGCACGCCCACACGATTTTTGAGCGGTCGCAGCACTTTTCCAAGGAGGGGAAGTACGCGTCGACGGATCAGATTCGGCGATCCTCCCGGGCAGTAACTGCTCTTCTGGCAGAAGCCTCCTGGCGCGAGTACCGTGCGGCCTTTATCAACAAGGTGAACCAGGCCCTCGGGGAAGCGATGGAAATCCAATCATGGCTCGACCATGCCCGCTCCTGCGGATACCTCAACGAGGACGAATACGCTGAACTCGATGATTCGTGGGCGCACATCGGCGCCATGCTCCGGCGAATGATCCAACGCGCTGATGGATTCTGTAAGACGGATTCGTGGCAGGGCTTAATCCCGTGTCATCGATGGACCCCCCACGACCCTCAATCCTCGAAATCAGAGTCTGTATTCCAAATCAAGTCGCAATCGTCAACACCCGCCCTCCGCGGTCAACCGGACCACGTTTTCGACGTGCGGCGTGTGCGGAAACATGTCCACCGGCTGCACCGCGTCGATGCGATACGTGTTGCGGAGCCGCTCCAGGTCGCGCGCCTGGGTCTGCGGGCTGCAGCTGACGTAGACGAACCGCTCGGGGGCGAAGTCCGCGATCTGTGCCACCACGTCTTTGTGCATGCCCGCCCGGGGCGGATCGACAATCAGCACGTCGGGCTGTCCGTGCGTGTCGACAAAGTCGTCGGTGAACAGCTCTTTGAGATCGCCGCTCACGAACGTGCAGTTGTCCACCCCGTTCATCGCCACGTTCGTGCGGGCGTTGGCGACAGCGTCTTCCACCAGTTCGGCGCCGATCACCTCGTCGACGTGGGCGCTCATGAAGAGCGAAATCGTCCCCGCGCCGCAGTACAGGTCGTAGAGGCGGTCGGTGGGGTGAAGGTCGGCAAAGTCACGCGCCACTTCGTACAGCCGCTCGGCCTGGAGCGTGTTCGTCTGGAAGAAAGAGCTCGGACTGATCTCGAAGCGGTAGTCCCCGATCTCGTCGTAAATGACGCCCGGTCCGAAGACCACCTGTTCCTCGCCCTCCGGGTTCTGCGACTTGCCGGTGTGGTTGGTGTGGACGTACGTCGTCACCTCGGGAAACTCGCCCCGCAAGAAGTCCGCGAACGCCGAGATCCGGTCTTCGGGCGCGCCGCAGGTGACGAGGTTCACCATGCAGTCGCCCGTCTGCTCGCCAGTGCGGAGGACGAGGTGGCGCAGAAAGCCTTCGTGGTTGCGGATGTCCCACGGTCTCCAGCCCTTCTCCTTGACGAAATCGCGGGTGCGGTTCACGAGCCGCGCGCTGAGCTCGGAGTGGAGGTGGCACTCTTGAAGGTCGAGCACCTTGTAGAAGTTGCCGGGGGCGTGGAGGCCGAGAGCGAAGTCCGTGTCGAATTCCTTACCCGTGTCGATTTCGCCGCGCGTCAGCCAGCGGTCCGTGCTGAAGTCGAAGTCCATCTTGTTGCGGTAGAAGAACTGCTTTGGGGAGGGGAGGGTGGGACGCACCTCGACGTCGTCGATGCTGGTGGGCTCCCCCAAGGCCTCCGCCACGTGCCGCCGCTTGGCGGCGAGCTGCGCCTCGTAGTCGACGTGCTGCCATGTACACCCCCCGCAGTCGTCGGCGTATCGGCATCGGGGCTCCACGCGCAGGTCGCTCGGCGCCAAGAGCGTGTCGAGCTTTGCCTCCGCCCGGTCCGAGGACGCATCGTAGATGTATGCCTTCACCCGATCCCCCGGCACGGCGTCTTCTACGTGCACGGGAACGCCGTCAACAGGGCCGATCCCCGTGCCGTCGTCCGCAAGCTTCTCGATGTCGAGTTCGGCGAGTGTCCCTCGTTTGACAGGCGACATAAGATGCTATTGATTAGTAGCACTCACATGGATCGGATTGTGCTCGCGTCGTCCGATGGCTGTACGGACCCTCTTATCCGGGCCATATGCGCTGGCCCAGGCGTCGTTACGGGTGCCCCTCAATGTCTGCGTACGGGCAACCGATCCAGAACCACCCCATCGCATGGTCGCGCAATGCCAACGGCTTCCACGCCTTATATCATCCCGTCAGAGAATGAGGACACGAATATTATATACCCGTTCGTGTCTTCCGCCGCAACAGTAAACGGTGATCGATATGCGTCGCTCCCTTGGTGTCTGTGTCCTTGCACTTGCCCTATTCCTCACCGCCTGCGACAGCACCGGTCCCGAGTCGACGCCCGAGCCGCGCTTTGAATTGACAGCGGGTGCCCCGGTGAACGCATCCGTTGAGGGCAAAGCCACGCTCGGCAACAACCTGTCGTTCGGGGAGCAGAGTGTCTTCGTGCTGCCCACCCCGCGGCTGGGCAAGACCGCCACCATCGTCCAGCTCGCCGGAACGTACGAGGACTCGGTGACGCACGACCTGTCGTTCCTGCGGCTGGCGGACGGTCCCCTGGAGCCGGGCACCTACGAGGCGGGTTTCGATGCGCGCTGCGACAGTCCCTGCGGGCCGGGGTTCTTCCCGGACGAGCTCTTTACCGCCAGCTACGGGCGGCAGACCGCCGACTCGCTGCACTTCTATCCGCTGAAGGAAGGCACAGTCACCGTGGAGACGGCCACCGACGAGGTCGTGGAGGGCACCTTCTCGCTCGACGCGGCCATGGAGGCGAGCGTGTCCCGCGCCGACATGCAGGCGTTCCGCGATTCGCTGCGCGGGGGCCCGCCGCGCGACAGCACCGATTTTCCGCGTCCGCCGGAGCCCACCGTCACGGCCCTGGAGCCGCCGATGACGATTGAGGGTGGCTTCACGGCCAGGCCCGGCACACTGTCCGATGCGGTCACGCGGCCGCAGTGGAGCGTGGGCGGTGCCATCGTGGCCCCCTAGCCGTCCTTCTTCTGGAGCGGCCGACCGGAGACTCCGGAAGCAGGAGCGAAAATCAGCCGTCCTCCGGAGAGGCTGAAGGTGTGGCGCCCTCCGCCACAAACTTGTATCCGATGCCGTACACGGTCTTCAGGTAGGTCGGGTCGTCCGGGGCGGGCTCGATTTTCTTGCGCAGCGAGGCGACGTGGCGGTCGATGGTGCGGGTGGTAATATCGCCGCTGATGCCCCACACGTCGCGGAGGAGCTGCTCGCGGCTTACGGTGCGCCCCCGGTGCTTGATGAAGTACTCCAGGATGTCGAACTCCAAATCGGTGAGTTCGAGGTCCGCCTCGCTCTTCGTTGCCTGTTCGCTGGGAAAGCGGACGGTGATGTCTCCAAACGAGTACACGTCGCCGGTGTCGGGGAGGGCCGACTCGCTTCGGGACAGCACCGCCTCCACCCGAGCGGCAAGCTCTTTCGTGTCGAAGGGCTTGGTAACGTAGTCGTCGGCCCCAAGGTCAAAGCCCCGGAGCTTATGCTTGTGCTCATCCTTCACCGTGAGCATGATGACCGGTGAGTCGACCCCGCCCCGCCGCGCCTCGCGCAGTACCTCAAAACCATCCTTCTCCGGTAGTTTTACGTCCAGCAGCACCAGATCGTAGGGGGGGAGGGTTGTCATCTCCTGCAGGGCCGCCGCGCCGCTCGCGACGTGTTGAACCGTGTATCCCCTGCGAGAAAACAAGGCCTCTAGGCTTTCTCCCACATCGCGGTCGTCCTCGGCAATGAGAAGGCGGGCCTCAGGAGCATCGGAAGGGTGGTCGTCGGACGGGGGCATGGCCGTGGAAGCGGTGGGGGCAATTCACAAAAGCGTCGCTCGGAAAGCGAAAGGGAAAAAGCCCACGGAAGCGTCGGGGGACGCAACACTACCGACGTGGAAACAGCAAGGTTCGAGGGGGGAAGCCCGCGGCACTCCCTCATAGCCGAACGGCGCCTCCCGTAGCAGGTACAAGGGAATGTTGCTTGCTTCGGATTCCCCAAGACGAGCCCAGCTGGCCCGTATGGATGCGTCCCCGCTTTTTGATCCCCAGTACTTGCCCGTCATTGCGGCGACCCTATTCGGCTTTCTGGCCCTTGCCGCGGCGCTTCTCGTGCCCATCTGGCGATTTCTGAACCGGGAGGAGGAAGTCGCGCAGGACTGGACCCCTGAGGCTGTGGCGGAGCGTCTGCGCGAGCGGCGAGAAGCCAGGACCAACGGGGCGGAGGATCCGGGGGACACCGAGTCCTCGTCCGAACAGGGCTCGGCGGCATCGAGGCCTCCGACCACGTAGCGCGTTCTACTGCCCTGTTGGGAGAGGTGGACTCCGCGGGTGTGGTCGAAGCCCACCGGTCTGCTATTCGCCCGTTCCGCCGTCATTTGCGGTGTTTGGAGGGGCGACCCGCACCATGGGACGAAGGGTGGCCAGCGTCTTTGGGCCGATGCCGCGGACGCGCTTGAGCTCTGCCACCCGCTGGAAAGGGCGCCGGTTCGACCGGTAAGTGGTAATGCGCTCGGACAAGGCGGGCCCGATGCCGGGTAGAGCCTTGAGGGCCTCGCGGGAGGCGGTGTTCAGGTTGATCGGATCTTCCGCGGAGGGGGAGGGACTGGACGATGCCGTCGTGGGACGCGCCCCTGTGGCAGAATCCGCGACCGGTTGCGCAACGAGCGAGTCGACGGCCAGGGGCGGGACTTGCTGCTCTTGCACGTGTCGCACCGTAAGGCCTAAGAGAAAGAGGATCGTCAGCGTGAGCACCGCGAGTCCTTCCCGGCGCGTAATGGAGAGTCGCTGCTGCAGTTTATAGAGCCAGATCATGAGGAAACGGGATCTGACGACTGGCACAATGCAGGGGGATCATCGTACCCGAAAAGACACACGGTCCCCCGGAATCTAACGTCCTGCCCCCTCCAAAGTCCGAAGGCAGCCCGCCATGCGAGGGCGGTCGCGCGGACCCATCGTTTTCCGATCAGGCGTCCTGTTCTCATGGCCCAGCGTTCCATCATTCGCACCGAGGCGGTGGCCTTGCGGAGTCTGGACTACGGAGAGACGAGCCAGATCGTGACTCTGTTTACGAAGGAAAAGGGAAAGCTTGGGGTGATGGCGAAGGGGGCGCGGCGGCCCAAGAGTTCATTCGGGGCCACCCTGCAGCCGATGGCGTACACCCAGGTAGTGTTTTACTACAAGCCTACTCGCACCCTGCAGACCTTAAGCGAAAGCAGTCACGTCGAGTCGTTTCATCGGCTCCGTGGGACGCTTCGGGCCATCACGGTGGGGCTGCGCATCGTGGAACTCGTGGATGCGCTCATGGAGACGGAGGACGCGCAGCCGCAGGTTTTTGCGCTTCTGGTCCGGGCCTTGCGCCGTCTCAACCGGCACGAGCCGCGCGCCCACAACCTGTGGCCGTACGTTCAGCTCCGGCTGGCCCAGATCCTAGGGGTGGCCCCCGCCATCGAGCGTGAGCGGGTAGAGGCCGTGACGGGGGACGACGGACTACTCTCGCTGGTCGATGGAGGGGTATACCCGCCCACCGCGACCCCGGAGGAGCCGCGCCGTGCCTCGCGGGCCGCCCTCCGGGCCTACGCCACCTGCGCCCGCGCCGATCTCGACACCGTGATGCGTCTGGACATGACACGGCCCGTGCGGCGAGAAGTCGAAGCGCTCGTGCGCGACTTTCTCCGCTACCAGTTCGACGATGCTTATCCGGACCGCAGCCGGTCGGTCATTGCGCAGATTGAGGCGGCCGAGGGTTGACCTTGTCCGCGGTCCTCGATACCCTTACTGTGTAGAATATATGTGGTCGTCCCACAGAATCCTCCGGGGACACTGGGACGGCTGTTCGCCAGCTGTGCGTTGCCCTCTGCCTTCGCCATGGGTCGCAAAAAGCTCACCGCCAAGCAGCACGAATTCTTGCAGTTCCTGATCGATCAGATGCACGACACGGGCGTCTGGCCGACGTACCGGGAAATCATTGACCACTTCGGCTACAGCTCGCCCAATAGCGTGACGCAGAACCTGAAGGCGCTGCACCGGAAGGGACACCTCACGCGCGACGATCAGGGGTATCATCTCGCCCCGCGCTACCAAGAACAGGAAGAGCCCGGAATTCCGGTGAAAGGCATCATCTCGGCCGGGACGTTGCAGGAGGCCGTCGAGGCGGACCTCGGGACCATTACCCTCGACATGCTCTTCTCAAACCTCGACGAAATCTTTGCCATCCGCGTGTCGGGGCAGTCCATGCGCGGGGCCGACATTCACGACGGCGACTACGTCCTCCTCATTGACGAGGACATCCCGGAGGGAGGCATTGGGGCGGTGCTCTACAACGGCGAGACCTCCCTCAAGCGCGTGTACCACGACGAGGACGGGCTCCGCCTGGAGCCGTGCAACCCGGAGTACGACGACATCCACATCCAGCCCGACGTGTTTGAGGAGGTCACCATCCTCGGGCGCTACGTGGGCCACGTCAACGAGAACGGAATTCACAAAAAAGGACGCACCGGAGCGCCCGCGACGGCCTAGCCGCACTGTGCCGGAGGGCGCTTCCCCCACACCTCTATGAGCGAATTGCCCAATTGGAGAGACAACCTGAATCGCGACGGCGGCCACTGGGACGACGGCCGCTGGTACGACATCCACCTGGAGCGACGTATGCCCCAGGCGGTGCCCATGCTGGAGGAGTTGGCGATGGCCCTCCCGCCCCTGCCACCTGGCGCCCGAGTGGGCGACCTGGCGTGTGGCACCGGCAATGCCGCCGCCACGGTGCTCGACGCCTACCCGCAGGTGGAGCTCGTGTTGATCGACGAGGATCCGGACCTGCTTGCCATTGCCCAGGAGAAGGTGGGACAACTGACTCGCAACGTGGACCCCATTCAGGTGGCGGTGCCTACCGACGGGGCGCCATTGCCAGGTGGGCCGTACGACCTGGTGGTGGCCTCGCTGGCCCTGCATGCCATCGTGGGGCACGAAGTGGACCGGGCCGAGGCCGAGTCGCGCTACGAACTGCTTTTCCGAAGCGTTCTGGAGCCACTCCGTCCCGGCGGCCACTGTTTGGTGGGCGATCACGTGGGCACGCTCCCGCTCTACCCGCAACTCAAGGCCATGGAGCGGGCCGGTTTCACGGAGGTGGACTGTGCGTGGCGGCAGGACGAGTTCTTCGTGGCTGGGGGGCGCAAGGAGGCGTAGGGGGGCGCTACCCGCGCTCGTTGCGGATGCGCTCGTAGGTCTTGTCGAGATTCACCATCGGCTTGGGATAGTCCGCGCCCAGGACGCAGTCGTAGAGCTTCTGCTGTTCGTGGCTCATCCGGTGCGGCTCGTGGACGAACTCGTCGGGTACCCCCTCCAACTCCGGAAGCCAGTAGCGCACGTACTCGCCGTCCTCGTCGTAGCGCTTCGCCTGCTTCACGATGTTGAAGTAGCGGGCCCGCGGGTCGTTGCCCACGCGGGAGTTGTAGGCCCAGTTGCCCCAGTTGGAGGCCACGTCGTAGTCCACGAGGCGCGACTCGAAGTAGGCCGCGCCCATCCGCCAGTCCAGCTTCAGGCTCTGGGAAAGCATGCTCGCGACGTTCTGACGCCCGCGGTTTGACATGTAGCCCGTTCGGTTCAGCTCCCGCATGTTGGCGTCGACGAACGGGATGCCGGTGGTGCCGGTCGCCCAGCGCTCAAACGACTCGTCGTGGTCTCTCCAGTCGATGTCGTTGCCGATGATGCCGCCGGGCGCGAAGAGGCGATCGCCCGCCTTCCAGGTGACGTAGGTGAAGAAGTCGCGCCAGATGAGTTCGAACTTCATCCAGTAGGTCGACTTGTTGTCGAATCGCTGGTCCTCGTAGCGCTCGACCTCCTCGTGGATCTGTCGCGGTGTGATGCACCCGTGGGCTAGCCAGGGGCTGAACTTAGAGGAGTAGTTGGCGCCGAGGAGGCCGTTCCGTGTGGCCTTGTACTTCTTGAGGCAGTCCTCTCGCCACATGTATTCGTCGATGCGGTCGAGTCCGCGCGTTTCTCCGCCCTTGAAAGGAAGGACGGCCCGTTCGTCGACCGTGCCGTCGGCGTCGAAGCCGAGATCGTTGAGCGTAGGAATCGGGCCGGAGGAAAGGTCGTCCGGCAGGGGCGCGAGCGATTCGGGGGCGTCGATGGAGGGGCGCACGCGGCTTTTCTTCTCCACTCCCTTTCGGAAGGTGGTGTAAACGTCCGGGATCTCGTCGGGGCCCTCAAAGGGGAGGTCGTCGATGTGATAGAGCGTCTTGCCCCAGAAGAAGCCAGGCACGGCGTCGGTGTTGACGAGGGCATCTTTCACCGCGTCCTCCGTCTTGCGCTCCTCGGTGCCAATTTCCTGAAACATGAGGACCTCGTCGGCCCCCACCTGTCGCACGAGGTCGGGGAGGACAGTTTCCGGACGGCCCTTCCGCACCACCAGGTCGCCCCCGCGGTCCTGGAGGGAACTCCGCAGGTCCCGTACGCTCTCGCACAGGAAGCGGGCGCGAATGGCGCTCATCTTTGGCAGACCGAACATCGTGGTGCCAAAGTGACGCGGGTCGAAGCAGTAGACCGGAATCGCTTGGTCGAAGTGGTCCGCAGCGCGGCGGAGCGGGGCGTGGTCGCGCACGCGGAGGTCGTTGCGGATCCAGACGAGGGCAGTGGTGGGCACGGTGTTGGAACGTTGGACGTGGGGATGCTAAACGTTGGGAGCAGCGCGCGGACGTGTGAGAGCTCTGGACGCAGGGAGGCATTGATGCTTGTGTCGCCATTCTTCCATGCCTCCAGACATACAAGCGTCAGCCCTCTTTCGCCCAGGGAACGTGGTCGCGGTCTTTGTTACGGCGGCAGCGCTCGCTGCAGTACTTCACGTTTTCCCAGTCGTCTTCCCACTTCTTCCGCCACTCAAACTCGCGGTTGCAGACGGGACACGTCTTCGTAGGGAGATTTTTGTGGCTCACGGTCGGGCGGGAAATGGTTGCAAAGATCTCCGCGACGCCGTACGAGATGTCCCTCTGCGCGTGCCGCCTCGGCGCGGCTTCTTACACGCTCGTCACGGGACCGCGCCTTCGCACGGTTCTCACGACGAAAGGGCCTTTGTCGAGGAACAGACCCGCAGAAGGGACCGTGTCTACGCATGTTCACTCATCGGCAGGCAACAGCCCAGCTGTTGCTATTCACGGGGCCATAGCTCAGTTGGTAGAGCGCTGGAATCGCACTCCAGAGGTCCTGGGTTCGAATCCCAGTGGCTCCACACACCGCTCCCCGCTTGGCCCGAAGAGGCCAAGTGGGGATTTCGTTTTGGCCCGACTGGCTGGGGAAGCCCAGGTCCTACTCAGTGTCCACAAATTCGGGCGTCTCCTCCGGAATCGTCCAGAGGTAGAGCACATCGCCGTTCACGCGGATGGTGGTGTCCGGCACCCACTCGTCCATATCGAAGCTGTGGGAGACGACGCGTGTGCCCGGTTCCAGCTGCTCGAAGAGCATGGGGCGGAGCTGGATGTTCACCTCCGGGAAGAGGTACATGGTGACCACGGTGGCCTCACTGAAGTCCGCCTCGAAAATGTCTTGTTGACGAAACTCAACCTTGTCGCTCACCCCAGAGATCTTCGCGTTCTCGCGGGCCCGTTGGACGAGTTCGGGCTTGATCTCAATGCCCACGCCGCGGGCCCCATATTCCTCAGCGGCCGTGATGGGGATTCGGCCGTCGCCACTGCCCAGGTCGTACACAACATCGTCCGATGAGACCTTGGCCAGTGCTAGGATGCTGTCCACGGTGGTTTGCGGGGTGACCACGAAGGGCACGTCCGCCTCCACGGTGCTATCCGCCGATTCGATCTCCGGCGACTGAATTTCGGCCGCACTCTGTGTGGTGTCCGGGGTTTCCTGCTCCTGCGCGCACCCGGCGAGGGGGAGGGTCATCAGGACACACGTGAGAAGGCGAAGGGCCACTGTGCGGAGGGCGGTCGGGGGCATGGCAGAAAAGCCGCGTTGAGGGATTGATGAAGCGGGAGGAGCAGTGCGGTGCGGGTCCATCGGGCCAACCATCCTCGTTTCGGTCGCACCTAGAAAGAAGTCCTGCCCAGAGGGGGTGCGTCGTGGAGGCGTCCCCGGACGATGCTGTTACGCACGCCGCGGGCGGAGGGTGGAGTCCGGCAGCCACGACCAGTCCGGCAGCTTCGTCCGCAGGGTGCGGGCCGTCAACTCGAGGCTTACGTACGCGGCCGGAATGAGCACGAGTGTGACGAGCGTTGAGGCGAGAAGTCCCCCGATGACGACCCGGGCGAGGGCGGCCTGGATTTCTGCGCCGGCCCCCAGGCCGAGGGCGAGTGGAACGAGCCCCAGCACCGTCGTCAGTGTCGTCATGAGGATGGGACGCAAGCGCAGGCGTCCGGCCTCGGCCACCGCCGCTTGCAGGTCCATATCATTCTCCCGGCGCATGAGATTGATGTAGTCGACCAGCACGATCGCGTTGTTCACCACGATCCCGATGAGCATGACGAAGCCCATCACGCTCTGGATATTGATGGTGGTGCCGGTAAGCACGAGTGTGGGAAGGACGCCAATGAGCACCAGCGGAACGCTAAACATGACCACGAACGGGTCGAGAAAGCGCTCAAACTGCCCCGCCATGACCATGTAAATGAGGACCAGTGCCATGATGATGGCGATGATGAAGTCGCGCTGCGCCTTCTGCTGTTCGCGGTACTCCCCACCAAACGCGATCGAGAAGCCCTCGGGGAGGGATAGGTCGGACAGCTCGGTACGGGCCCGCTCTACGACCTCTCCCAGAACTGCATCGCTGTTGAGGGTGGCCGAGATATAGGTGACGCGTTGCCCGTTGATGCGCTGAATTTCGGTGGGGCCGCGGCCCCGGTCTGTGCTCACCAGGGAGGAGAGGGGGACCGATTGGCCCTCCGGTGTGCGGACGGAGACGTTGTCGAGATCCTGTACCGAGAGACGATCCTCCGGCCGTAGCCGCACCACGATGGGGAATTGTTCGCCGCCGTCCCGGTACGAGGCAGCGCGGCTGCCGCCCAGGTTCGTCTGCACGGCCTGCGCCACCTCCTGCACGGTGAGCCCAAGGGAGGAAATCTTGTTCCGGAGGAAACGGATGTTTTGCTCCGGGCGTCCCTCGCGTCGTTCCGACCGGACGCTAGCCACGCCCTCCACGGTTTCCAGTTGCCCCCGAATACGGCCCGCAATTTTGCGGGCCTGCTCCAGGTCGTAGCCTCGCAGTTCTACCTGCAGCGCCTCGTTGCCGCCGCCGGTGCTAAAGACGCGCCGGAGGATCCAAAGCCCTGACTGTGCGCTTACCCGGACGTCCGCGCCCGGGACCTTGCCCTGGACGGCCGAGCGGATGCTGTCGGCCAGCACGAACGTATTGATGGAGCGCTCCGAGGCGGAGGCAAGCCGAACTTCGACCTCGGCCCCCCAGGGCTGTACCTGCTTGGCAAAGTTTTCCACGTCCTGGTCGGGGAGTTCGGCTTTCACACGCCGCTCTAGCTCGTTGAGGTACTCCATCACGACGGCGATGTTGGTTCCCTGCTCCATCTCCAGGTCGACGTCAATCTCGTTCGCGTCGGTCTGGGGGGCGAGCTCGATCGACACCATGGGCCAGAGGGCCAGTGTGCCGCCGAGCAAGAGGGCCGTGGCCCCGAACACCAGCCACCGTCGCTGCAGGGCTCGCTCAATGAGTGCCGAGTAGCGGTGCTCCAGGCGGGCAAAGGCGCGCTGGAACCAGGATTTCTGGGGCGGGGCCTCTTCCTCCCCCTCGTCCCCGCCCGGGCCGATCGTAAGGAAGCGACTGGCCATCATGGGGACCAGCGTGAGGGCCACCAGCAGCGAGCAGACCAGGGCAAACACCACCACCAGTGCCAGCGACTGAAAGAGCGCCGCCGTGGTGGTGCGGGCAAACGCGAGCGGGAGAAAGATGACCGACGTAGTAAGCGTGGACGCCATGATGGCGCCCGCCACCTCGCGGGTGCCAATTGAGGCGGCCTTTCTGAGGGATCGTCCATTCTCCTCCCGTTGTCGGACAATATTCTCTAACACCACAATGGCATTGTCCACAATCAGCCCCACGCCCAGCGCCAGTCCGCCAAACGTCATCTGGTTCAGCGTGAGGTCGTTGAAGAACAGTAGCGCGAACGTGGCGATGATGGAGATCGGAATCGACAGCGCGATGATGAACGTCGTCGACCCGTTGCGGAGGAAGAGGTAGAGGACCAGGATGGCCAGGAGCGAGCCCCAGATGGCCGAATTCTGGACGTTGTTGATCGACTTGCGGATAAACTCGCTCTGGTCGCTCACGACCGTGAGATTCACGTCGGCCCGTGTCTCGTTGACGAGGTCTACTTCCTCGCGGATGCGTTCGGCCACCGACACGGTGTTGGCCCCGCTCTGCTTTTGAATCTGCAGGCGCACGACCGGCACGCCGTTCAGCTCCGAGACCCGCTGGAGGTCCTCGTAGCCGTCCACCACCTCGGCCACGTCCTGCACCTGCACGGGAGAGCCGCCAACGGTCGTGATGACCGTCTGTCGAATCTCGTCGAGGGAGGCATACTCGCCCTGTGTGCGTACGTACAAGTCCTTCAGGCCCTCCTTCACGTTGCCGCCGGGCAGCGCCACATTGGACGTGCCGATGGCCTGTTGCACTTGCGCCGCCGACATGTCGTAGGCCCGGAGGCGATCGCGGTTGAGGTTCACGCGGACCTCTCGGTAGATGCCGCCCCGAATGTTGAGGGTGCCCACGCCGGGAATTTGCTCGAAGCGACGGCTCAGGTCGCGTTCCAGCAGCCGTGTGAGCGACTCTAGAGTCCGGCTCGACTCTACGGCGATAGAGACAATCTCCTGACTGTTGGGATCGAATTTCCAGATGCCAGGGGGCTCGGCCTCCACTGGGAGGTCGTCGCGAATGCGGTCGAGCGCGGCGCGTACGTCATTGGCCGCGGCGTTGAGGTCGGTCCCCTGCGCGAACTCCAGGTTCACGCGACTTCCGCCCTCGTCGGAGTCCGACGTGATTCGCTCTACGTTGGGCACGCCGGAGACGGCGTTGGCGATCGGATCAGTAATGATTTTCTCCATTTCCTCCGGGCCCACGTTCCCGTAGTTGGTGTACACCGTGACGCGGGGATACTCGATCTCCGGCAGGAGGTCGACCGGCAGGTAGTAGAAGCTCACCGACCCCACGACGATGATGGCCAAGAACGTCATCGCGGTCGCCACGGGGCGGCGGATGGAAGTGTCGTAGAGAGCCATCGGGGGGAAGGGCGTTGTGACAGAAAAGGGAGACTGAAGAGACCTACCGGGACGCCGTGGGGGCCGTCAGGGAGCCATCGGACTGCTCGTCCGGGGCGGTTTGGGTGTCGGCGGCTGAGGACTGGGTGGTATCGGCGCCGCTGGTGTCCGGGGCATTCCCGAACCGGCGTTCGGCCATGCGCTGTTGGCGCTTGAGGATGCGGCGGAGCAGATCCGTATCCTGGAGGCGCTGCAGGGCCATGAGGCGAGACCACGGGAGGGGGCGCACCCGGGCGTCCACCCGTTCGTCGGCACTCGTGCTCAGCAGATTTTGCCCCACAGTCACCACCCAGTCGCCCGCCTCCACACCGCGCACGCCTGCCAGCTGCTGGCCCTCTGCCAAGATCTCAACATCCCGGAAGCGGGTGGGCGTGGGCTGGGTGAGCGGCGGCGGATTCTCGGGGTCGTACGAGTCGGGCGTCTCTACGGGAAGCTCGGTCCCGAGGGTGGGGGCGACGAAGACGCCGCGGGCGCCGGTGGACGGATCCTCGTAGATGGCGCTCAGAGGCACGAGCGTGGCCTTTTGGCTCTCGGCGTAGGCCACCTCCACTTGTACGAACATGCCGGACTTGAACAGCCCGCCGGGGTTCTGGACCTCAATTTCGGCTTCGGCGCTGTAGCTTTCGTTACTGATGAACGGCGAAAGGCGGGTCACTTCGGCGGTCACGACCGTGTCGGCGGACGGCACCGTAATGCGGGCCGTCTGGCCCGCCTCAATGCGCCCGATCATGCGGTCCGTAACGCCTACTTCCACACGCACCGATTCGAGGTTGCCCATGGTGTAGAGCTGTGTGTCGGGCCCCACCCGTTGGCCCACCTGCACGTTTCGGTTGCCCACCTGGCCACTGATGGGGGCACGCACCACCGTGCGCTGCAGGTCGGCCTGGCGTTCGTCGAGGGTGGCTTCGGCCTGGGCCACCTGCGCCTCGGCGCGCTCTACCTGCGCGTCGGCCTGTGACACCTGTGCGCGGAGCGTTTCGAGTCGCTGCTCGCTCTCAAAGTCCTGCTCGGCGAGGCGCTGGGTGCGCTTGAGCTGGGCCTGGAGCTCCCGGAGGTTGGCCCGAGCGCTCTTGGCGTCGGCCCGGGCAATGCGGAGCGAGGCCTCGGCCTGTCGGACCCGTTCACGGTACTGATCGTCCTGCAGTCGCGCCAGTGGATCGCCTTGCTCCACGTAGTCGCCGTTCTGGGCAAGAACCGCCTCCACCGGCGCCTGAATCTGCGGCGAGATCGTCACCTGATTCTGCGCCTCTACGGTGCCGCTCATCTGCTCCTCCAACGGCAGCGAGCCGTAGCGGGCCTGCACCGCCTCCACGGACGGGGTCGACTGCTCTCCGCCCCGCTCCCCACGGCGCTCCCCGCTGTTGTCGGACGAGGAGCTACATCCGCCGAGCAGAAGGGCACCGGTAAGAAGAAGGGGGAGAATCCGACTCATTGTGGGTGTACGGGAAGACAAGGAGGAAGCGGACGACACGAAACGATTCTGTGAGGACGATGTGCCCGCCGGCACTGATCCTGACAGCATTGTTGCGGTTGCCGATGGGCGCTGCCGACGGCGGAACTCTATTCCAACCAGGACTGTCCCGACCGTGTGTCCCCGAGCAGGTTTCTCGAGGGACGATCAACTGCACGCAAGAGCCGCCCAATCACACTGTGCTGACGCGAGCGTCGGGCACGGTTGTGACGCTTTGTGCCACCGTCCGCCCTTCGCGTTTCGAGTCCCGTACTTCGCACTCATGAGCGACACGTACCGTACCCTCCAAGCGGCTGCCCGTGCCGAGCGCACGGTGGACGGCTCCCGATTTCTGGCCGAGGCGAGGCCGATCGATGATCGAGCCGCGGTGGACGCCTGTCTCGACGCGGTCCGCGAGCGGGCCCCTAAGGCTACGCATTACTGCTCGGCGTTCCGGCTCGGGCGGCACGGGGACGACTTCCATTACGACGACGATGGAGAACCGAGCGGGACGGCGGGCCGGCCCATTTTGCAACAGATCGATGCACGGGGTCTTACCAACACGATCGTCGTGGTGACGCGCTACTTTGGCGGAACGGAGCTGGGCACCGGAGGGCTCGCACGAGCCTACGGGAACGCGGCCGCCGCGGCCCTGGACCGGGCGCCCATCGTGGAGCACGTCGTACGCACGCCGATCCGTCTCCGCTTCGCGTACGACGACACTGCCCCCGCCCAGACGGTGCTCCGGAAATTCGACACCGAGGTGCAGGCGAGTGAATATACAGACGTGACGACCCTCACCGTCGGCGTTCGTCGGTCCGAGGTGGAGGCGTTCATGGAAGCATTCACGAATGCCCTGTCGGATCGCGGCGAGATCCTGCGGGTCGGTCCTGAAACGGCGCCGGACGACCGTCAATGACAGGGGGCGTCACGCTGCGACCCTGTTCCCCAAGCCCGGTGCGCTCTTACCCGCGCTTGTACTGCTCCATTGCGGCGACGGCGAGTTCGTCGGCCATGATGTTGAGCTCGTCGTCGGCGTGGCCGCGCACCCAAATCCACTCCACGTCGTGCCGCTCGGCCTCGTCGAGGAGTTCTTTCCAAAGCCCTTGATTCTTGACGTCGCTATTCGAGGAGGTCTGCCAGTCGTTATTCTGCCAGCTCTCCAGCCATCCCTCGTTAAACGCCTTGGAGAGGTACTCACTGTCGGTGTGGAGGGCCACGCGGGTCGGCGCGTCGAGCGTCCGGAGCGCTTCGAGGGCCGCGGTCAGCTCCATACGGTTGTTCGTCGTGTGGGGCTCACCGCCCGTGAGGCGCTCGGTGGCCTCGGGATCGTCGTCCGGAATAATGATGGCGGCCCAGCCGCCCGGGCCGGGGTTTCCGCTACAGGCGCCGTCGGTGTAGATGGTTACGTCCGTCATAAAAGAGGCAGGAGGGAAGAAATACGCGGCGGACCGAAACGTACGCCGACGCAGCGGGCAGTTCCAGGCCCGCGCCGAAAAAGCCCGGTGAAAACCTTGTCTGTGGGCTAGGCATACAAGGCGATCCACATCTTCCACCCGGCCCAACACCGGGATGACAGGCAGGCTCGCACCGATGAAATTTCTCGATCAAGTCGATCTTCAGGTCAGTAGTGGCGACGGGGGCAAAGGCATCGTCGCCTGGCGCAAAGAGAAATTTGTGCCGAAGGGCGGCCCCTCGGGCGGCGACGGAGGCGATGGAGGCTCCGTTTACGTGGAGGCCGACGAAAACCTGTACACCCTGATGGACCTGAGCCACAACAAGCACGTCTACGCCGGCGACGGAGAGCCGGGCGGGCGCCGGAAGCAGACGGGTGCCTCGGGTGAGGACAAAGTGATTCGGGTGCCGCCGGGCACGGTTGTGAAGGACAAACACACGGGACGGCTCATCGGAGAGGTTGTAGAGTCCGGGCAGCGGATCTGCGTCGCCAAAGGGGGCGAGGGCGGACGCGGGAATGCGCAGTTTAAGTCGAGCACCAATCAGGCGCCCCGCCACGCTGAGCCGGGGGAGGACGGGGAGGAGCGTGAGTTGACGTTTGAGTTGAAGCTGATGGCCGACGTGGGGCTCGTGGGGTTTCCTAACGCAGGGAAGAGCACGCTCGTCTCCGCCGTCTCGGCCGCGGAGCCGGAGGTGGCAGACTATCCCTTTACCACGCTCACGCCGCAGCTGGGAATGGTATACGTGAGCGAGTACGAAACCTTCGTGATGGCGGACATTCCCGGCATCATTGAGGATGCGCACGCGGGAAAAGGTCTTGGCCTACAGTTCCTCCGCCACATCGAGCGCACGTCGGTCCTGCTGTTCGTGATCCCCATCACCGCGCCGGACCTCGGGGACGAGTACGAGCAGCTGCTCCACGAGCTGGCGTCCTACGAGGCCGACCTGCTCGACAAGCCGCGGGCCATTGCCCTGTCGAAGATCGATATTTTGGCGCCCGACGAGCGTGAACTCTTGCCCGACGTGGTGGCCGACGAGTTTCCCGCAGATGTGCCGATTGTCCCCATCAGCGCCGTGGCCGATGTGGGGCTCGATTCACTGAAGTACACCCTCTTCGACATGGTCACGTCCACTCGCTCTGCGGACCCGATCGACGCATGAGACTGCCCCTAGAGGACGACGAGCCGCCGGATCGGAACCGGGCCGCCGAGCAGCGTGCCCTTATCGGCCTGTCGCTCGTGGCGGGCGTGGGGCCGCAGCGTCTGCGTGCGCTGCTAGCGGCCTTCGACGCGCCGAGCGATGCCTTTCGCGCTTCGCGCTCCGCCCTTACCAAGGTCGAGGGCATCGGCGAGCAGACCGCCGAGGCCATCCTCACATTTGGCGACCGGGCGGCGGTGGAAGAAGAAATGGAACGGGCCGAGGAACTCGGGGCAACCCTCGTGTCGCCTTGGGACGAGCGCTTTCCCGACCGGCTCCGCGAAATTTACGACCCGCCGGCCTACCTTTGGATGCGGGGCACGCTCCCTCCTACCGACGCGCCCATGGTAACTGTGGTGGGCACCCGTCGCTGTACCGACTATGGACGGGCGCAGGCGCATCACCTGAGTGCCGAACTCGTGCGCCGCGGCTTCACGGTCGTCAGCGGACTGGCCTACGGCATCGACGCCGCCGCACACAAGGGCGCACTCGACGCCGGAGGGCGGACGATCGCCGTCCTCGGATCGGGGGTGGGGCGCATCTACCCCCAAAAGCACACGGGCCTCGCAACGCGCATTGCCAACAATGGGGCGGTGCTCTCCGAGTATGGGCTCGACGCGGAGCCCGACGCCCCCAATTTCCCGGAACGTAACCGCATCCTGAGCGGGCTCTCGCTGGGAACGCTCGTGGTAGAATCGTATGCGGAGGGTGGAGCGCTCATTACGGCGCGCCTTGCGCTGGAACAGAATCGGGAGGTCTTTGCCCTGCCGGGGGGCATCACCAAAGACTCCAGTCGGGGCACGAACCGCCTCATCCAGCGGGGCCACGCCAAGCTGGTGATGGAGGTGGATGATCTGCTGGAAGAGCTCCCCGAGATCACCGTGGAGACGCCCGAGGAAGTAGATGCGGAGACCGTTTCGGGTGGGCCTGATCCTAACGACCTGTCCGGCGACGCGAAGGTGTTGTACGAGGCCTTGTCGGAATCGCCGGTCCACGTCGATGCGCTTTGTGAGGAGACGGGCCTCGACCCCTCCGCGGCTCTCCCTACCCTGCTGAAGCTGGAATTTAGGGGCCTCGTGCGCCAGCTCGCTGGCAAGCAGTTTCGCCGGTCCTAGCGTCCTCCTCTCCGCAGTTCGTTCTCGAGAGTGGCGGTCCGCGCATGACTTTCCTGCTCCTGGTGGTGGCGGCCTTCTTTATCGCCGGCACCGTCCTCCTGGTCTTCTCGCACGACCACTGGGTGGTGCGCCTGTTCGATTTTCCGCGGGTGCAGTTGGCGGTCGGCATCGTGCTCACCCTCGGATCGTTCGTGGCGGCCGGGCCCGCGTCGCCCAAAGAGTACGGCACCATGGCGGTCTTGGGCGTGTGTCTAATATCAGGTCGACCACATCCTATCGTACACTGTCCTGGCGCCCACACAGGTGCGGTCGGCGGCCGACGACGGGCGGGCCACCGACGAGGTCTCGTTCCTGATCGCCAACGTGGAAATTGAGAACCGGAATGCTGAGTCGCTGCTCCAGGTGATTGAGGGGGCACATCCCGACCTCGTGCTCACGGTTGAGACGGACGAGTGGTGGAGGGAGCAGTTACACACCCTCCAGGAGACCTATCCCTACACCGTGGAACACCCCCGGGACAACGCCTACGGTATGTGCCTCTACTCGAAATACACCCTTGTTTCTTCCACCATCCGGTTCCTCGTGGAGGATGACGTGCCCTCCATCCATGCGAAGGTGGAGCTCGCGCCCGGGACGCACGTCTGGTTTCACGGGGTGCACCCGCGCCCGCCCCATCCGGGCCATGAGCCCGATACGACCGAACGGGATGCCGAACTGCTGCTTCTTGCCCGCGAGATTCAGGACCGGGACGCGCTGACAGTTGTCGGGGGCGATTTGAACGATGTCTCGTGGTCGTATACCACACGCCTCTTCCAGAACATTAGCGGCCTGCTCGACCCGCGCATCGGGCGCTGCCTGTACAACACGTTCCACGCCCGGTAGTCCACTGCTTGGGTACCCCCTCGACCATGCCTTCCACTCCGAGCACTTCGCACTGGCGGACCTCCGGGTACTTCCCCACGTCGGCTCCGATCATTTTCCGGTGTTTGTGGAGCTGCAGTACCACCCCGATGCGGAAGACCACCACGTAGAGCCCGAGGCGAAAACGCACCACGAGGCCCAGGCCCAGTACGAATTGGACAAGCTCGCGGAGAAACAGAATGCGACCTAGCCGCTCTTAGAGGCGCAGGGCCCCATCCCCTGAGCGGGGACGGACCCACGGAGCAATACACGCGGGCCATGCGTGTTACCTGTAGTATTCTTTCGGTCGAAGTCCTTTCTCATGTCCCTCGACGCCCTGCGCGCCCAGTTTCCGCATACCGAGCATCAAACCTACCTTAACCACGCGGCGGTAAGCCCCATGAGCCGGCCTGTCCGTGAGGCCATCGACGCCTACGTCGCCGAACGGCACGGAGCCGAGCCGGACGCGCCCATTGCTAATTTTGAGTCGTTCCAGCCGTTGATGGCGGAGACGCGGGAACGGGCGGCTGCGGTGCTTGGCACCGACGCTGCACGGGTAGACTTCGTGCCCAACACATCTGCCGGGCTTAACGTGCTCGCCCGCGGGCTCGACTGGCAGACAGGCGACCGCATCGCCGTCCCCGATGGCGCATTCCCCACCAACGTCTATCCGTTCTTGAACCTGGAGGCACAGGGAGTGGCAGTCGACTACGTGCCGACGCAGGAGGGGACATACACGGTGGAAGACGTGGCACAGACCCTACAGCCCGACACGCGGCTCCTCAGCGTCTCCTGGGTGCACTTCCTGTCCGGATTCCGCGTGGACCTGGAAGTCCTCGGCACTCTCTGTGCCGAGCGGGACGTGCTCTTCTGTGTGGACGCGATCCAGGGCCTCGGGGCGCTCCAGATCGATGTGGAGGCGGCGGGCGTCGACTTTCTTGCCGCTGGCGGGCACAAATGGCTCATGGCGGCGCAGGGTGTGGGACTGCTCTACTGTGACACTGCGCTCCAGGAGCAACTGCGCCCCCCCACCGGCTGGCTCCATGGCCCTGTGGACTGGGAGCACCTCGACGACTACGAGCTGACCTTCCACGACGACGCCCGCCGCTTTCGTACCGGAACACTCAACAGCGTCGGCATCGCCGCGCTCCACGCCGCCCTCGGCCTGTACCTCGACGCCGGTCCCGAGTGGTGCGAGAACCGCGTCCTCGACCTCTCCAGCACCCTTGCCGACGAACTGGCAGCCCGGGGCCTCCCGCGCTACGGCACCGACGCCCCCGCCCACGCTAGCGGGATCGTCACAGTTGTGCCCGACGCGCCGGAGGCGCTGTTCGAGCACCTGGACGCCCATGGCATTGCCGCTGCCGTGCGCAACCGGAAGGTCCGCCTTGCCCCGACGTACTACAACGACGCCTCGGATCTACAGGCGGTGCTCGACGCGGTCGATGCGTTCGAGCATTGACACACGGAGACACGAGGGGGAAACGGAGGGTTGAATGTCCAGACGATAGAGAGGGAGTGAGTCATGACGAAGGTTCCTGATTCGTTCGATCCTAGCAACTACGATGCCGACGTGACCCGGCAGGAGAACGTCGTGGAGGTGGTGGTGCCGACGACCGAGACCAGCGGGCCCCGTGTCGACAAGTATCTCACGCGCTTCTATCCTGAGGCTTCGCGCACCAAGATCCAGCGGGCAATCAAGAAGGGGCACCTTAAGGTAAACGGGGAAGGCGTCAAGAAATCCTACGCCGTGGAACCGGGGGACGAGATTGTCTTTCGGCTGATTCGCAAGCCGCCCATGCAGGCGGAGCCGGAGGCCATTCCGCTCGATGTGCGCTACGAAGACGAGGATCTGCTCGTCGTCCACAAGCCGGCGGGCATGGTGGTTCATCCGGCACCGGGGCATCGGTCGGGTACGCTCGTGCACGCCCTGCTGCACCATGTGGAGGGGCAGGCCGTGGCGGCCGACGACGATCCCGCCGCTGCAAAGGACGAAGAGGTGGGGCTGTCGATGATCAACGCGTTGCCCGAGGCGCCCGATCACCCCGTCGTACGGCCCGGAATTGTGCACCGGCTAGACAAGGGGACCTCCGGGCTGCTGGTCGTCGCGAAGCGGGATCGGGCTCATCAGCCGTTGGCGGAGCAGTTTAAGGACCACACGGTGGAGCGGCGGTACCGCGCGATTGTGTGGGGGGAGTTCGAGTCGCCCCGTGGGACCATTGAGGGGGCCATTGGGCGCGACCCGCACCGTCGTCAGCGCATGGCCGTGGTGCCGGAGAACGAGGGAAAGTGGGCCGTCACGCACCACAAGACCATCGAGGTTCACGCCGATACCTCCGTCGTCGAGTTTGAGCTAGAAACCGGTCGCACCCATCAGATCCGAGTGCACGCCCGCTCACAGGGGCATCCGCTCCTTGGGGACCCGAAGTATGGCGGGCAGCGTGTCCGGTATGGCTCTCAAGATGCGGCACGGCGCGACTTCTTCGAGGCGCTCTTCGACACGCTTCCGCACCCCGCGCTGCACGCGTATCAGCTCGGCTTTGTCCACCCAATCACTGGCGAGACGATGCACTTCGAGGCTGAGCCGCCGGCCGCGTGGCAGCATGTGCGTCGTCGGCTGGAGACCGAAGAAGGGCGCGCCTCAGGCATGGAGCGCTAGAGCTCAAGGACGACGTACTGCCCGGAGAGTCCCCCGCGAATGTTACAATTCACCACACTGCAGGGGCTCATCTACAGAAACAAAGGGGACATTCCCTGATACGGTCTTGTGGAGTTTTGGCTTTCTCCGAGTACAGTGCTCTTATAAACAGAACCGGGTTTCCCGGTGGAGGCACTCCTCTTCCGTACTGTTTTTGTGTACGTCGTGCAGGTTGTCCGTCCTGCTCCGGTCCGTCCTGCTCCGGTCCGGATCCGGAGGCTTACTGCACGGGAGGACCGTACCCTATGAACGGGAACGTCCTCGTTCTGAACCAAGACTATAGCGCGCTCACTGTGTGTAGCGTGGAGCGAGCCGTCGTCCTTATGCACCTGCAGAAGGTGCATCTAGTTGAGGCGGCCGACGACCAGCACATCCGGTCGCCGAGCACGGAAATGCCGTGGCCGAGCATCGTGCGGCTCAAGCAGTACGCAAACGTCCCGTACAAGCGGGTGATGCTGTCCCGCAAGAACGTGCTGAAGCGCGACCATAAGACCTGCCAGTACTGTGGGGCTGAGTCCAATCTCACCATCGACCACGTTGTCCCGAAGTCGCGCGGCGGGCGCGATACCTGGGAGAACCTGGTGGCAGCCTGCGTGACGTGTAATAATCAGAAGGGCGACGCCACGCCGGGCGAGGCGGGCATGGAGCTGGAGCGCGAGCCGTTCCGCCCCAGTTACGTCATGTTCCTCCGCGATTTTGCCGGAGAGGTCAAAGAGGACTGGCGTCCCTACCTCTTCCTATCGTAGGCCGACCAATTTTCACCGACAATCTTCAGCCCCGCCTGACCGACGGCGGGGCGGCCTCGTACAACCGTCCCGTGCACTCTCTTTTCTCGACGCCTCCTGCTCAATGACGCGCTGGATTGCCCGCCTTGCCTGGGTGCTCCCCATTCTTTTCGTGGGCCTCTCGGCGCACCAGGCCAGGGTGGCCTACGACCTGCATACCACCAAGACCCAGGGCACGGCGGCCACGGCGGAGGTGCAGGACGTGAAGGTCTCGAATCGAACGCAGGTGACGTACGACTACGTGAGCATCCGCGTCCCGATGCCCGACGGCTCGGTACTAACCCGGGAACGGCTCTCGTTGCCCCACGGCATCGTCCCGGCACTGAAGGAGAAGGAAACCCTCCAGGTTCGCGTGACAAAGGGTGGAAGCCGGTCCATCGTCGTGACGGAGCCCATCAAGGCGACGCCGGTTGTGGACACGCAAATCCGAATTGCCGGCATCAACGGACTCATGAGTCTCGGGGCTGCGCTCCTCTTCGGCCTCGCCATCTGGTTTTGGAACTGGAGCCTGCGCCGCGAGGGAGATCCGGCCGAGCGGGGCGTCACTGAGCCGGACCCCGACCATCCGGCTCGTCAGGTGGTACGGTAGAGGACTGGAAAATAGAGAGCGCCGAGCCCCTGTTTCGAAGCTCGACCCATGCCATTTTGTGTATGGTGCGGGCTGCCGGTTGTGGAGCCTCACTCTGCAGCCTTGGCGTATACCATTTGGAGGTCGAGTGCTTTCAGGCTGGCTTCGGCGGCGTCGACACGGTCGCTGGGGGCACCGCTGGCATAGATGAGTGCGGCCCGGGCGGCATCCTTGGTGATGCGCTGGCGGACTGCTTCGGTCAGGTTGGACATCTCCACCGGCTCGTCGTCAAGGAGGAGGTCGCCCTCTTCGTTCATAAGGACGCGGATAACCTGGATGCCGGCCTTCTCGACGAGGCGACCGCCGGGATCGGTCCCGGACGTGGCGCTGGATCCATCAGATTCCCCGTTAGATCCGTCGTCGAGTCGGAAGGTTACAGGCAGAGACATTTGCACCGGCACAGGTTGTCCATCCGTCGTGCCGGGCTTGAACGTCTGCTCCTTGACCGCCGCTAGGGCTGCTTCATTGAGCAGCTTGTGGGCGCCCTTTGCAACCGCCGGATTCGTCACGGTTCCGTTCTCATCCACCACGAACTGGACGATCACGCGGCCCCCAATTCCGGCGTCTTCCGCCATCTCCGGGTACGTAATTGATTCTTGAAGGGCCGTCATGCCGCCAACGAGTTTCGGAGTGTCGTCAACTTCCTTGTGCGGGACACCTTGAGGAGATGACTCAGAGGTCGCGCCAAGCGTCTCTGCGTCGTCGGTGAGCGAGGGTCCAGCCGTGTCCGAGCAGGCGACCACGCCGAGCGTGAGCCCGAGCCCGACGGTCACGAGGGCAGTACCGAGAGCGAAGCGGGAGGAGAGGACGGAGGGCATCGAGGAACGCATGGCGGAGAGACGGTCGGTGAGGGAGGAGGGCGATTCGGAGAGCGAGAGGGCGCCGAGACGATCGGGGGAGGTTCCGTCCGCAAAGGCGGTCAGGAGGCGGGCGTAGTCGCCTGCGGGTGTCTCGCCGTCGTCGAGGACAGCCGCATCACACGCCCGCTCCCGCGCCATGGCAATCTGTCGCCGCAGTCGACCCACGAGTGGGTGTACGGCGAACAGGGCGGCGATAAGTCGCTCTACCAACTGGGCACAGTCGTCCCAGCGGCGGATGTGGACGAGTTCGTGGCGGAGCGTCATGCGAAGCTCCTCCGTTGCGTTCATGAGTCGATCCGGCACCAGGACCACTGGTCGGAGGCCGCCGAGCGTCACGGGCACGGTCGCGTCCGACGAAATGCGAAGTTGAACAGGACGAGAGATCCTAAGGCGCTCCCGGAGGCGATGCATCTCAGCCCGGAGGGACCGCGGGGCGGTAGCCTGAATACGACACCGAACGCGTCTCATCGCTACGACCTGGAGCGCAAGGCGACCCATTTGAAACAATCCGACACCTAGGGCCCCGACGGTGAGGAGGCCCACTGCGTGCATCCACGACCACGAGACGGGAGGGGACGGCGCGGTCGTAGTCTTGATCGCCGGCAGCACAACGACCGACTGCGCGGGAAGCATTGCGGAGCGGGCCGCATCCGGGAGCATCTCGACGATACTCACCGCCGCGATGCCAAGGGGGAGGGCGGCGAGGAGGACCTGCGAGAGGCGGTATTCGGCGTGTGGGTGGAGCCGGTCGGTTCGCGCCAGCAACGCCCAGAGCGGGAGGACGAGGGCCGTCCACGCCAGGATGGGAAGCCAAAGCGTGTCGGTCGTTGCCGTGCCGAGGTCGACCAGAACGTCAAGCATCGTCTGCATCATTGGTCTCGGAGTCTTCTTCGTCGAGGGCGTCGATGAGGGCTCGGATCTCCGCCCGTTCGTCATCGGACAGATCCTCGCGCTGGACAAGCGTCTGCACGAGGGCAGAGGGCGAGCCCTGAAAGACCTTTTCCATCAGTCGCCGCAGAAGGCTGTGCTGCACGGCGTTCGGCTCCTCCGCGGGCTTGTAGACGTAAGAGCGCCCCTCCTTGTGGTAGTCGAGGTAGCCCTTCTCGGCCAGCTTCTTCAATACCGTCATGACCGTGGTATACGCCACGTCGCGGTCCTCCAGGATGCGCTCGCGCACATCCGCCACGGTGGCCTCGCCGAGGTCCCACACATGGTGGAGGACCTCCATTTCCGTCTCGCCGAGATGGGTCAGGGATTTGCGTCGCATAAGGCGGTGTCTCGCTTTGTACTATCTATTTAGTATTATAGAAGTCGTAGTAGTACAAGTCGGATTACAAGATATTTACATTTTTGGCGCGGGACGTCAAGATGAAAGGCGCTCGGCCTCGGAATCGGGGGACGGGGTGTCGTAGAGATGTGATACACGCTCGGGATCGGTGCCCCGCATGTAGTGGCTCCACAGGTAGAGGTTACGGAGTTGTTGGCGCACGGGGCCCTCGCGCCGGAAGCGGCGGGCCGAGGTGGTTACGGACGCGTCAAGGATTTTGAATCCGCCGTGGGCCTGGAGGCGGGCCGCGAGCTCCAGGTCTTCAAAGAGGGGCCACTCGGGAAATCCGTCCACGGCCTCGAACGCCGACCGCTCTACGAACTGGCCCCGATCCCCAAAGCAGAGTCGGATCCAGGGCCAGCGTGTACACCAGGCATAGAAGCGGAGCAGCGGGGTTGGGTCGTCGAACTGGAGGCAGAACGTACCGGCCGCCGTATCGGGGGCATTGAGGGCGCGGCGGATGAGGGATAGGCCGTGGGGGGGAAGCAGGGTGTCGGCGTGCAGAAAGAGGAAAATGCGGCCCGCCGCCGCCTCGGCGCCACGGTTCATCTGTGTGGCACGACCCTGCGGGGCCTCCAGCACAGCAGCCCCACGGGACCGAGCGAGGGACTGGGTTTCGTCGTCGGACCCTCCATCTACGACGATTGACTCCACCGGCGGGGCCTGGGCCTGCACCTGCCGCAGAGTGGGCCCGAGCGTGTTCGCTTCGTTGAGCGTAGGGATGATCACCGAAATGAGGGCCGGCTCGTGCACGCCGCGACGGGGATGAATGCCAGAGGGTAGACACGGTCAATCGTGTTGTTGTGTAGCGTCACCAGATCATCTGTTTCATGCAGAAGACCGAGCCGCCTGCCTTCATGAACTCGCTGGTGTCGAGTTCGACGGGTACGAAGTCGTGGGTGCGTAGCCGGTTGTTGGTCTCTTCGCAGCCTTCCTGAATGAGGACGTGCGTCCCGTCCGGGGAGTGTGCATTGCAGGCGAACTGGTGGCGCGCCTCGTGGTCGGGTACCTCGATGGGGGTGTCGAAGAGCGCGTCGATGAGGGCCCGTCCCGTCTCGTCGAACGCCTCGGGCGCCACGAGGGCGTGATTCGCGTCGAGCGGGCAGAGGCAGGTGTCGAGATGGTAGTAGTCGGGATCGGTGAGGCGGAGTAGCACGACGGGCACGTCCAGCAGGTCGCTGAGGGCCTCGTAGGCTTCGGGACTTGTGCGATAGCCGTATCCGCCCCACAGCAGTCGATGGCTGGGATGCCAGAGGGCATCGCCCATGCCCTCGAAGTCCGCGTCGAGGTCTGCGGGGAGGGATTTGACGGCGTACCCACGCTCTTCGAAAAAACGGGCGTAGTACGGCACCTCGTCCGCCCGCTCAGGACTGTGCATGCGGCTTAGCACCACGCCCTTCGTATCGGTATTGGGGGTATAGAAGGGGAGGGTCTGGTTCGCGCAAAACACCATGTCGGGGAGGCCCGCCTGTCCGTTCACGACGATGGGGGCCCGGTCGAGCGCCGTGTACGTGGCGCGGAGGGCCTTCCACTGTTGCCATGCGACCTCCGTGTTCACCGTGCCCACGTTGTCCGACATGTGGGGATTAATTACGTACTCCACGTCGAAGTGCGTAGGCGTCGTGAGCACGACCCGGCTCGGGCGAGGCAGGGCGGGCAGCGCGTCGAGGTGGATGTCGAGGGCGTCGGGGGTTTGGTAGATCATGGGCGTCGACGGCTTAGGGACAGGAGATGGGCGCACGGTGGAAAAACGAGGGGGCATCCGCGATTCAGAAGTCACGCTGGGCAAACCAGTAGCCGGTTACGCCGTAGGCCGCGCCCCCAAACAGTAGGGAGGAGAAGAAGGGGTACCACGACGACACGGTATTGCCCTTTGCGAGGGTCGACACGATCTTGGTTACCTCTGTGAAGTTGGGTAGCGTATGGTAAAGGCCCCAGAATACCGGCCGGCCCACGGCGCCGAGTGTGGGGCTGATCTGGTCGGCCGCCGCCAGGACCATCGACACAAAGATGAGCCCATACGAGACGATGAGCCCCAAAGCCGTGCTCTCGGTCCACACGCCCATGAGCGTAACGGCCGCGTACATAACCGCAAACATGCCTACCACGATGAGGAGCGACAGGAGAAACCGCGGGTTCCACACGCCGGTCTTCAGAGACATAATGATCCAGACGCCGCCCATAAGGTAGAGCGTGAGCACGGCGACGGCGCTCCACACGCCCAGAACGTGGCCACATAGGGCCTGCACGCGGCCCACAGGCTTCGATAGGAGCAGCTCCACCCGTCCGTCGGACTGCAGATCGGGAAAGAGGGAGGCGGAGGCAAAGAGGGCCAGCAGGATACCGATCCAGTAGGCCACCCCGGCCACAACGGACTCCACAGCGATCACGAGGCGATCGAGTGTGAGGGGCGGGCCGTCCTCGGTGGCCATGTCCTCGGGTGTGGCTTCCTGCCCGAAGAGGCGAATGCCCGCCAGCGAGCCCTCCACCACGTCGAGGTTGAGGGCAAACGTGACAGCGAGCAGCACCAGCGAACTGATGATGAACAGGCCGAGCACGATCTTGCGGGCCCAGAGCTCCCGAAATGTAATGAGGACGAGGCCGAGGAGGGGGCGCATGGGATCGCGTATGGGCAGTTGGGGGACGAGGCACCGACGGCCACCTCGTCGGTCTTCAGCTTGAGGAGGGCGTATCGACCACGTCGATGAAGTAGTCTTCGAGCGACTGGCGGAGGGGCGTGATCGATTCGATTTCTACGTCGGCACCGCGGAGACGATCAAGGACTGCGTTGAGGGTGGCCCGGTCGTCGGCGCGGACGCGGTACTGCTGTAGGGCCGGATCGGTGGGGGTGCCGTTTGGGGCCGGCTCCAGGGGGAGGTCCGGGTCGCTCTGGAGGGCATCCGGGAGAGGCGTGGCCACGAGGTCGTACACCCGCTCCACCGCAGTCAACTCCTCTACGCTTCCGCGTCGCACCAGTGATCCGTCGCGCAGGATGGCAATTTGCGAGCACACCTTCTCCACTTCCGAGAGCAGGTGGGAGTTCAGGAAGATCGTTTTGCCTTCGTCTCGCAACTCCACCACGATGTCGCGGATCGCGCGGCGTCCCACGGGGTCTACGCCCCCAGTCGGTTCGTCGAGAAAAAGGAGGTCCGGTTCATTGAGGAGGGCCTGTGCCAGCCCGAGCCGCTGGAGCATGCCCTTGGAAAACGTCTTCACTTTCGAGTCTCCGCGCCCGTCGAGATCGAGTCGATCGAGCAGGAGAGGAATGCGCTCTTTGCGTGTGGCGCGGGGCACGTCCGCCAGGCGGCCGTAGGCGTGCAGGGTCTGCACGGCGGTAAAGAAGCCGGGGAAGCGGTGGTTTTCGGGGACGAAGCCAATCCGCCGTCGTGCGGCGGGGGCACCGGCGGGCTGGTTGAAGAGCCGGGCCGTGCCGCTCGTGGGATGAACCAGGCCGAGAAGGATCTTGACGAGAGTTGTCTTGCCCGCGCCGTTCGGGCCGAGGAGGCCAAAAATGGCACCCTCCTCTACCTCCAACGACACACCGTCGAGCGCCCGAACCGTGGACTGGCGCAGGACGCCCGTGCGGTAGGTCTTCGAGAGTGAAGAGACGGAGAGGGCGGACACAGGAGCGGCTTACTTCTGTTCGTCGGACGTTGGGGCGTCGGAGGTCGTCGACGGACCGTCGGTCTCGGGGGTCCGCGGTGGCGCCTCGCCCTGAACGACGTGGGTCGTCCGCTGCGGGAACGGAATTTCTACGCCTTTCTCGTCGAAGGCCCGCTTTAGGCGTTGGCGCAGTTCGCGTTCCGCGGCGTACTGCTCGCCGGGCTTCACGCGCACAACCACCCGTGCCGTGACCGATGAGTCGCCAAAGTCCATCAGGCCCTGCACCTGCGGAGACTCCTCGAGCACAATGTCCGAGTGGTCCGCCACCCACTCGTTTGCGACGGCCTCCATGACGGGCAGAATGGCATCCACGTCCTGTCCGTAGCTCAGGCCCACGGGCACAATGGCGCGGGCCCACTGCACACTCTTGTTGCCGAAGATGCGCACCTCCCCGGCCGGAATCATCACGAGCTCGCCGTCGAACTTGCGCAACTTAATGAGCCGCACGCCGATCTCCTCGATGGTGCCGGTATGCCCGTTGATGGTCACGAGATCGCCGACGTGCAGGATGTCGTCGAAGAGCAGGAAAACGCCGCCGATCACGTCCTTGACGAGCGTCTGTGCGCCGAATCCCACGGCGAGGCCGGCGATCCCGGCGGTGGCAATCAGGGCGCCGATGTCGAGCCCCACTTCGCTGAGGACCATGATGCCCGCGACCGCCCAGACAACGTAGCCCGCAACGGAGCGGAGTAGATTGCCGAGGGTTACGGCGCGTTGCCGTTTCGGATCGGACGGGGGACGGTCCTCCACCCGGGCAATCCACTGCTGCGTACCACGCCGGACCAGCCCGAGGATGAGGGCGGCAAGGCCAAGGATGACCAGGATCCGCACGGCCCCGAGAAGGAGGGCACGGAGGCTCAGAGACTGAAGCCAGACCTGCGGGGTGGACTGCAGGAGCAGGGACGGGTCCGGCAGCGCAGAAGGAAGGAGCGTAGGCACAAGGGAAAGGCTATGCGTCGGTGAGGGCGTCGATGCCGGGGAGGGCGGCGCCTTCGAGGAAGGTGAGCAGGGCCCCTCCGCCGGTAGACACGTGACTGATGCGGCCGGTGCACCCGGACTTGCCGAGTGCCGATACCGAATCCCCGCCCCCGACCACGGAGAAGGCGTCGGCGTCGGTCGCGTCGGCCACCGCGTTGGCAATCGCCATCGTCCCCTCCGCAAACTGGTCGAGCTCGAAGACGCCCATCGGCCCGTTCCAGACCACCGTAGCGGCGTCGAGAATAGCGGTGCGGTACGTATCGATGGTGGCCGGTCCGATATCGAGGCCCATCTGATCCTCAGGGATGTCGCCCTCTACGACCGATGCCTCAGCATCCGCCGCCGGCGCGTCGGCCACTACGTGGTCGCTGGGAAGGAGAAGCGTGTCCGAAGCCGCCTCATAAAGCGACTCGGCGGTTTCCAGCCGATCGGCTTCAATGCGCGACTCGCCCACCTCGTGCCCCAAGACCTGTAGGAAGGTATAGCTCATGGCGCCCCCGATTAGCAGTCGATCCGCCGTCTTGGAGAGGGCCCGGATCGTGCCCAGCTTGTCGGAGACTTTCGACCCGCCAAGAATCGCGACCATGGGATGCTCCGGATCGTCGCGCACTCGGGTCAAGGCCGCAATCTCCTTCTCCATCAGCCGGCCCAGGGCGGCGGTGTCCACGAACTCAGCCACCCCGGCGGTCGAGGCGTGGGCCCGGTGGGCGGCCCCAAAGGCGTCGTTGACGTACACGTCGGCCAGGTCCGCCAGCGCCTTTGCGAAGTCCTCGTCGTTGGACTTCTCGCCGGCGTCGAAGCGGGTGTTCTCCAGCAAAATGATGCTGCCGTCGCTCATGCCGTTGATGACCTCCTCGACCGTCTCCCCTACGGTGTTGCTCGAAAATCGCACACGCTCCTCGATGAGCGAGCCCAGGTGGTCGGCCACGCAGGCGAGACTCAGATCGGGATCGGGCTGGCCGCCGGGGCGCCCCAGGTGGCTAATGAGGATGGCCCTGCCGCCGTTGTCGAGGACGTGCCGGATGGTGGGAAGGGCGGCCCGGATTCGGGTATCGTCCCCCACGCACGGACTCCCGTCGTCGGAGGTGTCGAGGGGCACGTTGAAGTCGACACGGATGAGGACGCGTTTTCCGCGGACGTCGATGTCGTCGAGAGTCAGCTTTTGCATAGGGTGGGGGGCTTGAGCGACAGATCGAGACGACCCGCCGTCTCGCCCCCAGATCGTCGGGGGGCGGACGGCGCAGAGGCACGCTAGGCAGCCTTCTCCATAAGGTGCTCCACGAGATCGACCGTGCGGTTGGCGTAGCCCCACTCGTTGTCGTACCAGCCCACGACCTTCACCTGCGAACCGGCCACGTTCGACCACGGCGCGTCGTAGATGCAGGAGTGCGGGTTGTGGATGATGTCGCGAGAGACAATCGGCTCTTCGCTGTAGGCGAGGATGCCGTCGAGCTCGCCGTTCGCCGCCTCCTGAAAGGCGGCGTTCACGTCCTCAATGGTCACGTCCTGCTCCACCACGGCCGTGAGGTCGGTCACCGATCCGTTCGGGGTGGGCACGCGCATCGCCATGCCGTCGAGCTGGCCGTCGAGGTGGGGTAGCACCTTCCCCACGGCTTTCGCGCCGCCGGTGGTGGTGGGGATGATCGACTCGGCGGCCGTGCGGGCTCGGCGAAGGTCGCTGTGGGGACCGTCCACGATGTTTTGAGAGGCCGTGTAGGCATGGACAGTGGTCATGAGGCCACTCTCCACGCCGAAGGCGTCGTCAAGCACCTTCACGAGGGGGGCGAGGCAGTTGGTGGTGCAGCTGGCGTTGGACACCACTTCCTCGTCCCCGGTGATGGTGTCGTCGTTGACGCCCAGGACCACCATGGCGTCCACCTCGCTCTTGGCGGGGGCGCTGATGACGACCTTATCCGCGCCGGCCTCCAAGTGCTGGGCCGCCCCCTCTCGGGTCCGGAATACGCCCGTCGATTCGATGACCACGTCGGTGTCGTGCGCGCCCCAGGGAAGCTCTGTGGGGTCCTTTTCGCTGAAGACCGGGAAGTGGTCGCCGTCTACCACCAGCGTATCGCCATCCAGGTGCACATCTCCGGGGTACTGCCCGTGCACCGTGTCGTACTTAAACAGGGTCGCCAGTGTCTCGGCATCCGTAAGGTCGTTGACGCCCACGATATCGACGTGTTGTGCGTCGCGTTCGAGGAGCGCCCGAAAACACAGGCGCCCGATGCGCCCAAATCCGTTGATTCCGAGCTTGATGGACATAAGTCAGGGGGGAGCTGAGTTCGACAGTCGAAACGAACAATCTCGTCGAGCTCTCGGCCAGTAGCCGGGCCCGCGCGAGGATGCGGGGAGTCGTGCAATGTCCGCGTGCGAGAAGAGAATGACGCGGGTCATGACACGCTTCTAAGGTATAAAATATCCCGTTGTCTCCTTAGTAAAGATCACATGCAAAACCATGCCCGGTGCCGGCGCCCCCGCCCCGGGAGGAAACGAACGAACAACGGTGCGTTAAACGGCATTCGCCGCTTTTTCCAGGAAAAGTTCGTGTTACGTGTTTCCTCAAGCGGCGACCGCTCTCACCCTCATTTGCGCTCTGGACTTCTCGCCCCGCACATGACTGCCCTCAAAACGCCCGAAAAAAAGTCCCGTCGCCAAGAGCTTCGACAAAACATCTTTGTCGACCTCTACGCCCGGGCGCTACTGTTTTACGACGAGTACCGCCGCGTAGCGCAGGGAATTGGGGTGGCACTCCTCGTGCTCGTGCTGGCTGTGCCCGGCTACCTCTACTATCACCAGCAGCAGGAGGAGGCGGCCAACCAGCAGCTTGGTCAGATTCTGCCGGTGTACGAACGGGGAAACTATCAGCAGGCCCTGGATGGGACGAGTGAGCAAGCAGGGCTCCTTGCGATTGCCGACGACTACGGCAACACCGACGCTGGCAATCTGGCCACCTTCTACGCGGCCAACGCGCTCTACGAGCAAGAGGAGTACGACCGGGCACTCACGTACTTCCAGCGGTTTGAGAAGGGCAAGACCTTCATTGGCGCCAGCGCGTACGCGGCGCAGGCGGCTATCCACGAGAACAAAGGGGACTTCGCCCGCGCCGCTGAGCTCTACGAGCAGGCCGCTTCGCAGTACGACAACAAGCTGACGGCCCCCCGCTACCTGCTCAGCGCCGGGCAGGCCTACGAGGAGGCCGGGCAGTACGGGGCTGCGACGGACGTCTATCAGCGCATCCAGGACGAGTACCCTGATTCCAATCAGGCCAGCGATGCGGAACGGTATATGGCCCGTGCCCAGGTGCGCCAGGGGAAGGCCTCGTCGTAGACGCCCGTCGTAACTAGTAAATGCCGCGCCCGGGTAAATGCCGCGCCCGGCTGTGGGGACGGCGGCGCCCTGTGCGGGAAGGACACTCACACCCTCGGAGGGGGGCAACGATGGGGAATTTGATGGTACGTTCTGCGGACGAGTTTTTCCTGTTGGGATGCCTACGATCTTGGTTGTCGACGACGAGGCGAGCATTCGTCGGACGCTCCGCGAAATTCTGGAGTACGAAGACTTCGAGGTAGAAGAGGCCGTCGATGGGGAGGAGGCCCTTACGGCCCTCCAAGAAAACGCGTACGACCTTGTGATCCTCGACGTAAAGATGCCGAAGATGGACGGCATGGAGGTCCTCGAAACGATCGCCGACGAGGGCTATGAGGTGCCCGTCCTCATGATTAGTGGCCACGGCACCATCGAAACGGCCGTGGAGTCAACCAAGCTAGGGGCGTACGACTTCATCGAAAAGCCTCCGGACCTGAACCGTCTCCTCGTCACGGTCCGCAACGCGCTGGACCACGGACAACTTGAGGTCGAAAACCGGCGCATGCGGCAGACCATCACCGAGCAGAGCACGGGCGACCTGCCGCCCATCATTGGGGAGAGCGACGCCATCCAAGAGATCAAGGACACGATCGAACGGGTGGCCCCTACCGAGGCGCGTGTGCTCATCTCGGGCGAGAATGGCACAGGCAAGGAACTCGTGGCCAAGTGGATCCACCACAAGTCCGCCCGGGCCGAGGACCCGATGGTGGAGGTAAATTGCGCGGCCATCCCGAGTGAACTGATTGAGAGCGAGCTCTTTGGACACGAGAAGGGCGCGTTTACCGGAGCCACCCAGCAGCGTATTGGCAAGTTCGAGCAGGCCCACGAGGGCACCCTGTTCCTCGACGAAATTGGCGACATGAGCCTCTCGGCGCAGGCGAAGGTGCTGCGGGTGCTGGAGGAAAATGAGATTGAGCGGGTAGGAGGCGAGCACACCATCTCGGTCGACGTGCGGGTGGTGGCCGCTACCAACAAGGATCTGATGGAGGAGATTGAGGAAGGCAATTTCCGAGAGGATCTGTACCACCGGATCGGGGTCATCCTCATCGACGTGCCGCCCCTGCGGGAACGCCGCGACGACGTGCCGCTACTCACCCGCCACATTGCGAAGCGGGTGGCTCAGCGCAATGGCCTTCCGACCAAAGACTTCACGGACGAGGCCCTCCAGCGACTGCAGGGCTACGAGTGGCGGGGGAACGTCCGCGAGTTGCACAACGTGATCGAGCGTCTGCTCATTCTGGTCGAAGGGGACACCATCGAGGCCGCCGACATTGACCAGTTCGTGCAGCCGGGCGTTGGATCGGAGGGGGCCGCCCAGGAGTTGATCCGGGCCTATGATGACTTCAGCGATGCCCGCGACCAATTCGAGAAGCACTTCATCCAGCACAAGCTCCACGAGCACGACTGGAATGTGAGCCAGACGGCCGAGACCATTGGCATCCAGCGCTCACACCTCTACAACAAGCTGAACAAGTATGGCCTTGAGCGCGGAGACTGACGAGGAGGGCATGTGCGTGTCGGAATGAAGGTCCCTCCCAGGGGCCGACGCAGTGTGCGCTGCGAGTTCCCAGCTCTCCGTTGTCCCCCGCCTGGCCCCCACGAGTTTCGATTCTAGGCTCCGTTCCCAACACCCCTCCCCGCCGTGCCCGCCCCGCTCCTTGAGGTGACGGATCTCGTGAAGCAGTACGATGCGGGGGGGGAGGAGCCGCTGACTGTGCTACAAGACCTCGACCTGACTGTACAGCCGGGAGAGATTGTGGCGGTGGTCGGGGAGAGTGGCACTGGCAAATCTACCCTGCTTCACCTGCTCGGGGCGCTCGACCGGCCCACCGCCGGGACCGTCCGATTTAAGGGCGACGACCTGTTCGCCAAGAGCGACGACGAGTTGGCTTCGTTTCGCAACCGCTCCATTGGGTTTGTCTTTCAGTTTCATCACCTGCTCCCGGAGTTTACGGCGCTCGAAAATGTGGCCATGCCGGCCCTCATCCAGCACCAGTCGATGAAGGCCGTAACGCCCCGTGCCCGCGAGTTGCTCGATCTTCTGGGCCTGTCCGACCGGGCCGACCACCGTCCCAACACCCTTTCAGGCGGCGAGAAGCAGCGGGTGGCCATCGCCCGGGCCTTGATGAACGAGCCGGCCCTGGTGCTCATGGACGAGCCCACCGGCAACCTCGACGCCCGGACCGCCGAGCCTATGCACCGCGAGATCGAGCGGCTCAGTCGCGAAACCGATCGGACCTTCGTGCTGGCCACGCACGACCCCTCCCTCGCCCGCATTGCGGATCGGGCCCTACGGCTCGAACTCGGTCAACTCCACGCACTGGCCCCCACCGACGAGATGGCCCCCTCGACGTCGCTCCGGGACGATGAGTCGACCGGCGAATCGTGAGGATGGGCAGGTGGAGCGCAGAGATGAAACGAAAATGATTCTTTGGGGGCAGGTCTCGAACTCCGGGGGCAAGGGCGCGTTAGGGCGCACCACGAAGACGAACTCCCCAGGGCTGTTCTTCGGGTTGCGTGAGCCGCCGTGGGAGGATCACCGAGCGTACTGGTTTCTCGAAGCCCTGTAAACAGTCGTGCGGGGGCCGACGAGGCGGCACGGCGAACCGACCGTGAGTACGCCTCCTCCCCAAGTCGATTCGGGGCTCGACCCGCCATCCTTCGGTACGAAACGAAGGGGTAGCGCTCGTCCCAAGCTGTGCGCGGAGCGGGCCATTCTCGGGCGCCTAGACGCGCATTTTCGCGATACCTACTCCTCCTGCAGTATTATGAACTCGATCGATTCCCTGCCGCTCTTTCCATTGAGTCTCGTGCTCTACCCCAACGAGCCCCTCTCGCTCCACATCTTTGAGGAGCGGTACAAGGAGCTCACCGCGTACTGCTTGGAGCACGAGGTCCCGTTCGGGATCGTTCGGGTCGACGACGAGGAGTGGGCCGACGTGGGAACGACCGCGCGCATCGATCGCGTCGTGAAGCGGTACGAGGATGGGCGCTCGGACATCGTCGTTCGCGGAGAAGAGCGGTTCCGGATTCAGACGGTTCGGGACGACCAGTCCACTTACTACACGGCCGAC
This sequence comes from uncultured Bacteroidota bacterium, assembly GCA_913055845.1. Lineage (GTDB taxonomy): Bacteria > Bacteroidota > Rhodothermia > Rhodothermales > Salinibacteraceae > Salinibacter. The sequence goes on along the minus strand of CAJXKO010000005.1, from coordinate 39,693 downwards.
GTGACACTGCTTGAGGACGAGGAGTCGGAGGTGGACCTCGACCTGAAAGAGCGGGTCATCACACAGCACATGAAGCTGCTAGAACTGGCGGGGCGCACCGTCCGCCCCGATCTATACGAGGGCGTGGAACACCTTTCCTTCGTTCTGGCCCAGAACGGCGCGCTAGACGGCGCGCAGAAGCAGGAGCTGCTCGAATTCACGAGCGAAAACGAGCGTATCCGCTACCTCATTCAGCACTTCGAGGCTGTCATTCCGCGCATTGAGGAGCAGGAGGGAGTGCAGCGTCGGATCCGTTCCAACGGACACTTCAAGGACTTTCCGCCGGAAGAGGTGTAGGACCCGTAGACATTGGGCGTGCTGTTTACGAGGTTAGCCGAGTCCGTTTGCGCCTTCGTATCGAGCACGGCCCTGTCCTTCATGCCACAGATTGGCCCCTACACCCTTCACGCGATTGAGACTGGTCAATTTGGACTCGACGGTGGGGCGATGTTTGGCATCGTGCCCAAGCCCCTGTGGTCGCAGCGCATTGAGCCGGACGCGCAGAATCGCATCCCCCTCAGTATGCGGTGCCTACTACTGAGGGGAGACGATCGGGTCATCCTCATCGATACTGGCATCGGGGACACCTTCGAGGGCACCAAATACGAGGACCTCTATGCCGTTGACCACAGTGGGGCCACCATGGGCGGGTCGCTGCGGGCGTGCGGCGTCGCCCCGACTGACGTGACAGACGTCGTCCTGACCCATCTCCACTTCGACCACTGTGGGGGCAGTACCCGGCAGACCGACGCGGGGAGAGTGGCGACCTTCCCCAATGCCATGTACCACGTGCAACGGCAGCACTGGGCGTGGGCCACCGATCCAAACCCGAAAGAGAAAGGGTCGTTCGTGACCCGCACGTTCGCCCCCCTTGCGGAAAACGATCAACTCCACCTCGTGGACGGGGCCGGCCCGCTCTTCCCCCACGTCGATGTCTCCCTGGTGGACGGCCACACCGAGTCGCAGCAGATCGTGACGGTGTACGACGACACGACGACCCTCGTCTACGTGGCCGACCTCCTGCCAACCACGCACCACCTTCCCCCGGCCTGGACGATGGCCTACGACGTACGCCCCCTGCAGACAATTGATGAGAAGGGGGATTTTTTGGAGCGGGCTGCACAGTCGGAATGGAAATTGTTCTTCGAGCACGACCCGGAGATTGCGGTTGGAGATCTCCAACAAACCGATCGCGGCATTGAGGTTGCCCGGCCGCGGCCCCTCGACGATCTGTAGAGGCTGCTGGTACTGCGTTGGAGGCCCATGCGTATCTCCGTTCTGCTCCCTTCAGGACCAATCTTGTCCACGATGACCGACTTTGAAGAACTTGACACAGAAGAAGAAATCCGCGAGGCGGTGTCCTCGGTCTACCACGACCTCAACAATCCCCTCTCTATTATTTCGGGGAATGCGCAGTTTCTCCACGAGCTCAGCCAAGAGGAAGAGCTTGACGACCAGTTTGCCTCGTCGGCTCGCGACATCCAGGAGGCATGTCAGCGCATGGCCGAGTCGCTCCAGCGCCTGACGCGCCTCAAGAACGCTCTGGGCGACGGGCAGGACTAGCGCGAGAGTCCCACGGAAGGAGCGGCTTCGTGCACGGAACCCCCTACGAAGCGAATCCCTAGAAGAGGCCGAAATCTTTCTTTTCCTACTGGAGGAACGCTGAGTCACGTGTTACATTCGTACTCACCGGCTGTGTAGCTTCCGCGATTTACCTGCTTCGCCCGTCCGAACGATAACGGGACCGACGTTCTTCTCCACAACCATCACAGGCCTGTTGATGGCAAAGCGCTACAGATGACGCATTGCCACCGTTCGACGGTGGTCCTCGGGGCACATCATCGCAGTGGAATTTGAGAAGAGACGGCCAACGCCTCCGGGCCGCTGTTCGAGTGTGCCGCGTCGATTTTCACCCTGTAACGCGATAGATTTTCCCCTCCACCATGGCTACTCAACCGTTTTCTCACGCGTCGCGCCTCCTCCTCACCGTCGTTGGATCGGTGCTGGGTACTTTCCTGCTTGCGGCCCCAGCGCAGGGGCAGGTGGCGCAGTCCTCGGCCCTCTTCCTCCGCATTGAGCCAGACAGCCGATCGGCCGGCATGGGGAACGCAGGCGTGGCCCTTGCCGACAACGCCAACGCAATGTTCTGGAACCCGTCGGGCCTTGCATTTCAGGAAAACACGCAGGTGGGCCTCACACACGCCAACTGGCTGCCGGAATTCGATGCCAACTTGTTCTACGAGTACCTTGTGGGCACGTACCACGTGGACGGCGTGGGCACTTTCGGGGGGAACGTGCGATTTCTGAATCTTGGAGAAACCGAGGTGCGGAATGGCGACAACGTGGTACTCAACGTGATTAACTCGTACCAGCTGGCCGTCGGAACGTCCTACGGCCGGAAAATCTCCGAGCGACTCGGGGTGGGGACATCGGTCCGGTTCATTTACTCGAAGTTGGCGTCTCCGCCCGGAGAAGGCGGTGGTGACGGCAAGGCATACACGTTTTCCACGGACCTCTCGGCCCTCTACCGGTCGGCTCCCTTCTCACTCGGTGGGGCGGACGCCACGTTCTCTGCCGGGGTCAACATTGCCAACCTGGGCGGCACACTCGACTTCAACGAGCAGAGCCGGGCCAAAGACCCCATTCCCGCCAACTTCCGCATCGGTCCGGCACTCACCATCGACTTCGACGAGTACAACTCGCTGACTCTTGCCACCGACTTCAACAAATCGCTGGTGAGCGTGGATGAGGAAATTACGAGCGATGGGGATACGGTTCGTGTCGGCAACAGTGGGTTCCAGGCACTCTTTGACTCCTGGGGCTCGGCCCGCGGACGGGTGGTTGAAGGGAATACGCGGTCACTAAGTCTCGTCGAACAGTTTACGGTCGGGACCGGGCTAGAGTACTGGTACAGCGACCTGTTCGCGCTCCGTACGGGCTACTACTACGAACATCCCGACAATGGGGACCGTCAGTTTCTGACGTTCGGGGCGGGGCTCCGCTACAACATTGTGGGGGTTGACATCTCATACCTCTATACCTCCGAGAACGAGAGCCCCCTCGCCAACACCCTGCGTTTCTCACTGCTGTTCAATTTCCAGTAGTGCTCGGTCCCCAGTTCAGCAAACTGCCGAGAGGCCCCGGGATCTCGGCCCTGTCCCGATGCGTCGCACCATGCCGGTGCGGGGCATCGGGCTTTGCTGTCTGTGGGGGGCAGGAATCTGGGAGCGTTTATCCGGTGGGATTCGCGCCGGAGAGGACAGGCCGGTTGGATAACTATCGACCAAGTGGTACATTGGGAAAAGAAAGTCCACGTGAAGGCCGGTCGGGGTGGTCCCGACCCTGCATGCTGGACAATGCCTGCCGGTTGCGGGCATCGGTCTAGGGGGCTCGGTGGGCATCCGAGGGGACACCGTTTGACGTTGAGTCTGGGGAGTAGCCGGACTCCTTGCGGGTCCCGACAGGACGCAGCTCTCGAATTGGTTCTCCGGCTCGCCGCCTGGTTTCTTCTCCACTGACGAACAATCATCCGTGATGAGCGCCTCCTCCAACGGATCGGAAAACGGAGACCTTCGCCGTCGTATTCTCGATACGGCGCGCCACCTGCTCGTGCAGGAGGGGTACCAGGACCTCTCCATGCGCAAGATTGCCGACGCCATCGGCTACAGCGCAACCAGCATCTACCTCTACTTCGATAGCAAAGATGCGTTGCTCCACACCCTCATCCACGAGGGAATGATGCAACTGCGCGACCAGCTCCGAGAGGCCGCTGCCGCGCATCCGGAGGATCCGGTCTGTCGCCTGCGCGCACTGTGCCGGTGTTTTGTGGAATTTGGGCTGGAGAACCCCGAATACTACGAAATTATGTTCCAGCTCCGACCGGAGCGCATGGAACGATACCCGCCCGAAAAGTATCGGCAGGCCCGCGAGAATCTCGACCTTTTCGCGAACGCGCTCGAGGAGGGCGTTGAGGACGAGACCTTCGCGGTCGACGACATCCGCGTGTCTGCCAGTACCGTGTGGGCATCTTTGCACGGCACCGTGTCCCTGTTGCTGGCCGATCGGGTCGATGTTCGGATCGAGCCGGAGACCTTCATCGACACCGCTATTCGCCAGGCCATTCGGGGCCTCCGGCGGACGCCGGCCCCGTCGGCCCCGTAAAGAGTCCGAGAGCCCGTCCGGGCCAGTCCCGCTCTTTTTCATCGATCCCGCCGTGTCCCATGCCCGACACTATCCACACTGCGCCCCCGGACGCGGGCCCGTGCATTCGTGGCAAGACGCTTCCGGCCCTGCTCTACGAGGCGACGGACGCGTACGAAAATCCCCGGGCGCTCAATCAGCCCATGGGGGACGGGTGGGAGCCCATGGCACTCGATCGGTTTCGGGAGCGGGCGGAGGAAACCGCCCTCGGACTCCTCGATTTGGGCCTGGATCGGGGCGACAAGGTGGCGCTCCTCATGGAAAGCGACGTGCACTTCTGCGTCGTCGACATGGGGTGCCTGATCGCTGGGCTCATCGATGTGCCCCTCTACCTGTCGAGCGCCCCGGACCAAATGCAGTACGTGGTGGACCACGCGGAGGCCACGACGCTTGTGGTCTCGAATCCGAAGCGCTTGGAACAGGCCGCCGAGATCCTGCCCGAGCTGCCCCGAATTGAGACGGTGGTGCTCTGCGAGTCGGACCACCCCGAGGACGAACGCCCGGCGTTGCCCGACGGGGTGGACCTGATTACACTCGACGCTGTGCAGGAGCGCGGACGGGCTGCGGTTGAGGATCGGGCGGCGGCCATCGATAATCTCCGCGATCAGATCGACGCGAAGGACCTTGCCACGATCATTTACACGAGCGGCACCACGGGGCGACCGAAGGGCGTGATGCTGTCGCACGAGAACATTTCCTCGAATGCCATTACGGCGGTCGGGGAGCTGGATGACTTTGAGACGGGACCGGAGGGCGAGGTGGTGATTTCGTTCCTGCCACTCACGCACGTTTTTGCCCGCATGCTGCAGTACGCCTACATGATGCGGGGGGTGAGTGTCTACTTCGTGCACCCGGACAATCTCGTCGAGGCGTTTCCGAAGGTGCGTCCCACGGTCTTTGCGTCGGTCCCTCGGGTGCTTGAGAAGGTCTATGCGGGGATTAAGAAGAAAATCATGGCCATGGAGGGACTGCAGAAGGCGATTGGGGAGTGGGGGCTAGGTGTGGCGAAGGACTACGACATGACACAACCCGGCTCGGCCCTGTACGCGGCGAAGCATGCCGTTGCGGATCGGCTCGTCTTTCGCAAGTGGCGGGCGGCCTTTGGGGGGCGCATCAAGTACATCGTCGTTGGGGGCGCGGCCCTACAGCCGGACCTCGCAAACATTCTTGCCGCGGCGGACATCACGACCCTGCAGGGCTACGGCCTCACCGAAACGAGTCCAGTGATCACGTACACGCGTCCCTGGCGCAATAAGCCCGGCACCGTAGGGGAGCCCCTTCCGGGCGTCGAGGTCCGAATTGCCGACGATGGAGAAATCCTGACGCGCGGGCCCCACGTGATGCAGGGCTACTACAAGGCGCCCGACAAGACCGACGACGTCATCGAGGACGACGGATGGTTCCACACAGGCGACATTGGCGAGTTCGACGCGGAGGGATTTCTCAAGATTACGGACCGTAAGAAGGATCTCTTCAAGCTCTCGACGGGCAAGTACGTGATGCCGCAGCCCATTGAGAACCGAATGGGAAGTGAACCGCTTGTGGACAACGCCGTGGTCGTCGGGAGCGACCGCAAGTTCTGTACGGCACTAATCTTTCCGAGCCTGGATCAGGTGCAGGCGCAGGCCAAGGAGTTTGGGCTCAATCCGGAGCAGGATATTGAAGATCTCCTCGCTGAACCGGACATTGTAGATACGTTCCGGTCCATTGTGCAAAGCGCGAACGAGGGAATGGATCATTGGTCCACCGTGAAGCGCTTCGCCCTCATCCCCGACGAATTGACTGTCGATACGGACTTGTTGACGCCAACGCTCAAGATTCGGCGCCCGGAGATCCATAAGGCGTACGCCGACGAGATTGAGGCGCTCTACTACGAGGAGGACGGCCCCCCGAGTCCACGTACGACTCGCGGTGCCGTGGTGGTGGAGGTGTAACAGCCTCGCCCCCGAGTAAGCCTTAGCCGTTGCTGCCGGGGTGGAAGCGGTTCCGCCTCGTTCCTCGCGGTTAACGCTGTTAATTGCTTCGACACATCGCTCTCATCTACACCTCCCACAACGTCATGGAAACCAAGGCCCTAGACACACGCGCGCTCGACCTGGAGGCCCCGGCCACGCACCGTCCGTTTCGGACGGCGGCGGTGCTAGGGGCCGGCACGATGGGGGCGCAAATTGCCGCCCATCTCGCCAACGCCGGCCTGGAGGTGCATTTGCTCGATATTGCGCCCGACGACGCGGATGATCCGAACGCAGTCGTGGAGAAAGGCTTCAAGCAGGCCCGCAACGCGAGTCCCGATCCCTTCTTCACCGACGACGTGGCCGACCGGATCTATCTTGGCAACTTCGCGGAGCACTTCGACCGGGTGGGGGAGGTCGATTGGGTCGTGGAGGCAGTCGTGGAACGGATGGATATAAAGCGGGACGTGCACGGCCGAATCGAGGAGCACGCCCGCCCCGACGCCGTGATTTCGACGAACACGAGCGGGCTTCCCATCCACGAGATCGCGGAGGGCCGCTCCGATGGCTTCAAGCGCCGCTTCCTGGGCACGCACTTCTTCAACCCCCCTCGCTACCAGAAACTGCTGGAGGTGGTGCCCACCGACCGCACGGAGCCGTCGGTCGTGGAGCGGGTGGCACAGTTCGTCCGCCTACAGCTGGGCAAGGGCATCGTCGTGGCCAACGACGTGCCGTACTTCATCGGCAACCGGATTGGCGTCTTTGCGCTGATGGAGGCACTGCGCTACTACACCGAGGGCGACTACACGGTGGAGGAGATCGACACGCTCACGGGCAAGTTGGTGGGGCATCCCAAGTCCGCCACCTTCCGCACCGCCGACCTCGTGGGGCTCGACGTGATGCTCGACGTGGCGAAGAACCTCTCTGAAAAGCTGGAGGACGACGAGCGCCGCGAGGCCTTTGAGGTGCCGGAGATCCTGCAACGCCTCGTGGACGAGGGGCGGCTGGGGGAGAAGACGAAGGCGGGTTTTTACAAAAAGGAGGACGGCGAAATCAAGTCGCTCGACCCCGAGACCTTCGAGTACACGAGCGCCGAGGAGGAAGAGCTCGGCGACCTCGACGCGATCTGGAAGGCGGGGGGACTGAGCGCGCGCCTGAATGCCCTCTACCAGGACACTGGACGGGCCGGACACTTCTTCCGCGAGACGACCCTCGAGCTGCTGGCCTACAGCGCGAACCGGATTGGCGAGATCACGGACAATCCCGCCGACGTAGACCGGGCCATCCGTTGGGGCTTCGGGTGGGAAAAGGGACCGTTCCAGGTGTGGGACGCGCTTGGCATGGAGACCGTCCGCAACAGCCTGGCCGACCACGACCTGACGGTGCCCACCTGGGTCGACGACGTAGACGGGGCGGACGCCACGTTCTACCGGACGAGCGAGGGTCGACGCATGGTGTATTTGCCGGATACAGGAGGGTACGAGCCGGACCCACGCCCCGACGATGAGCTCGACTTGGCCGCAGTGAAGCAGGACGAGACGAATGAGCTCTGGTCAAACGGCGAGGCAGCGTTGCTTGGGATTGGGGATGGCGTGGCCTTGTTCGAGTTTCGGTCGAAGGCCAATACGCTGGGACGCGCCGTGATGCGCGGGCTCCGCGAGTGCATCGAGCGGGTCGAGGAGAATCCTGCGCTCCGTGGCCTCGTGGTGGGTAATCAGGGAAAGAACTTTTCGGTGGGGGCCAATCTCTACGAAATGGCGCAGGCGGTGCAGCAAGGCGGCTTCGACCAGATTGGCGCCTACATCGCTGAGTTTCAGGATACGGTGCAACGGGTCCGCTACGCGGAGAAGCCCGTCGTCGTGACCCCCCACCAACGTGTGCTTGGGGGCGGGTGCGAGATGGCAATGGCGTGTCCCCATCCAGTGGCCGCGGCAGAGACCTATATCGGCCTCGTGGAGCTCGGGGTGGGTCTCATCCCGGCCGGCACTGGCACGATGCGTTTCGCGGCGAAGGCGGCCCGCGAAGCCCCGAATGACAATCACAATGCAATTCAGGATCACTTGCGTCCCTACTTCGAAACCGTCGCGATGGCGGAGGTGGCGGAGAGCGCCGCGCAGGGCATCGAAATGGGCTTCCTACCGGAAAATACCCGCCTCGTGATGCACGAGGATCGTCGCCTGCACGTGGCGAAGCAAGAGGTGCTGCGCCTCAGCGAAGAGGGCTACGCCCCCCCGCCGGTGATGAACAAGATCAAGGTGCTCGGAGAGAAGACGCTGTCGACCTTCGAGGTGGCGCTCATGCAGTACCGTGAAGGGAACTACATCTCCGAGTACGACGAATTTCTGGCCACCAAGCTGGCAACGGTGATGTGCGGTGGGAAGCTGAGCAGCCCCCAGGAGGTCCATGAGAACTATCTGCTGGAACTGGAGCGCGAGACCTTCCTCAGTCTGCTGGGTGAGGAGAAGACGATGGCCCGTGTGGAGCACATGCTGAAGCACAACAAACCCCTCCGAAATTAGGCGTGCACGTTGGCACGTCCGACGTTGAACGTCCTCGCGTTCAGCAAGCAGGCTTCAACCTTCAACGTGCCAACGTTCTAACGTCCCATGCCCAACGTACAACCTTCCAACCTTCCAACCTTCAACGCAATGAACGCACAAAACGACGCCTACATCGTCAGCAGTGTCCGCACGCCCGTCGGTAAGGCCGAGAAGGGCACCCTCGCCAACTATCGACCCGAGGATCTCGGGGCTGAGGCCGTGAAGGGGGCGATGGAACGGGTTGATGGCCTAGCGCCCGAGATGATCGACGACGTGCTCATGGGCTGTGCCTTCCCCGAGGGCCCGCAGGGCATGAATGTGGGCCGCATTATTGCCCGCAAAGCCGGCCTTCCGGATCGGGTCCCCGGCGCCACGGTGAATCGTTTCTGTTCGTCGGGGCTCCAGACGATCGCGCAGGCCACGCAGCGCATCGCCACCGGTACGGCCGAGACCATCGTCGCGGGAGGCGCCGAGTCGATGAGCCAGGTGCCCATGAGTGGATTCTTCTTCCAGCCCGATCCCGAGCTCACTGCGGAAGACATTGGCACGTACGTGTCGATGGGCATTACCGCCGAGAACGTGGCAGAGGAGTATGAGGTGAGCCGGGAAGACCAGGATCGCTTCGCGCTCCGTTCCCACGAACGGGCCGTCGACGCCATCGATAACGGGCGCTTTGAGGATGAGATCGTGCCGCTGGCGGTGGAGGAAACCCATTACCAGTCGGTCAACGGCCACGCCGGCGAAAGGGTGGACACGGAAGCAACGCTGGAGGTGGACGAAGGGCCACGCCGTGATACGAACCTGGAAGTGCTCGCCGGGCTCCCCGCCGCATTTAAAAAGGGTGGAAGCGTCACGCCCGGCAACGCGTCGCAGCGATCAGATGGCGGGGCGGCCACGGTCGTGATGAGTGGGGCCCGCGTTGAGGAGTTAGGCATCGATCCGATCGGTCGCCTGCGCGGCTTTGCCGTAGCGGGCGTCGACCCGGAGCTCATGGGCATCGGCCCCGTGGCGGCCATCCCGAAGGTTCTGGAGCAAACGGGCATTGGGCTCGACGAGGTTGGGCTTGTGGAGTTGAACGAGGCGTTCGCCGCGCAGTCGCTCGCCGTGATCCGGGAGGTGGGACTCGACGAGGACATTGTGAATGTGAATGGTGGCGCCATTGCTCTCGGTCATCCGCTCGGCTGCACCGGCGCGAAGCTCACCGCCACGCTGCTCCACGAAATGATCCGCCGCGAGGTGCGCTACGGCCTGTGCACGATGTGCGTGGGCGGCGGCATGGGGGCCGCGGGCATAATCGAGAATCTGCGCGCCTAGGGAGGAAGCGACGCCCAAGCGTGGAGTTGCCGGGCTACCGGAGAGCCGCTTTCCTGGTCCGGCAGTCGCTCCGGGGCACGGATGCGGACGCATGGACAACTGGAGGCAGCACGCCCACGCGTCCATGCCTCCCTGCTTCTGGTCCTCAACCTTTTCTACAGAACTTGCAAAGGATAACACCGTTAAGTATGATGAATGTGTGAGTTAACGGTGTTAACCCCGACTCAACGGCGGTTCCATAACCGAAACTCGGGGCAGACCGGCGTGCACATACTCCTTCACCAGCTTGGAGGCTTGCCATGAATTTGCCGCTATTTGATGTTTTTGCCAGCATGTCCACTTCCGGTGTCGTGGTGGGTGTGCTCCTCGTGCTCTTTGTGCTCGGCTATACCGGGGCGCCACTCTGGACGTGGGCGCTTGCCGGGGCCGTGGGCCTCTACGGCGGTGGGGCCCCGCTCTGGGTGTGGATCCCCTACGGCGTCCTCGTAGCCATTTTCAACGTCGGCCCGATTCGGCGACAAGTATCGGCCGGTTTAATGCGATTGATGGAAGCGCTTCAATTCCTGCCGACCATCTCGGAGACTGAGCAGACGGCCATTGACGCCGGCACTGTTTGGATGGATGGTGAGCTCTTTTCCGGGGTGCCGGACTTCGATAAGACGCTTGATCAGCTCTACCCGGAGCTCTCCGACGAGGAGCAGGCGTTTTTGGATGGGCCGTGTGACGAGGTGTGCGAGATGGTGGACGACTGGGACGTACACCAGCGCGGCGACCTCTCGGCCGAAACGTGGGACTACCTGAAAGACAAGGGCTTTTTCGGCCTCATCATCCCCGAGGAGTATGGTGGCAAGGGCTTCTCCGCGGCGGGGCGAAGCGCGGTAGTGCAGAAGCTGGGAGGGCACTCGGTCCCGCTCGCCATTACGGTGATGGTGCCGAACTCGCTGGGCCCGGGCGAGCTACTCCTCCACTACGGCACCGACGCACAGCAGGACCGCTACCTGCCGCAACTCGCGAGTGGCGAGATTCTGCCAGCCTTTGCGCTCACGGAGCCGAATGCAGGCTCGGATGCTGGGGCAATGGAGTCGTACGGGGAGGTGTTCAAGGACGAGGACGGCGAGTTGAAGCTCCGCCTCAACTGGGAGAAGCGGTACATTTCGCTGGCGGCCATTTCCGGCGTGCTCGGCCTGGCGTTCAAGCTCCGCGACCCGGAGAATCACCTGGGCAAGGGCGAGGATCTCGGGATCACCTGCGCGCTCGTCCCGACGGATGCGCCGGGTGTTCGACTCGGGCGTCGCCACGATCCCCTGGGCGTGGCGTTCTACAACTGCCCCACGGAGGGGGACGACGTGGTGCTCCCCCTCGACGCCATCATCGGGGGCAAGGCGGGGGCGGGAGAAGGCTGGGCCATGCTCATGGACGCCCTGTCGGCGGGGCGCGGCATCATGCTCCCGGCGCAGGCCGTGGGTGGGGGCAAGTTCGTGACTCGCGTGGCCGGGGGGCACGCCGCCATCCGGGAGCAGTTTGGGCTCTCAATCGGCAAGTTTGAGGGCATTGAGGAGCCGCTGGCCCGCATTGCTGGCTACACCTACATCATGGATGCCGCGCGCAACTACACGAACGGCGCGGTAGACCAGGGCGAGAAGCCGGGCGTGGTGTCGGCCATCATGAAGTACAACACCACCGAGATGCAGCGTGACCTCGTGAACGATGGGATGGATGTGCTAGCGGGGAATGGCATCTCGCGGGGGCCTAACAACCTGCTGGCGCAGGCCTACCAGGCGCTCCCAATTAGCATCACCGTAGAGGGGGCCAACATCCTCACGCGCACGATGATGATCTTCGGCCAGGGGGCGATTCGGTGTCACCCCTATGCGCTGAAAGAAATTGAGGCGCTGATGGAGGAGGACGTCAAGAAGTTCGACGATGCCTTCTGGAGTCACATCGGCCACGTGGTCCGCAACGGGTTCCGGGCCTTTGGCCTGAGCCTCACCCGCGGCCGCCTGGCACGCAGCCCGGTGAGCGGCCCCGCCGCGCCGTACTACCGAAAGATGGCGTGGGCCTCGGCCAGCTTCGCCTTTTTTGCCGACCTGGCAATGGGCAGCCTCGGCGGTGCGTTGAAACGGAAGGAGAAGATCACCGGCCGCTTCGCCGACATCCTGTCGTGGATGTATCTGGGGACGGCGGTGCTCACGCGGTTCGAGAAGGAGGGGCGTCCCGAAGAGCAGGAGCCGTTCCTGCACTGGAGCATGCAGTACGCCTTCGCGCAGATGCAGGAGGCGTTCGAGGGACTCTTCGAAAACCTGAAGGTGCCGGGCCTCACCTGGGCCCTGCGTGCAGTGGTGGCGCCGTGGTCGCGCCTCAACACAATTGGCGAACTGCCCGGCGATAACCTGGGGGGCTCGCTTGCACGGGCCATCCAGGAGACCGACGGCGCCCGCGAGTGGCTGACCGAGGAGATGTACGTGCCGGAGGACACGGATCAGCCGCTGGGCGAGTTGGAGCACGCATTCCGCCTGAGCCGTGAGGCCTACGACGTGGGGCAGGAAATCAAGGATGCGATTCGCGACGGCACGCTGCCGAAGAGGCGGCCGCACCAACTGCTCGACGAAGCGGTCGTCGAGGGAGTTATCTCGGAGGAGGAACGCGACCTCGTTCGCCAAGCCGACGAGGCCCGTGAGCGGTACATCCAGGTGGACGAGTTTGGCCTCGAAGAGTATCGACAGCGTCGCATGCTTCCGGGGCAGCCAACGGATCGTGGGGCGCTCGACTCCTCGATCGTGGCGGCCCTAGAGCGCGACGTGACCCAGGTGGAGGTGGCCCCTCGAGAGCAGGGCGATGGGGCACCTGCGCGTGGCGATGGGGTCCCGACGAGTCCCGACACGGAATCCGGAGGGGCTTCGTCCGACCGGTCGGAGCCGCGGGAGACGGCCTGATTGCGTCCTCAAAGCAAGCCCGCGACGGTTGGGCTGGGGCAAAAGAAGCCCCAGCCCCCATCGTCGTTGGTTCGGGCAACGGATCCTTCGGTGACCGGACCGGTTCGTCGAAAATCCCTCGAGATTCGGAATGAGAGACGACCGCCGTGCCCAGAAACTCCTCTCCTGCACATTCCTGCGTTTCCTATGCCTGATGTCCTCTCCCCGGAGCTCCTCGCAGATCATCACATTGTCGTCACCGGTGGAGGAACCGGCCTCGGCCGCGCCATGGCCCGTCGATTTGCCGACCTCGGTGCGGCGGTCACGATCAACGGCCGTCGTTCCGATCCATTGGCCGAGACGGTCACCGACATTGAGGACGCGGGCGGGCGGGCCGAGGGAATTCAGTGCAACGTGCGCGACCCTGAGGCTGTGCAGGCCTTCTTTGAGGAGGCCGAGGAGCGACAGGGACCCATCACGCGGCTCGTCAACAACGCCGCGGCCAACTTCCTGGCGCCGACGGAGGCCATTTCGCCAAACGGGTTCGATGCAATTGTCCGGACGAACCTCTACGGCTCGTTCTACTGCACGCAGGCCTGCGGGCGGCGCTGGCTGGAGCGGGAGACGGAGGGCGTTGTGCTCTCCATCGCTACCACCTACGCGGAGACCGGGAGCGCCTACGTAGTGCCTAGTGCCATGTCGAAGGCCGGTATCGTGGCCATGACGCGCTCGCTGGCGGCGGAATGGGGCAGCGAAGGCATTCGGCTCAACGCCGTAGCGCCGGGGCCTTTTCCGACGGAGGGAGCCTGGAACCGGCTCGTTCCCGATGAGGATCTGGCCCAGCAGATGCGGGATCGCGTTCCGCTCGGCCGCTTTGGCTCGCCCGACGAGCTGGCGGATCTGGCGAGCGTCCTGCTCAGCGATTTGACTGGGTACATGAATGGCGAGGTCGTGACGTTCGACGGTGGGGAAGCCCTGGCCGCTGGGGGACAGTTCAATACCTTTGCGCGCATGCCCCGCGAGCAGGTGAAGGCCATGATGGAACAAATGCGTCCCGAGTAGGGCCGATCCAACCCCATTGGGTCCTGTCTGAAGGTGGGAGTTGGAACGCTCGGTATGATTTTCGCTGTTAAGTATACACGAAGACTACACACTTGCTTTGTGTATGCTTAACATCCCCCGCGCCGACATGGACCCACTCAGCCTCGACACCTTCACGGGCGCCGTCGACGACGTTGAACGCACGCAGTACAAAATTTTGGGCGGTTTACAGCGGGCGCAGACGGCGTTCGAGCAGAAGCGCGTCTATCCACACCTCGGACGGCTCGTCAAGCTGCACGGGGCTCTCGTCTCAGTGCTCGAGCAGACCGAGGGCTTCCGTACACCGGAGACCGGGCAAATTACCGGGATCGACTGGAAGGAAAAAACGATCACGTACGAGTGGCCGGAGCTCGAGGATACGGAGATGGCCGTGGTTGAGGACCTAATCCAGTGGGCGCTGCCCCGCATCCGAGACACAATTGAGGAAGGCACCGCGGTCTACGAGCACGTGGAGGACAACCTGGCGCTCGAAACGGTGGGCATCATGCCGTCTTACGTGCAGGAGGGATACCTCATGGTGCCGCATCGTGAGGAGGGGGTACTACACGTGTTGCGCTACACGCTCTCGCTGATTGAAGGGGAAGGAGAAGTCCATCGGGCCCTGAAAACCACGCACTGCAAAACGGTTGCGGAGGAGACCGTGGACGTGAATCCGTCAACCGTCAAGCTCAAGCTCATTGAGGAGCGCCGTGATCTCCCCAACCCGGCCACCTACTTCTCCAAGATTGAACTACACGTCCCGTATCAGGAGACCCTCCTGCCCGTGGTAAAGCGACGCCTGGTCCGGCGGTTGGCCGCCGAGTCGGGCGGGCAGGACGCCCGGCGCCAGTAGGTGCTACCGAGCGGTGTGCTGCGCGGCGGGAGCGTCCAGGCGCGTCAGAAGACGATCCGCGGCGTCTGCCCCGGAGGTGAGCGCGTCGCCCACGGAGACGCCCTGCCGGTAGTTGCCGGCAAGCGCGAGGGACGGATGGGTGCGCTCCAATTTATTAAGTGTCTTCTTGACCTGTCCGTAGCCGAGAGTGTACTGTGGGATGGCACTGGGCCAGTGAATGTGCTGCCGGAAGACCGGGGCGCCTTCTACCCCCAGCAAACGCTGCAGGTCGGTTGTTACGAGGGACTGTAGCGCGTCGGTGTCGGAGGTGGCGTGGTGGGGCGCCCGGCCGCCGCCCACGAAGGTCGTGAGCAGCACGTGGTCGTTTGGGGCACGGTTGGGGAAGAGGGTGGAGGAAAAGATCGTCCCCAGCACGTTGAGGTCGCGTTCCACTGGCGGCACGAGCAGCCCAAACCCGTCCAGCGGATGGCGCACTGCGGCCCGCGGGTATCCCAGGGCTAGCACGCTCACTGGGGGATAAGAGACCGCCCGCAATGGCGCAAGGTTCACCGGCGTGTCGAGATGCAGGTCCGCTAGGCGATGAAGGGGGATCGTGGAGAGCAGGGCTTCGAACGTACGCGTGGTTTCACCCGATGAGCTTGTGCGCACACGCCATTGCCCGCCGTCGTGGCGGAGGGCCGTAACCGGTGTGTTCAAGGAAAGCTGCCCTCCGAGCGCATCGCCCAGTGCGGTAGGGAGCGTTTGGAGGCCATCCCGGAACGAGAACAGGCCGGACGGCACGTCGTCGCCCTCATCGTCGCCCTCTCTGGACAGGGCGCGCCGGACGGCCCCCATAAAAAGCGACCCGTACTTGTCCTCCAGAGCGGCGAGGCGCTCGAAGGCGTGCTGGACCGAGAGGTCACCGGGTGTCCCCGCGAAGACCCCACCCACGAAGGGCGCGACGGCGTAGTGGAGCACCTCCGGGCCCAGCCGTCGCCGCGTGAAGTCCGCCACGCTTTCCTCTGCCGTGTCCGCCCGCCCAATGAATGGCTCGGCCAGCAGGCGCAGCTTGGCGCGGGTAGAGAAGAGATCGGTCGACAGGAAGGCACCTACGGAGCGGGGAAGGGGCGTTGGCTGTCCGTCGCGCACCACGTATCGGGTGTCGGCCGCGTCGTTGGCCCACACTCGCTCGTCCGCCAAGCCGAGGTCCTGCACGATATGCTCCAGCGCGGGGGCGCTCGACCGGATGGAGTTGGGGCCATGCTCCACCAAAAATCCGTCGCGTCGCTCCGATTGAATGACGCCCCCCACGTGCCCGGAGGCTTCCAGGACCTGTACGGAGACGCCCTGTTGTTGCAGGTGGTAGGCAGCCGTGAGGCCCGCGATGCCGGCCCCGAGAACCCCAACTGTAGGCATGGATGCGGCGAATTGGTGAGAACGTGAACGCTCGACACATGACCAGCACCCTCAACGCTCAGCCCCATGCGCCGTTCGGGCACAAAAGTGAAACCCCGCCCACGAGCAAACGGTATCACACTCTTAGCACATTCTTGCTCACAACCCCACACGGTGGATTATGGCGACGGAAAAAATGAATGAGGACTGGCGTCGGATTCGAGATCAGATCAAGGACATTTGGTCCGACACCGATTTCGACAACAAGCAGATGAAGCGAGCGCGCGGGGACATGGAGAAGATCATGGGGCTCATCCACGACAAAACCGGAGAGTCGATCGAGGAGATTCGCCGGAAGATGAGCGCGATCCTCTAGCTCCTGCAGGCTCCACTGTGGTCCTCCACGCGGCCGGCTCCCTTCCTCGGGGACCGGCCTTTTGTATGATTGAAGCTGTCGTCGGCGAAGGCGCTTTGGATTAAAAGCCATGGCGGTTAGATTGCAGGGCGGACGCGGAGGTTGGTTTGGGGGGAGGGATCGTCCATTCACCCATCATCCTTTCCTCAGACTCCTACCGTTCACATGCCCGAGTCCGACACGATTGGTTCCGAGGCGCCCGTCGATAACGCGTCGTTTCAGGAGCAGGCGGCCCACTACGAGGCTCTCATCAGCACCATGGAGTCGCGCGCCGCGGAGGTGAAGACGGGCGGGGGCGAGAAGAAAATTCAGAAGCAGCACGACCGGGGCAAGCTCACTGCGCGGGAGCGCATCGAATATCTGCTCGATGATCCCGACCAGTTTCGGGAGCTGGGACTGTTTGCCGGCTATGAGATGTACGAAGATGAGGGCGGCTGTCCGGCGGGCGGCACCGTCATGGGGCTGGGGGCCGTGAGCGGACGCGAGTGCATGGTCGTAGCCAACGACGCCACCGTGAAGGCCGGGGCGTGGTTTCCCATTACGGCCAAAAAAAACCTCCGCGCCCAGGAAATCGCCCTCGAAAACCACGTGCCCATCATCTACCTCGTGGACTCGGCGGGCGTATACCTGCCGATGCAGGACGAGATCTTTCCGGACAAAGACGACTTCGGACGCATCTTCCGCAACAACGCGAAACTCTCGAGCAAGGGCATTCCGCAGATTGCGGCCATCATGGGAAGCTGCGTGGCCGGGGGCGCCTACCTGCCCATCATGAGCGACGAGGCCATCATTGTGGAGGGCACCGGATCGGTCTTCCTGGCCGGGCCCTACCTTGTGAAAGCCGCCATCGGAGAAGATGTGGAGGCCGAGGAGCTGGGGGGAGCCACTACACACTCTGAAATCTCGGGGGTGACCGACTACAAGGTAGAGGACGACGAGGCGGCACTCGACAAGATCCGTTCCCTCGTTGACCATTCGGGGCCGGTTGATCGCTTCGGGTACGCCCGGAAAGAACCGACCGCTCCCGCCTATCCGGCGGACGAACTCTACGGCCTCTACCCCGCGGAGGACAACGGCCAGTACGACATGCGCGAGGTTCTGGCACGCATCGTCGACGCGGGCTCGTGGACGGAGTACAAGGAAGGGTATGGGCGTACGCTCCTCACCGGCTACGCCCGTATCGACGGCTGGAATGTGGGTGTGGTGGCCAACCAGCGGTCCGTGGTGCGCAACCGAACGGCTCTTGATTCAAAGGGGGAAATTCAAGTGGGGGGCGTGGTTTACGCCGACGCCGCCGATAAGGCCGCCCGCTTTGTCATGAACTGTAACCAGAAGGAAATTCCGATCGTCTTTTTTCAGGACGTGACTGGCTTCATGGTGGGCAAGCGGGCCGAGCAGGGGGGCATTATCAAGGACGGAGCGAAGATGGTGAACGCCGTGTCCAATTCCACCGTGCCCAAGCTCACCGTAGTAGTGGGCAATTCCTACGGGGCCGGCAACTACGCGATGTGTGGGCGTGCCTACGACCCCCGCCTCGTGCTGGCGTGGCCCAGCGCCAAGATCGCGGTGATGGGGGGGCAGCAGGCCTCGAAGGTGCTCAAGCAGATCAAGGTGCGTCAGTTGGAGAAGCAAGGGGAAGAGCTCTCCGACGAGGATGAGCAGGCACTGCTTTCCGAGATCCAGGACCGCTACGAAGAGCAAACGACTCCCTATTACGCCGCGGCGCGCCTCTGGGTGGATGCCCTCATCGATCCCGTCGATACGCGCGACTGGCTCGCTCGGGGCCTCAATATGGTGGATCACAATCCGACCCTGGAGCGGTTCAATCCCGGAGTGCTCCAGACGTAGAGGCGATGCTAGTCGTCCTGCTCGTACCGCTCGCCGTTGACGGTGAATGCGTACGTGATGGTGGCGGTCTTATTGACCATGTTGGAGACAGAGCAGTAGGTCTCGAGGCTGAGGTCGATGGCGCGGCGCACCTTGTCGGGCGCCACGTCACCCCGGAGGTCGTAGTGCATGTGGAGGTCGGTAAAAACGCGCGGGGGCTCGTCGGCACGCTCGGCGTCGACTTCGGCGTGGAATGACTCGATGTCCTGCTGCTGTTTCTCCAGGATCATGAGGATGTCGATGCTGCTGCAGCCGAGGGTGCTGAGGGCCGCCATTTCCATTGGACTGATCCCGTCCTGGTCGTCCGACGAGGCAATGGACACGTCGTACGAGCCGTTCGTGCCCCGAAAGTGAATGCCGTCGCCGGTGCGTTCTAAACTCAGGTTCATGAGGAGGGTAGGGGGAGAGGAAAAAGAAACGCGGCGATAAGATAGTGCTCAGCCGACAGAGGATCAGGGAGTGCCTGAGAAAGCACGATTGGGAAGCTCAGGAGCTTTTGGGGCCCCGGTCCGTTGCACCGGCACGCGAGCTACCAGCCTTTTTCCCCCGCGATGCCTGAATCTCTCTCCCGCAGATCCGACGGTCGACCGGGCGATTCGCCGGACGAGCGCTCGCCATCTACACTTGCCCGACTGACAGCGCGCATCCGGAATACGGCCTTCGCCGACCGGATCGCCCGCATCGGGCCCGAGTATGTGAAAAAGAGTGCCCGGCGGATTACCGAAGCAGACCTTGACGCCGTGGTGGAACGGGCCGAGGCCATCGAGAACCGGTTCCGGTCGAATGCATCCCTGCGGCGCCTGCTCGACGATGGTCGTTTGCTCGTGCACCTGGTACGGGACGCCCGGCGGGGACGCTACCGCGCACTGCCCGTGTGGACACTCAGCGCGGTGGGCTTCGTGCTGCTCTACGTTCTCAATCCATTCGACCTCGTCCCGGATACGATTCCCCTGCTGGGCCTGCTCGACGATGCCGCCGTGGTGTCGGCGGGGCTGTCCCTCGTGGAGCAAGACTTGCGCGACTACCGGGCGTGGCGGCGCGCCCGGTCGGACGCATCCGCGGAGGCGGACGCAGAGGCCCTAATCTCCTCGTAACAGCACAGTCGTCATTCTTCCTCATCCTGTAGGGGAGGGTTTCTTCGTTTGATAGTCCCGCCGAGAGGCGATCCGTCCAATGCTGACCTGGAATTTTGAGGGCGATGGCTCCGAGGCCGCCCAGGACCCTACCATGGCGCCGTACAAGCGGCAGTCCTACGAGGAAGAACTGGCCAACGCCATTACGCACGGCGTGGGACTGGTGCTCAGCGTAATCGGTTGGGTAGGGCTGCTCGTTCTCTCGGGGCTTGCTGGGGGCGGGTGGGAGTTGGCCGCGGCGGCCGTGTTTGGGGGAACCATGGTGTTTCTGTACGCCACCTCCACGCTCTACCACAGCGTGGGCACTCCGCGGCTCAAGCAGACCATGCGCGTGCTCGATCACGTGGCAATTTTCTTGCTCATCGCAGGCACCTACACGCCGTTTGCTGGGGTGCTCATGCGTGAAGGATGGGGCTGGAGCGTGCTTGCACTCGTTTGGGGGCTTGCCCTGGTCGGGTTGCTCTTCAAGCTCTTCTCTACACACCGCTTCCACCCGGCGGCCACCTCGCTCTACCTCGCCATGGGATGGCTCGGCATCCTCTTCGCCGATCCCATGAGCACCGCCCTTCCCGTGGGGGGGCTGCTCCTAATTGTGGCGGGCGGGCTGGCCTACACCGTCGGCGTCGTCTTTTACGGCTGGCACTCCCTCCGCTACAGCCACGCCATCTGGCACGTATTCGTGCTCGTGGGCAGCGCGTGTCACTACGCCGCCGTGGTCCTGTACGTGCTGTGAGCGGGCGGTGGCCCGATCAGATTTAGGCGGAAAACGAATACGTACCGAGTTCGTCGCCAAGGTCCGTGTGCGGAAAGATGGTACGGGCCTCGCGGAGGGCGTCGGTCTTGTCGCCCGGGGGGAGGTGGACCAGAAGGAGACGATCCACGTCCGCTTCGGCGGCCACTTCCGCCGCCCCCGCCGCCGTGGAGTGATTTTCGCTCTCGCCGCCGTTGGCCTCGTGCACAAGCACGTCTGCGTCCCGTGCCAGGTGGACGACGCTCGACGTGGGGGCGGTGTCGCAAGAGTAGGCGATGACTCGGTCCGAGGGGGCGTGTTCGAAGCGGAGCCCCACGTTGGGCGTGTCGCCGTGGTCGACGGGAGTCGCGGTGACGGTCCACGGCGCCTCACGCCAGATCCGGGCATCTCGCTTGTGGCGTACCTCGCGCCAATCGATGGGGGGGATGCCCTCCCAGCCTTCGTGCACCGGCTCGAAGGCGTCCCAGAGACGTTGGGCCTGGGCCAGGGCCGGTTCAATGCCGCACACCGGGATGGGACGGTCGCGTCCGTCCAGCCAAATCTTCTCCATGAAGAGCGGAAACCCGCTCGTGTGGTCCATGTGCGCGTGGGTGACCAAGAGACCGTCTACGTCGTCGATGGACTGTCCGCAGGCGAGCAGGCGCTGGAGCACGTCGCCGCCACAGTCGACGACGAGCGTGTTGGGGGGCGAGGCGTCGTCGGACACGGCCAGCATGGTCGTGGTGCGGTGCGGGTCGCTTAGGGCCGCGCCGGTGCCGAGGAGGTGGAGGTGAGGCATGGCGGCAGGTTCGAATTGCGAATCACGAGTGGCGAATGAGAGGAGGCTTCAACCTAACAAATTCGACACTCGAAAATCGAAATTTCCGAACCGCCTACCGGGAGCGCTGGATGGTAAACTGGGTAAGCCCGGCGAGCGATGTTCGGGCTTGAGAGGGAGGAAGCGCACTGAGGAGGGACCGGGCGTCCGCCGCCAGCGATTCCATCTTGCGCCGCGCGTGCTCGATGCCGCCGTGCTCGTTGACGAACGCGGCGATGGTGCGTAGATCGTCGCGGTCCTTGTCATCCTGGTCCACAATCTTGAGGATGCGCTTCTTTTCGCGACGGCCCGCCGCCCGCAGCGACACAATGAGCGGCAGCGTCATTTTTTTCTCCTGGAGGTCGATTCCAATGGGCTTGCCCGCGTCCTCCACGCTGAAATCGAACAGGTCGTCGCGGATTTGGAACGCCAGCCCCAAGGTTTCGCCGAACTCGTCCATCCGCTCGATGAGGGCCTCGTCGTCAGTCACGCTCACGGCGCCGCTCTTGGTACAGGCGGAGATGAGGGAGGCCGTTTTGTCGGAGATGATGCGGAAGTAGGTGTCCTCGTCGATGTTGAGCAGGCGCGATTTCTCAATCTGCAGAAGTTCACCCTCGCTCATTCGCCGGACGGCGTTGGACAGGGTGTGCAGAATTCCGTAATCGTCGTGGTCGAGCGAGAGGAGGAGGCCCCGGCTTAGCAAAAAGTCGCCGAGGAGGACGGCGATTTTGTTTTTCCAGAGGGCGTTGATGGAGAACACGCCCCGTCGCTCTTCGGCGTCGTCCACCACGTCGTCGTGCACCAGGGTGGCGGTGTGCAGTAGTTCCACCAGTGCGGCGGCCCGGTGCGTCGTGTCCGTCGCTGCCCCGCCGCAGGCCTGGGCCGAGAGCAACACCAGAATGGGCCGGATGCGCTTGCCCTTCTGCCAGAGGACGTACTGGGTGATCTTGTCCAACAGCATGTGGTCCGAGCGCATCGCCTCTCGGAAGTAGGAGCGGAATGCATCGAGGTCCTCCTCCACCGGTCGGCGAATCTCGTCGAGCGTCGTCGGCACGGGCCGGTCCAGGGCCAGCGTTTCACCCTCCGCGTTCGGGACGTTGGAGGAGGCACGGCCGTCCGAGGCAGGGGAGGACGCGTCGGGCATTGCGGTTTTCAGTTTGGATTGAAAGTATCTACGGCGGGTACGGAGCGGCTAGGGAAAGGTTTGCCGGGAGCGCGACGTGGGAGAAGGGATACGGGACTGAAAAGCGGTCAAGGGTTCAACGCCCCGCGTCATGGATTCACGCGTCGCAACTCGCTCATCCAAACTGATACGCTCGCTGTCGAAGCAGGATGAGAAAGAACGGCACGCCGCAGAGGGCCGTGAGGATGCCAACGGGCAGTTCCTGCCCCGGTAGGAGGGTACGGGCGGCGAGGTCGGCCCAGCAGAGAAAGATGGCGCCGCCGACGAAGCTGAGCGGGACGAGCCGCCGGTGCGGTACGCCCACGAGCAGACGCACGGCGTGCGGCACGATGAGCCCCACGAACCCGATGGCCCCCGACACGGCCACCAGCGACCCCGTCACCAGCGTGGCGAGCACGATGAGGCCCCGCTTGAGGGACTCCACAGGCATGCCGAGGCTCTGGGCCGGCTCCTCCCCCACCAGCATCGCGTCGAGCGGGCGGGCCAGCACGAGCATCACCCCCAGTCCGACGGCGGTGACAAGGGCAGGCAGGGGCAGGAGGCCCCACCGTGCTCCGCTCAACGACCCGAGCAACCAGAACAGCACCGCCCGCAGCTTGTCCGGCTCCGGCGATGAGAAGGTGACGAACGACGTGACCGACGCCATGAGGGCGGACATGGCCACACCGGCCAGGAGCAGGCGCGCCACTGAGACGCGGCGCCCGTCGCGGGCCACGAGATAGACAATCGTGATGGAGACTAGTCCCCCGACGAAGGCCGCTACTGGCATCGACACGGCTTTGCTAAGCAGCGGGGGCAGGAAGCCGAGGTAGAAGAGCGACGCCCCGGCCGATGCCCCGCTAGAAATGCCCAGGATGTACGGCTCCGCCAAGGGGTTGCGCACGAGTGTTTGCATGGCCACCCCGATAATGGAGAGCCCGCCGCCTACGATGCAGGCCAGCACGGCCCGTGGCAGGCGCAGCCGCCACACAATGCGGTCGAGCGTCGGGTCGGGCGATGCCCCGAGGCCGAGCAGCCGATGGCTCAGCACGCGGTACACGTCGCCCCACGCCGTGGCCGTGCTGCCTACGGACACGGCCGCTCCTACGGTCGCGACCAGCAGGCCCGCCAGGCCCAAACCGATGAGCCAGGGACGCCTCATGGAGTCGAGGAGGTCGGGGTATGAGAAGTGGAGGACTGTCCCTCAGAAGCCGGAGAAGACGAAATCCGCTCCGGGTGGAGGCGGCGGGCCAGCTGGCGGGCCCCTTCCAGCACCCGGGGGCCGGGACGGGCAAAGAGGGCAGAGGGAAAGCTGTAGACCCGATCGTTCTGGAGGGCCGGCACCACGTCCCACGTCGGGTGGAGGTCAAGCAGGCGGGAGGCGTCGTAGTCCGAGCCCCACAGCCCCACGATTACGTCCGGCTTCTGTGTGAGCACGTACTCCTCGCTGAGCGTGGGGGCCTGGTTGTCAACATCTGCTGTGATGCTTCGTCCCCCGGCCAGGGCCACGAGGGTATGCACGTAGCTCCCCTGCCCGAAGCTGTACAGCGTCTCGTCGCCCACGAGCACCAACACGCGCGGTCGCTGGTCGTCGGGCAGCGAACCCGTGCGGGCCCTGAGGGCATCGATTTCCCGCTTCAGGGCCGCGGCGCTGTCCCGCGCCGCCGCCGCGGTCCCGAGCAAGCGGCCGGTGGTTCGGAGGCTTTCGACGATGTCGTCCAGCGTATTGAACGAAAAAAAGTAGACGGGAAGGTTCAGCGCCGCAAACGTCTCGGCGTCCTTGGGGGCGTTGATCTGGTCGGTGGCCAACACTAAGTCCGGCTCCTGCGCGGCCACGGCTTCGAAGTCGACCGGCAGGGCGCTCACGTGGGGCAAGGTATCGACTGGTGGTGGATAGTCGCCCGACTTCGTGAGGGCGACCAGGGTGGACCCCGCCCCCGCGGCGTGCACGATCTCGGTGAGGTTGGGCGCGAGGGAAACGACCCGCTTCGCGGGCGCATCGACCGTGACCGTGTGTCCCAGGTCGTCGGTGACGGTCGAGGAGGTCTGCTCCGAAGAGGCCCCTCCGCATCCCATCCCGACCAGAACAACCAGCAGCAGGCCAAAGAAGCGGCGGATCATCAATGAAGGAGGACGGGGCAGTGAGCAAACGAGCCGAACGACATGTCTTACCGCGGGGACCGAAAGGTGTTGGCCGGGGAGACCCTCGCCGTTTCACGGGGCCGGTCCGGCCCGCGAGGAATGGACCCATTGGCACATAGGGAGAATTATTCCCGTGCCGTTGGACAGGAAGGGGGAAGATCTTTAGGTTGCGTAGTCGTGAAAACCCGTCGCTCGCCTCGAACCGGGGAACGAGCCGATTTGTGGGCGGAGCGACGGTCTACTATCGTGTAGAAATTCCAGGAGTCCCATGAGCAAACGGATTTTCGTTGTCGACGACGAGCCCAAGATTGGCAATCTCTTCAGCAATGTGCTGGAGCGGGATGGGTACGAGGTCGACGCGTTCGTCAACCCCCGATCGCTGGTCGAGGCGCTTGAAGAGAACAGCGAGGAGCCCGACGTGGTCGTGGCGGACATGATGATGCCGGAGATGGACGGGGTAGAGCTCATGGAAACCTTACAGGAGCGCGAGCTCGACGTGCCGTTCATTATCATGACGGCTCACTCGTCGGTCCAGACGGCCGTGGAAGCCATGCGGCAAGGGGCATTCCACTACTTGGAAAAGCCCGTAAACCTGGAGGAGATGCGGGCCTTGCTGCAAAAGGCCATCGAGCTGTACGGGGCGCAGCAAGAGCTCAAGCAGATCAAGACGGAGAAGCAGAAGCAGTATCCGATTGGGGGCATTCTGGGGAAGAGCGACCCGATCGTGGAGGTTCGGGAAACGGTCGAAACGCTCTGCGACGCCGCCAACACGACGGTTCTGCTCACCGGCGAGACGGGGACGGGTAAAAACCTGACGGCCAAAACCCTCCATTATAACTCGCCGCGGGCTGAAAAGTCCTTTACCGACATCGACTGCGCCTCGCTCCCCGATAACCTCTTGGAGGCGGAGCTCTTCGGCTACGAGGAAGGTGCCTTCACTGACGCGCGCGACTCGAAGGAGGGGCTCATCGAAGTGGCCGATGGGGGCACCCTCTTCCTCGACGAGATTGACTCGATGAGCTTGGCCCTTCAGGCGAAGTTGCTCTCGTTTTTGGAAAGTCGGGAGTTCCGCCGCCTCGGCGGGGTCGAGGACAAAACGGCCGACGTGCGGATTCTCTGCGCCACCAACGCCGATTTGGAGCAGAGTGTGCAGGAGGGGGGCTTCCGGAAGGACCTGTTCTTCCGCATCAACGTGGTCAACGTGAAGCTTCCTCCCCTTCGCCGCATGGGGGACGACGTGCTCCTGATTGGTAAGCAAATCGTATCGGAGTTCAACCAGGAATTCGGAAACGAGATCAAAGGATTCACGGACTCGGCGAAGGAGAAGCTGCTCAACCACACCTGGCCCGGCAACGTGCGGGAACTCCGCAACGTGATTGAGCGGGCGATGATTTTTGTGGAGGGCGATCGCATTGGCGCCGATGACCTGACCCTCGCTCCTCCCAGCCGCTTGGACAATCAGCAGCCCCTGGCGGGCGATGGCTTCCGGTTCTCGCTCGGGCGTACGCTGGAAGAGGTGGAGAAGGCGTACATCCGCCGCACCCTCGAAACGCGAACCAACGACAGCTACGCCGATATCGCCGACGATCTCGGTATCTCCAAGAAGACGCTCTGGGACAAACGCAAGCGCTACAACCTCGACGAACTCGTGGATCGGTAGGAAGGGCCGCGTCGGACCGGTTCCGAAACAAACCCGTTCGTAGGGTTCCGCGCAGAAAACAACCGTCTGATTCTCGCATCTGGCATCCACCCGTCCTGGTTCTATGCAACGGCCCCGCACCGCCGCATATCGTCCCCCGCAGGTCCCCAGTGTCGATCAGGTGGCCGCCGAGGAGCGCGCCGCACGCCTCGCCAGCCGCAGCATCAAGAAAGACGCGAAGGTGGAGGGTCTGAAGCGGCTCATTGCGATGCTGGACCTCACAACTCTGGAGGGCGCCGACACGCCGGGCAAGGTGAAATCGCTCTGCCAGAAGGCGCGCACCCCGGACCCGGATCGCGACTACCCGTCGGTGGGCGCCGTGTGCGTCTACCCGCCGATGGTGCCCGTGGCGCGGGAACAGGTGGCGGGGACGGACATCAACGTGGCGTCGGTGGCGAGTTATTTCCCGAGCGGACAGGCCGCGCTCGACGAGCGGGTGGAGGAGGTGGAGCGCGTCCGCGACGCTGGGGCCGACGAGATCGACGTGGTGATCAATCGGAATGCCTTCCTGTCCGGCGAGTACGGACGGGTGCACCGTGAGATCAGCGCCCTGGCCGAAGCGTCCGGGGACGCGCACCTGAAGGTGATCCTGGAAACGGGCGAGTTGGAAACGTACGACGCGGTCCGCCTCGCCAGCCGCATCGCCATGGACGCCGGGGCCGACTTTATCAAGACCTCCACCGGCAAGGTGAAGCCCGCGGCCACGATGCCGGTGACGCTCGTGATGCTGGAGGCGATCCGCGACTTTTACCGGGAGACCGGCCGCAAGGTGGGCATGAAGCCGGCGGGCGGCATACGGGAGGCCAAGCCGGCGCTGCGCTACCTCGTGCTCGTGAAGGAAACGCTGGGCGACGACTGGCTGACGCCCGAGCGCTTCCGCATCGGCGCCTCGTCGCTCCTGAACGACCTATTGCTGCAGCTGGAGAAGGAGCGGCAGGGCCGGTATCACTCGAAGCGGTATCTGTCTTTGGGTTGAACGTTTTCGATTTGCAACGTGTACGTCGCCCCTCGACTTACCTACAGCGAAGAGGGGACGCTGTGGCTGGGATCTGAAAACGTTGAACGTTAGAAGGTTTGTCTC
Source organism: uncultured Bacteroidota bacterium (assembly GCA_913055845.1). Lineage (GTDB taxonomy): Bacteria > Bacteroidota > Rhodothermia > Rhodothermales > Salinibacteraceae > Salinibacter. The sequence continues at coordinate 12,363 of CAJXKO010000005.1, read as the reverse complement.
AGATTTTCGACCGCGCGGCATCAGTCGGAGCCGGATGTACGAGATAGGATCTGAAGACCTTCAACTTGCTAACCTTCAACTTTCCAACGCATCATGGCTGAATTAGAGGCGGCCCCCGACACGGCCCGCGAGTTGCTGTTTGGCGACGAGTGGGAGTACGCCCCCGCGCCACAGTCCGCCGACCACGTCCGGCTGGAGGAACGATACGGCCCGTTCATCGACGGGGAATTCCGCGAGACCGACGAGTACTTCCCGTCGATCAATCCGGCGACGGAGGAGACGCTGGCGGAGGTGGGAATGGCCGACGCGGGCACCGTGGACGACGCGGTGAGCGCGGCCCGCGAGGCGTACGAGTCCACCTGGCGCGACCTGCCCGGCAAGGAGCGGGCGAAGTACATCTACCGCATCGGGCGCATGATCAAGGAGAAGTCGCGCGAGTTTGCGGTGCTGGAGTCGATGGACGGGGGCAAGCCGATCCGCGAGTCGCGCGACATGGACATCCCGTTGGTCGCGGCGCACTTCTTCCACTACGCCGGCTGGGCCGACAAGCTCGAATACAGCCTGCCGGGCCCCGGGCGTCCCGAGTCGCTCGGCGTCTGCGGCCAGATCATCCCCTGGAACTTCCCGCTCCTCATGGCGGCGTGGAAGCTGGCGCCGGCCCTTGCCACGGGCAACACGGTCGTTTTGAAGCCCGCCGAAACGACGCCCCTCACGGCGGTGAAGCTGGCCGAGGTGATTCAGGAGGCGGGGCTGCCGCCCGGCGTCGTCAACATCGTGCAGGGGGCCGGGGAGGTCGGCTCAGCCATCGTGGAGCACCCCGACGTCGACAAGATTGCGTTCACCGGCTCCACCGAGGTCGGCAAGCACATCCAGAAGCAACTGGCGGGCTCAACGAAGCGGCTTACGCTGGAGCTGGGCGGAAAGGGCGCCAACATCATCTTCGAGGACGCGCCCATCGATCAGGCCGTGAAGGGCATCGTCGACGGCATCTACTTCAACCAGGGGCACGTCTGCTGTGCCGGGTCGCGGCTGCTGGTGCAGGAGAGCGTGGCCGAGGAGGTGACGCAGAAGCTTCGGGACCGCATCTCGACGCTTCGGGTGGGGCACCCGCTCGACAAGAATACCGACATCGGCGCCATCAACTCCAAGCAGCAGCTGGAGAAGATTCGCCGTCTCGTGGACATTGGCGAGCAGGAGGGGGCGGACAAGTTTCAGCCCGAGTGCGACCTGCCGGAGAACGGGTTCTGGTTCCCGCCCACCTTCTTTACCAACGTCACCCAGTCGCACCGCATTGCGCAGGAGGAAATCTTCGGCCCGGTGCTCTCGGTCACCACGTTCCGGACGCCCGAGGAGGCAGTCGAGCGCGCCAACAACACCGAGTACGGTCTCGCCTCCGGCATCTGGAGCGACAAGGGCTCGAAGCTGTTCTCGATTTCGCAGGCCCTCAAGAACGGCGTGATCTGGGGCAACACGTACAACAAATTCGATCCCGCCAGCCCCTTCGGCGGCTACAAGGAAAGCGGCTTCGGTCGCGAGGGGGGGATGCACGGTCTTCTTCCGTACCTTGAACATCCATCGCAGTCATGGCAGCCACAGACGCCCACGAACGGCTCCCCGTCTACAAAACCCGAAAGCTCTACATCGGTGGAGGCTTCCCCCGAACCGAAAGCGGACGGTACATAACTGCCACTGACCCAACCGGCGAATTTGTGGCCAACATCTGCCGCGCGTCGCGCAAGGACTTTCGAGATGCAGTCGTGGAGGCCCGCGAGGCCCAGGAGGGGTGGGCGGGGCGGAGCGCCTTCAATCGTGGGCAGATCCTGTACCGGATGGGCGAGATGCTGGAATCCCGCCGGCAGGCGTTCGTCGATACCCTGGTCAACACCGCCGGGTACGATGAGGACGAGGCCGTGTCGGAAGTCGACGCCGCGATCGACCGCCTCGTCTGGTATGCGGGGTGGACGGACAAATTCGCGCAGGTGTTCGGATCGGTCAACCCGGTCGCCAGCTCGCACTTCGACTTCTCGATGCCCGAGCCCTCGGGTGTCGTCGCGGCGTTCTGTCCCGAAAATGCGCCGCTGCTGGGACTCGTCTCCTGCATGGCGCCGATCATCGCCACCGGCAACACGGTGATTCTCATCGTCGAGAACGACGCCCCGACCCTGGCGCTCGACTTTGCCGAGGTGCTCGACACGAGCGATCTTCCGGGCGGCGTGGTCAATATCCTCACAGGATACCGGGAGGAACTCCGCGAGCACGTGGGCGGGCACCGCGACGTCGATGCGATTCTGAGCGTGGGGGCTTCGACCGAAGAGCGCACCCTTCTGGAGCGGGAGGGTGCCGAGAGCGTTACGCGGATGGAGTTCCGTCCGGATCGCTCGCCCGCCGAGTGGCGCTCTGAGGAAAGCCAGTCCCCCTACTGGATGACGCCGTTCGTCGAGTTTAAGACTACCTGGCACCCAGTGGGGCGGTGAGCCATCAGCTGCAGTGTGCCACAGACCTGTCAACCGATCCATCCCATGGACTGCCGATCTCTCCTCTCCATTCTTGTGCTCGGCCTGCTCGTGAGTGCCTGTACCGGCACCTCGCAGACCTCTGGACAGGGCGGTCCCTCTCCGGAAGAAGCCCCCGATCCGGATGCCAGTGTCCCGTCGGTCGCCGAGTATGAGACCTTCGATCCGTCGGCGTACGAGGTTACGTCTCCGACGCGCACGGTGTCGGTGTCGCACCAGGTGCCGACACGGTTGATGCGGGGGCGGGCCGACGAGGGCGTGCGGCGGGCCATCGACGGGTTTCGGATCCAGGTTTTCTCGGCGCGCGACAAACAGACGGCGCAGGATTTTCGAGAGCAGGTGCGACAGTGGTGGGAGAACCACAAGGCTGAAGCGTCGGAATCGGCCCTCGGAGCCGATCCGCCGATCGTCGTCAAGTACTCGCAGCCCTACTACCGCGTGCGGATTGGGGCCTTTGCCGATCGGGAGGTGGCCGAACAAGCCCTCTCGTTTGTGAGCCAGGAGTACCCCAACGCCTTCATTTCACGAGGGACCGTCACGGTCACGAACTGAGTCCGAGGACGCTGGGACGGATTGGGCGATCGCGGCCAGGCGGTCCACCAACGAGGCGGCGTGCGTTTCGTGTTCCGGTTTCATGAGGACGCTTCGGAGCACGGCCGCCTCCTCACGGTCCGGGGTGAGAGAGGGGTGAAGCGTCGCGAGCGCGTCGGCCGAGAGGCGGTAGACGCTCGTGAAGATTGGATCGTCCGGGTCGTTCATGGCCGCGTCGAACAGCGCCTGGCTGGCCTCGTGGACGGCCGAGAGGGTCGGCTCGTCCGTCGTAGGCACATACGAGACGATGTCGGTTTCCGGCGGGGCGACTACCGCGAGGGCTTCTGAATCGGCGACTGCCTTGGTCCAGGTACGGGCCGCGCGGACGCAGGCGGCCAGGATGGGCCCGAGGCCCTCGTCCGGTTCGAGGGGCAGGGCACGGAGGGTGCACCACAGCGCCCCAGCGGCCGCCCCGGCCCGTGAGCATTCCAAGCTGATCTCGCCGAGGTGCAAGTCCTCGGACGTGAAGTAGGTATAGGGTGAGTCGTGCTGGTAGAAGCGGCCCACTGCGGGGTCGCGGAAGAGAATGCATCCGCAGCCGTAGGGCTGGAGGCCGTGCTTGTGCGGGTCGATCGCCACTGAATCCGCCTCCTCGATCGCCCGGAAGCGCTCCGCCGGGAATCCCTCGATCTCGGGCGCCGCGTCCTCCGTCAGCAGCCGAAAAAAGCCCCCGTACGCGGCGTCGACGTGGATGCGGGCGTCGTGGGCCTCACACAACGCAACTGCTTCATCGATTGGGTCCACGGCTCCAAGGCCCGTCGTCCCGGCGGTGAGCACGACCGTCCCGATGGCGTACTTATCCAAGACGCGGTTGAGCGCATCGAGATCGATGCGGCCTCGGGCGTCGGCCGGCACCGGCACCACCTCCACGTCAAGTACGTCACTCATGCGGCCATGCGTGTAGTGGGCGTTTTCGGCGACGGCGAGGGACTGATCCGGGTGCAGTTCGCGCGCCACCCAGAGCGCCTCCAGGTTGGCCACGGTGCCGCCGCCGGTGAGGTGGCCGAGGGCCGTGTCGGGCAGGCCGAGCATGGACGCCAGGTCGGCCACGACCTCTTTTTCCATCTGACTCGTGGGCGGACCGCCATCGAGCGCGTGGTTGTTGGGGTTAATGCGCTGGGCCGCCGCGTACGCCGCGAGGGCAACAGGGTGGGGCGGCTTCAGCATCTGCCCCGCGTAGCGCGGATGGTGGAACGGGTAGTTTCCCTCCAGTCGCTCCAGGTACTCGTCGAGAGCGGCGTCGAGGCGGTCCGGGTCGACGCCGAGCGACTGATGGCGGTCGAACGCGCCCCAGGATTGCTCCCAGTCCTCGACGTGCTGGAGGGCGCGTTGGAGGAGGGCGTCGGCAGTGGAGTGTGGTTGCTTGGACACGTTAGGGCGTTGAGGGTTGGAGCGTTGAGGGGGAGGACTTCGGTGGCTACGCCTTCAGTGCAGAGACCGAATTGGGGATTTTGGTGGGATCGTTCAGGTACGTGGGCAGGTTGCGGGCGAGGTGGGGAGCGGTGAGGAGGCCCTTGGAGCCGAGCGCCGTGAACGTCCAGATGCGCTCGCGGCGGGGGAGGGGACCTAGGAGCGGTAGGTTCGTTGCTGAATGCATCACACGGACGCCCGCCGTTTCGTCAAGCACCTCGGCCTGATCCAGGTCTGGGATCATCTTGCTCGTTTTCTCCCGGATGTATTTGGTAGCGTCGGGGTCGGGCCTGAGGTCGTCGTAATTGTTGTCGTAGTTGCTGCCGAGGATGAGGGTATCGCCGTCGGGCACGACGTAGCCTCGGCCCGACATCGGGGGAAGGGTGTCCGGGAGACTTTCCGGGCGTTGGACCCGAACCGTCTGGCCCTTCACCCCTTCTAGTCCCAATCGTCGTAGCTCTGGAAATGGTGGGAAGCCCTGCCCGAGGGCGAGGAGCACGAGGTCGGTGCGGAGCTCTTCGGTCTTGTCGCCCCGTCCCACCTCCACCACCGCGGCGTCGGGCGTCTCGCGCCAGTAGAGCACCGGCGCCTGTGTCTCCACCGTCGCGCCCCGACTCTCCGCCGCGTCCAGGAGCGCCCGCACCATCGCTCCTACGTCTACAGCCCCCCCCAGCGGGACAAAGAGCGCGCCCCGGTTGGGACGTACAGCGGGATACCGGTCGTGAACCGTTGCGGGGGCGAGCCACGTGGCGAGATCGGAGTGTTCGTGGGCGGCCTCTTGAAACGAGGCGACCTGATTGGGCTCGACGGCGGGCCGCAGCACGCCGGTATCGGGAAAGAGATTCGAGGCGTCCGCCTCCTCCAGAAGCGCCGGCACTGCGGCCAGTGCTTCGCGCAACCGCCAGACGGGTCGAGCGCGGCGGCCCATGAACGGATTCACCAGTCCCGCCGCGGCGCCGGAGGCCCCGGACGCAGGGGCCTCTGCTTCCAGGATGCGGACGCGATGATCGCGGCTGAGGGTGACGGCTGCGCAGGCGCCCGCCAATCCGGCCCCCACGATGATGAGATCGGTGTCGTGCTGCATGAGAGAAGCTCCAGTCAAACGTGACCGCGGGATATCCACACGCATCGCACCCGGTAGCGTTCGGACACTCTGGGAACTTATCGCGTTGCACACACCAACCCAAAACAGCAGGCACCGGCGCTGCCAACCGCGCCGAACTGTCCCCTTTCCGGAGAGTGTGTCTGTGTGTTACGAGGAATCCTCAAGAAGAACAAGTTGCGATGAGTGAACAGGTGATAATCGTGGGCGGCGGGGTCATTGGACTCGGCATCGGTTTTGAGCTGGTACGACGCGGTACGCCCACGACAATCTTCGAACGCGACCGTGCGGGCCGCGCTACCTCGTACCAGGCGGCGGGGATGCTGGCCCCCGACGCCGAGATCGAATTTGAAGAACTTGAGCTCTACGACTTCAACCGCGAGAGCCTACGCCGATGGCCCGACTTTGCCGAGCGGGTGGAGGCGGCCAGCGGGAAGTCGGTGGACTACCGCGACGAAGGAACCCTCATCGTGGCCGACGACCGCGACGCGGCGGAAGCCTTGGGGCGGCTCTACGACTTTCAGCAGGAGCAGGGATTGAACGTAGAGTGGTTGACGGGGGAGGAGGCCCGCGAAATTGAGCCCTTTGTGGCCCCGCGCCTGTCGGCCGCCGTGTACGCTCCGTCGGACCACCAGGTGGACAACCGACGCCTCGTAGACGCCCTGCGCACCGCCTTCCGCACCGACGGCGGCACGCTCCACGAGGATACACCCGTGGAGGCGGTGGTCCCGGACGCCAACACCCCGGCGGTGCGCACGGCTGGGGGCGAGCGTGTGACGGGAGATCGTGTGGTCGTAGCTGCGGGCGTTTGGTCGCGCGACCTGGACGGCTGGACGCCCGATACGACCCCGCCGGTGCGACCGGTCAAGGGGCAGATGATTCAGATGCGACGCAAGCGGCCGTTCGATCTCCAACACGTAGTGCGCGGCCCCGAGGCGTACCTCGCCCCCAAAAGCGACGGACGGATTGTGATGGGCGCCACGAGCGAAGAAATGGGTTTTGACACGACCGTGACCGCCGGTGGCTTGTACGATCTGCTGGAAGGGGGGTGGGAGGTGGTGCCCGGGATCCGTGACCTGCCGGTCGACGAAACTTGGGCCGGCCTGCGTCCCGCCAGCCGCGACCACGCCCCGCTCCTGGGCAGAACCTCCGCGCCGGGCCTCGTGATGGCGACGGGCCACTACCGCCACGGCATCCTGCTCACCCCGATTACGGCGGAGGAGATCGCCCGCCTCGTCCACACGGGAGAAACCTCGGACTGGCTCCGACCGTTTTCTCCGCAGCGGTTTTCTGAGGCCAAATCCTCCACCCCGTCGGCATGAACTCTCCCACAGAGACCACCATTCCAATCACCGTCAACGGCGACGGCCGCAGCGTCCCGGACGGGTACCCGCTCACGGACCTTCTACGGGATCTTGAGATCGACCCGGGCGATGACGACGCCACTACGGGCGTGGCCGTTGCACTCAACGGAAGCGTGGTGCGCCGCCAAGACTGGGAAGACGTACGGCTGGCCGAAGACGATACGGTCGAGGTCATTCAGGCCCAGCCGGGTGGGTAAGCGGCTCGACACCTGGGGCGTAGGGACCAATCTGAAAACGAATTGAGGGCAATACAATGTCTAACGATGTACGCACCAATGGGGCAGTGGAGCACGAGGCTGGAGACGCGCTCGTCATGGGCGATTACTCCTTCTCGTCCCGCCTGATTGTGGGCACGAGCCGCTATCCCAATCCCCAGGTCATGCTGGATGCCTTGGAGGCCACGGGCACTGAGTTGGTGACCGTCGCGATCCGGCGGGTAAACGTGGAGAACCCCGCCCCCGAAAGCCACCTCGACCTTCTCCGTCAGGGTGGCTACGAAGTGCTCCCCAACACTGCGGGGTGTTACACGGCCCGCGAGGCCGTCCTCGTGGCCCAACTCGCCCGCGAGGCACTCGGCACCGACCTGATTAAGCTCGAGGTCATCGGGGACGATGAGACCCTGATGCCCGACGTGGAGCAACTCCTCGACGCCGCCAAGACGCTCGTCGACGACGGATTCACGGTGCTCGCCTACGCCAACGACGACCCCATTACCTGCCGTAAGCTGGCCGACCTAGGCTGTGCGGCCGTCATGCCACTCGGATCCCCGATCGGAAGCGGGATGGGAATTGTAAACCCCTACAACCTCCGCATCATCCGCGAAGAGATTGACGACACGCCCCTGATCGTTGACGCGGGCATTGGCACGGCCAGTGACGCGGTGATGGCCATGGAGCTCGGCTACGACGGCATTTTGCTGAATACGGCCATCGCGCAGGCCCAACACCCGGTCGAGATGGCCCACGCCATGCGGCTGGCGGTAGAGGCCGGTCGGCATGCCCATCGGGCCGGGCGCATTCCCCGCCGCCTCTACGCCGAGGCCTCGTCACCGAGAGAGGGACGGGTGGAAACGTAGAGCATCATGGCGGCTCTTTTGGTGCCCGTGGGGTGCGCCTTTTGCGTGGATGTTGAGCAGCCCGGAACGATGCGCGGGTACGCAGTACGAGGGACGTTCCCGGCCTGGACGAATGCTCGGCCGGCCATGTCGAGTCTAGGAATCCAGCAACAACCTTGATGGCGGACCTGCCGTATCCACGTCTTGCGCTCATCGCCGATGGATTCACGGACGATGCCCGTGCCGACCGTGCCGTAGAGGCGGTGGAGGCGGGTGTGCGCTGGGTACACCTTCGAGATCATGAGGCGGGGCCGGACACGTTTCGGACGAAGGCCCAGGCGTTTGCCGCTCGTCTTCGTACCGCCGCGGACGGGGTTGCGATTACGATTAACAGCCACGTTGATGTGGCGGAAACCCTCGGGGCCGGCGCACACGTGGGATGGCGGGGGCCAGCTGTGTCGGAGGCCCGATCGGTGCTTGGGGCGAACGCCTTGATCGGCTACTCGGCCCACGAGCACGTGGAGGCAGAGGGGGACCGGACGCGCGGGGTCGACTACTACTTCTTCAGCCCGGTTTTCCCCACCGCCAGCAAGCCCGACCAGCCGTCGACCGGCATCGGGCCGCTCCGTGCCTTCTGCCAGGTGGCGTCGCCGGTTCCTGTGCTGGCCCTCGGAGGCATCACGCCCGAACGCGTGCCGGTGTGTCGGGAGGCTGGGGCCCGGGGCGTGGCCGTGCTCTCCGGCATCATGGACGTGGAGACGCCCCGGGCGGCGGCCCGGGCGTACCTCCGCGCCCTGAACGAAGTGAGGAAGTAGTTCTAGTCCGGGCCCTAGTCCACGAGCACGGGTAGTGCCCTGCTCTTCGCCGTTCATGTGTTAGCCCTGTTCCTAACGACCCATGCCCGATAAGCCTGTAGCCCTTACGATTGCAGGGAGCGACTCCGGCGGCGGTGCCGGCATTCAGGCCGATTTGAAGTCGATGGAGGCCAACGGCGTGTTCGGGGCCTCGGCCCTCGCCGCCGTTACCGCCCAGAATACCGAGACGGTTGCGGAGGCCCACGACCTTCCCCCCTCGCTCGTCGCCGCGCAAATCGACGCGGTGGCCACCGACATGGACGTGGCGGTGGCGAAGACCGGAATGCTCTCCTCCCCCGGTATCATCGAGACGGTGGCCGAACGCGTGGAGGCCCACGGGCTGTTTCCGTTCGTCGTAGACCCGGTGATGATTTCGAAAAGCGGCTTCAAGCTGCTCCAGGACGCGGCGATCGATACGCTGGTCCACGAACTACTGCCTCTGGCAACGGTCGTCACCCCGAACGTTCATGAGGCCGAGCACCTGACCAGTCTAGAGATTGAGACGACCGATGACCTCCGCACGGCGGGCGAGGCTCTGCTCGACTACGGCCCCGATGCGGTTCTCGTAAAGGGCGGGCATCTTGCCGACGTCGAGCAGGCGGTCGATGTGCTAGTGCGCCCGGATCACACCTCCACGTTTGCCGCGTCCCACATCGAGACGAAGCACACGCACGGTACAGGGTGCACCTACGCGTCTGCCATCGCCGCGAACCTGGCGAAGGGATACGATTTGGAGCGCGCCATCGACCGGGCCAAGTGCTACGTTACAGGGGCTATCCGGCATGCGTTGGCACTGGGACACGGACGCGGCCCGACGGGGCACTTCTTCCACCTCGACCCCGAGGCGGCCCTTTCGGAAGCCGATGTCGCTGTGGCCTCGTCCTAATCCGAGGGTCCGTCCAGCGTGAACACTCTGTAAGAACACGACCCGTCGGATCTTTTCCGTGTGCTGGGTCGTGTATGCCGGTGCGGTAAACGAAGCACCAAGCATCTGCCCGTAGCTCAGTCGGACAGAGCGCAGCCTTGCGGAGGCTGAGGCCGGGGGTTCGAATCCTCCCGGGCAGGCATTTCTCGAGCTGCTCCCCTCGGTCTCATCCTGAGATCGAGGGGTTTTTATTTGGGGCTGCCTGGGACGGGTTCGAGTCTGATCGGGCTGTGGGCTCAGGCGGGGCTCCCCACAACCCTGGTCGTTTCAGAAGCTTGGTTCAGTACCTATCTGCCTTCTCAGGTCCTGCATGCAGACACGAACCCTCCTCCTACGGAGTCCTTGAAGAGGGCTGGTAGGCGCGTAGGGAGTCGTTCAGCAATCGGCCCCAGGTTGCGTTGTACGGGTGCACGGCGGCTACGGGTTGGCCATCGCGGTACACCGGCCGTCCCCCGTTGGCCCAGCGGAAGATGGAGCCTTGGAGGTTGGATACCTGCGTAAAGCCCCGACTGCGGAGCGTCTGTGCCACCCCAGCCGAGCGGTAGCCCACCGAGCAGTACACCACGATGGGTGTGTCCACTGCGAGCGTATCGAGGGTCGGATACGCCTCGGCCGAAGGACTCACGCGCCGCGCACCCCGGAGATGGCTCACGGCGTACTCTTCGGCCGAGCGGGCGTCGAGCAGAACCGGACGGGCCGTAGACGCGTCCGCGAGCCGGTCGGCGAGAGAGTCGGTGGTGATGAAGGGCACGTCTGGATACTCTGCCGTGATCATTCGATCGACGGCCCGCCACGTGAGGTCCTGCGAGCAGCCGGTCTGAAGAGCGAGTACGCAGAGAGCGGAGGCGAAGAGTTTGCGCATAAGGGCAGTGGCGCGTCCCGGACGAGGGGGCGTCGGTGCGTGTAGACTGCGGGGCATAACGACGGAACCGGAAGCGTCCGCGCGGCCGGGGCAGCAGGAATGAGTCCCTGCGGCCGGGGCTACAGCGCAATGACGTCGTCGATGCTGGAGGCCTCTTCGTAGATCTCGATGACCTCCTCGCTCGACGACATGCGCAGGTGTGCGGTCACGCTCTTGTAGTTCCCCTTGCTCGACTCCCGGACCCGGACCGGGTGCTCGTCGAACACATCTTTCAGCTCGTCCAGGTGGGCCGCCGGGGCAATGAACTTAAAAGTGTACTGCGTCGGCCAGTCGTTCTGGTCGTCGAGCAGCTCCTTGAAACGGTCCCACCACGCCTCTTCGTTTTCGGCCTCGGGTTGGTTGATGAACTGCATCGCAGAAAGGGACTGATTTTGGGAATGAGGTCTGTTACTACGGGCTGCCCACCTCCGACGTTCGGATGACACTGCAGACTGCGCAATGTAAAATTACCAAAAGGAGGGCACCATTGCCTTGCATGTGCGCAGTCTCACAATACCTTTATTATCCTATCGGCATTTCCCAAGCACATCAATCTCCAACGTGTCCATGATGACGTGTCAGTCCCCATCCGTGTGGTCCCGTGTTGGCCGTTGGATTGGACTGGTCGGGCTCCTCATGTTCGGAGTCGTCTCCACTGCGTCGGCCCAGTCGGATCTGCTTCAGCGGTTCGAAGACAAAGTCACGACCTTTACGCTCGAGAATGGCCTCGACTTTGTGGTTGTTGAGCGCCACGACGCCCCGGTCGTGTCGTTCACCACGTACGCTGATGTGGGATCGGTGAACGAGCCGGAAGGTCGGACCGGCATCGCTCACATGTTTGAGCATATGGCCTTCAAGGGCACGACCACCATTGGCACAAAGGACATTGAGAAGGAGATGGCGGCCCTTGAGCGTCAGGAAGAGGCGTACCTGCGGCTCCGTCGTGAGCGCGCAGCGCCCCAGCCGGACTCCGCCCGCATCGCGGAGCTTGAGAAGCAATTTCAGCGCGCCCAGGAAGAGGCCAAGTCGCACGTACAGGAGGGCGAGTTCGAAAACCTCCTTCAGAAAAACGGGGTTGAAGGTCTTAACGCGTACACTTCGGCCGACGCAACGGTCTACCAGTACAGCTTGCCGGCCAATAAGACGGAATTGTTTTTTGCGCTGGAGTCGGACCGCTTCATGAACCCGGTCCTCCGGGATTTCTACACCGAGCGCGACGTGGTCATGGAAGAGCGCCGGCAGCGTGTAGGATCGAGCCCCAATGGCCGCCTCATTGAGGCCTACGTCACGTCGGCCTTCAAGGCGCATCCCTACGGCACCCCCATCATTGGACACATGTCCGATCTCCAGAAGCTCTCGCGCACCGACGCGCAGGAGTTTTTTGACACATACTACAACGCCAACAACCTCACGGTTGGCATCGCTGGGGATGTGGATCCGGAGCGGATGCGAACCCTTGCTGAGAAGTACTTCAGCCGGCTGCCGGCGGGCGAGGCGCCACCTCCCGTGCGCACCGAGGAACCGGAGCAGTTTGGTGAACGCCGCGTGGTGCTCCGCGAGCAGGCACGTCCGCGACTGATGGTGGGCTTCTCGCGCCCCAGCATGTACAGCCCGGACGACCCGGTGTACGAGGTACTGGCCGACGTGCT
>CAJXKO010000004.1 GCA_913055845.1 uncultured Bacteroidota bacterium | reverse complement strand
TTTGGGCAGACGGCGGCCGCAGGGACGATCATCATTAGCATAGGATTCACCGTCTTCATCTTGCTGCTCAAGCTGCTAGTTGCCTTCATTCAGGCGTACGTCTTCACCATTCTCTCGGCGCTCTTTATCGGCATGGCTGTAGAGGAGCACGACCACGGGGCGCACGATGAGGAGGAGGCGTCCCAAGCGGGGCGCCTGGAAGATCGCCTCGATGCGGTTGAGGAGGCGGTCGAGCCGACGTCCGCATAGCCGTTCAGGGGGTTATTTCCCCGAAGCGTTGAACCTGTAATCACCCTTCACCACTCCCTTTCTTTCACCAAGACCCGAACACTATGGAAGCCGCTGCTCTCGCATACCTCGCTGCAGGACTTGGCGCCGGCCTTGCCGCTATCGGCGCCGGTGTCGGAATTGGCTGGTTGGCCAGCTCGTCGATGGATGGTGCCGCTCGCCAGCCCGAGGCGACCGATGACATCCGAAACTTGATGATTATTTCCGCCGCCCTGATTGAGGGTGTGGCGCTGTTCGCACTGATCATCTGCCTGCTCCTTGCCGTTACCATCTTCCTGTAGGGAAGACCCGGGCCGTTCCTTCTGGGGGCCCAGCCCGGCCGCCCGCTGACTTCTCGCGTCAACCTCTGTTTCGCTCATGACTGCTCTGCTTGCTCAGAGCCTCGTTACGCCCTCCCTGGGGCTCATCGTGTGGAAAACCATCGCCTTTCTCATCTTCCTGGGCGTGCTCTATTGGCTGGGCTGGGAGCCCATTACTCGGGCGCTCCAACAGCGGGAGGAGGAGATTGAGAGCTCCATCCAGCGGGCCGAGCAGGCTCTCGCCGAAGCGAAAGAGATTCAGGAAGAGAACAAAGAGGCGCGGCGCAACGCCGAACAGGAGGCGCAACGCATCCTTCGTGAGGCCCGCGAGTCGGCCGAGGAGTTGCGCGAAGACGAGGAAGCCAAGACGCGCCGCAGGATCCAGCAGATGAAAGAGCAGGCGCAGGCCGAAATTGAGCGTGAGAAGCAAGCTGCGTTGCAGGAGTTGCGCGACGAAGTGGCGGACCTTGCCATCCAGGCCGCCCGAAAAATTGTGGAGGACGATCTGGACCAAGATCGCCATCGCGAGCTTGTTCGTGACGCGATTGAGGACTTTCCGACGAATTAGTGCGTCAGAGCGCTGGTGCGGTCCGTATTAGAGCGCCCCAGCGCGTCGACGTTTAACGTTCCAACGCCCCATTCGTATGAGCCAGCGCACGGTCACACGGCGGTACGCCACCGCGCTATACCAGGAAGCCGACGCGTCCGGAGTGCTTGAGGCCGTCGACGACGACGTCCTCCTGCTCCGGAACAGCATTGAGTCAAACCGTGAGTTGTCGCGCTTCTTCACGAGCCCGGTGATTCCGCAGGAAAAGAAAGACACGATCCTCCAGAAGCTCCTTGGGGACCGCATTGATGGGCTCACGCTGCGATTCCTGCGGCTTCTGGTGGAGAAGGATCGGGAAACCCTTACCAAAGAGGTCCTCGACGAGTACCAGTCGCTCCGAGATGAGCAGCGGGGCATCGTGGACGCGAACGTGACGGTGGCCCGGCCGCTGACGGACGACGACCAGGAGGCGTTGCTACAAGCCCTCGAGCAGAAGACCGGCAAGGACGTTCGTCTGCACGTCGAGGAGGACTCTGACCTTATCGGCGGGCTCGTCATCCGGATTGGCGACCGCGTCTTTGACGGCAGTGTCCGGAGCCAACTCAGTGCACTCCACGACCGACTTCGAAACGCCACGCTTCCGGTCGAGGCCGACGCCGAGGCTGCTTGATGATCAGGGGGCGGTCACCCGGCACCCCGTACTCAACGACTTGATGATTCAACGTTCGATCTCCCATGGCTAACGGTAGCATACGACCCGACGAAGTCACTGACATTCTCCGCCGCGAACTCGGCGACTTTGAAACGGAGGCGGAAGAGTACGAGGCCGGGACCGTACTGCAGGCCGGCGACGGCATTGCGACCCTTTACGGGATGAGCAACGCCCAGGCCAGTGAGCTTGTGGAATTCCCGGAGCAGGACGTGGAGGGCATGGTCCTGAACCTCGAGGAGGATAGCGTCGGGGTGATTCTCTTCGGTGACGTGGACGCGGTAAGTGAGGGCGACGAGGCCCGGCGTACTGGCCGCATTGCCTCGGTGGGCGTGAACGAGAACATGCTCGGCCGTGTCATTGACCCGCTCGGGCGCCCGCTCGATGGCGAGGGCCCGATTGAAGGGGAAAAGACGGTGCTCCCGCTGGAGCGGAAGGCCCCCGGCGTTATCTACCGCCAGCCGGTGGAGGAGCCGCTGCAGACCGGCATCAAGGCCGTCGACTCGATGATTCCGATCGGGCGTGGCCAGCGAGAACTCGTGATTGGCGACCGACAAACCGGAAAGACGGCGGTGCTGGTTGACACGATCATCAACCAGAAACAGACCCACGAAGAGCGGAGCGACACGGGCGATCCGGTCTACTGCGTGTACGTAGCCGTGGGACAGAAAGACTCGACGGTGGCGCAGGTGCAGCGCGACCTGGAGCGGAATGGGGCCATGGAGCACACGGTAATCATCAATGCCTCCGCCTCCATGCCCACGCCGCTGCAGTACATTGCGCCGTTCGCGGGCGCCTGCATCGGCGAATACTTCCGCGACACCGGGCGCGACTCGCTTGTCTGCTTCGACGACCTTTCGAAGCAGGCCGTGGCCTACCGCGAGCTCTCGCTCTTGCTGCGGCGCCCCCCGGGTCGTGAGGCGTATCCGGGCGACATCTTCTACCTCCACAGTCGTTTGTTGGAGCGGGCCGCCAAGATAATTGACGATCAAAAGGTGGCCTCGCAGATGAACGATCTGCCGGAGCCCCTGCAGGATCAGGTTGAGGGGGGAGGCTCGCTTACGGCCCTGCCGGTCATTGAGACGCAAGCCGGTGACGTGTCGGCCTACATCCCGACGAACGTAATTTCCATCACCGACGGGCAGATCTACTTGGAGACAGATCTCTTCAACGCAGGCATCCGTCCGGCCATCGACGTGGGGACGTCGGTCTCTCGTGTGGGCGGGTCGGCCCAGGTCAGTGCCATGAAAGATGTAGCGAGCACGCTCCGCATTGACCTTTCGCAGTACCGTGAGCTGGAGGCCTTCGCCAAGTTTGGTTCCGACCTCGACCCCTCCACGCAGCGTCAGTTGAACCGCGGAGAGCGCCTGGTTGAAATTCTCAAGCAGGACCAGTTCTCGCCGGTGCCGGTGGAGGAACAGGTCGCGATTATTTACGCCGCCATCAACGGTCACCTCGACGACGTGGAGGTCGACGACATCGAAGACTTTGAGGAGGAGTACGTGGAGCGCCTGCGCCTCCAGCACGAGGACGTGCTCGCGGAAATTCGAGAAACCGAAGAGCTCACCGATCGCGCCGAGGAGGTCTTCGAGTCCGTCGCGGCGGACCTGTCCGAAGTGTACGCGGAGGAGGAAGAAGAAGAGCAAGAAGACGTGCTAGCCGGCGGCGACGGTGAGGCCGCGATGGCGTAGCCGCTGAGCGCAGCCGTGAGCACTGTAAACTCCTTTTCTCATCCCGCAGACGCCTTTGCCTGATCCATGGCGAACCTTCGCGACATCCGGAACCGGATCGAGTCGATCGAGAGCACCAAGCAGGTGACCCGGGCCATGAAGATGGTGGCGGCGGCCAAGCTGCGGCGGGCCCAAGAGAAGATCTTCCAGGCGCGGCCCTACGCCTACAAGATCCGGGAGCTTACGAATCATCTCAAGCGGGAGCTGGACCCGACGGCCCACCCGCTGTTCCAAGAGCCTGAGGAAAGAAACGGGGCCCTCGTCATTGTCGTTACGGCGGACCGAGGCCTCTGCGGCTCGTTCAACAGCGACGTAATCCAGACGGCCGAGCAATTAATTGAGTCGTCGTACGCCGACACGAAGGACAACTTGTTTCTCCTTTGTGTGGGAGAGAAGGGCCACAAGCACTTCCAGAAACGCGACTTCCGACTCGTCGGCGACTATCAGGGAATCTTCGATTCACTGTCGTTCAATGTGGCCCGGCACGTCGTCCAGGACGCCGTTGAAGGGTTCGAGCGTGGCATCTGGGGGGAGGTCAATCTCGTGTACAACGAGTTCAAAAACACGATCGTCCAGAATCAAATCGTCGAGCCTTTGCTTCCTATTCCGGAAGAGCAGTTCCTCACGCCGGTGATGGAAGAGGAGGCGGATGTGCTCGACCTTCCCGAGAACGGCCAGGCCATCGATTACATCTTTGAGCCCGGTGCCCGAGGGCTCCTCGACGAGCTTGTGCCGCGGTATCTGTACTATCAGCAGTGGCGGGCCCTCCTAGAGTCCAACGCCGCCGAGCAAGGGGCCCGCATGGTGGCTATGGACAATGCCACTAGCAACGCAGAGGAACTGATCGAGGACCTGACGCTGGAGTACAACCGGGCGCGGCAGAGCGCCATTACCCGCGAGCTGCTCGATATTACGAGTGGGGCCGAGGCACTCGAAGAGTCTGGCTAAGTTGGGTCGTAGAAAGAGGAGGGGGCGGCGGGCTGCAACATTGTGGGCGGCATTACATACCATCCCAGCAGTATCCGGAGAGGTGGCCGAGTGGTCGAAGGCGCTCCCCTGCTAAGGGAGTAAACGGTGATGAGCCGTTTCGGGGGTTCGAATCCCCCCCTCTCCGCCATGTCCGCCGGTCCCACCACGCTCGGGGCGGGCTTTTTCTGTTCAGGCGGGCGGGCCCAGCTCCCGCCCGCGCTTACTCTCCACGACGATGCTGTCCGATGGCCCAGTCTGCGTCTCGACCCACCGTCGCCATCGCCGGCGCCACCGGGTTTGTGGGCACGGCGGTTCGGGCGGCACTTCAGGATGACTACGACCTGATCGGGCTGACCCGCTCGCCTGTGCGTGCGCAGCAAAACGCCACCGCGTCGGCCCACGAAGAGTGGCGGCATTGCGACCTCTTCGATCCCTATGCGGTGCGGGAGGGCTTGGTTGGGGCCGACTACGCCATCTACCTCGTCCATTCTATGCTGCCGTCGGCCCGGCTCACGCAAGGCCAGGTGGCCGACCTGGATCTGCTCCAGGCCGATAACTTTGCACGGGCGGCCGAAGCGGAAGGGGTAGAGCAGATTTTGTATCTCGGGGCGCTGGTGCCGGAGGATGCGCCTACGCTGCCGTTTCCCCTCCGCCGCCGGCTGGAGGTGGAGCGCGCCCTGGCCTCCACGTCGGTTCCCCTGACCACGCTCCGGGCCGGCCTCATCGTGGGCGGTGGAGGCACCTGGCTCCGTCTCCTGTTGAACCTGGTGCGACGGCTGCCCGTGATGGTGCTCCCCTCGTGGACGAGCGCCGAAACGCAACCGATTGCCCGCCGCGATGTCGTACGGGCCCTGAAGCGGAGCCTAGGCACGCCGGAGGCCTACGGCGCCACCTACGACGTCGGGGGACCGGACGTGATGAGCTACCACGAGATGCTATTGCGGACTGCCGATGTGTTGGGGCTCCGGCGGTGGACGACCACCGTTCCGATTGAGTCGCCCCGCCTCTCCAAACTGTGGGTGTGGCTGTTTGGCGGAGTGCCTTGGGCCCTCGTCACCCCCATCATCGATAGTCTGCGCTATCAGACCCGCGTGCAGCCCAACGAAATGCAGGAGTGGCTCTCCCAGGATACGTTGTCCTTCGAGGCGGCGCTCCAAGAGTCGGTGGACGAGCACGGCCAGCCCCTCCCCAACCCGCGCGATGCACTCCGCGACCGCGAGGACGCCGTAATTCGCGATCAGAGCGTGGCCCGGTCGGTACAACGAATGCCCTGTCCGCCTAACTTCACAGCCCGGGACGTGGCGAACGAGTACCTGCGGTGGTTACCGCGACTTGGCTGGCCGATGCTGCGGGTGCGGGTGGAGCACGGGCGTGTGGCACACTTTACCCTATGGCCGGTGGGGCGTCTCCTCACGCTCCGATTTGCGGCCGATCGGAGCCCGAAAGGACGGCAGCTGTTTTTCGTCACCGGGGGACTTTTGGCGGGGGAGGGCGAGCGATCCGGACGGCTTGAGTTTCGGCGTGTACTTGACGGAAAAACGGTCTTGGCCGCCGTGCATGACTTTTCGCCGCGTTTGCCCTGGTATGTGTACAACAGTACACAAGCGCTCGTCCACCTGGGCGTCATGTGGGGGTTTCGACAACACCTCACGGACCTGGCCCGGCAACAGGCCGAGTCGGCGTCTGTCTCGTCGGCCCTCCGTGGCACTTCCTCGTCGTAGCGCCCCGTACGCGCTCGGATTTTGAACGACCAGCCGCTCCGTCCGAGCGGTCCCTTTGCTCCGCCAATGTCCACCCTTGCCAACGCGCCGTTCACCGAGGATCAGGAAGAGGCATACGACCAGGTCTACGACCGCCTCGCCCGCGGCGAACGGTTTACGGGCCTACGCGGGTACGCCGGCACGGGCAAGACCTACCTCGTGAGCCGCCTCGTGGAGCAGTTGTTGGACGAAGACTGCGCGGTGACGGTCTGTGCGCCCACCCATAAGGCCGTGCAGGTGCTGAGCAACGAACTGGGCGACGCCCCGGTGCAGATGCAGACGCTCCATTCGTTCCTCGGGCTCCGCCTCCAGCCGACACAGGACGGAGAGTACGAACTGGTGGCGGAGGAGGAGCGCGACTTTACAGAGGGGGTTGTGATTGTTGATGAGGCGTCCATGATTGGGCGCGAGGAGTGGTCGCACATCGAAGATGCCCCCTTCTGGGTGCAGTGGCTCTTCGTGGGCGATCCCGCCCAACTGCCACCGGTGAACGAGGAGCCGTCGCCTGCCCTCGACGTGCCGGGCCCCACCCTGGAAACCATCCACCGGCAGGCGGCCGACAATCCCATTCTAGAACTCGCGACCAAAATCCGGACGGGAACAGAGGGCCGATTCGGCAGCAAATTCGAGGACGGGAAGGGGGTCGCCGTCACGCGCAATCGCGACGAGTTTCTCGACAGTGTCCTCCGGGCCTTCGACACGGAGGCCTTCGCCGAGGACGCCACCCACGCCCGTGTGCTCGCCTACCGCAACAAGACGGTCCGCCGGTACAATCGGAAAATCCGGACCGAGCGCTACGGGGCCGACGCGGACCGGTTTGTGGAGGGGGAGTGGCTGGTGGGCACCGAAACGTGGTTCCACGACGGGGTGCAGCGCTTGACCAACAGCGAAGAGGTGCGCGTCAAGAAGGCGAATACCGACACCTTCAAATCCGAGAATCAGAGCGAGTGGAAGGTGTGGGAACTCAAGGTGCGGACGCCGGGGCGGGGCCTCACGCGTACGGTGCAGGTGCTGCACGAAGATGAGTTTGAGCGCTACGAAGACGCGCTGGACCGCCGCCGCGAGAAGGCACAGGACGATCCGTCGAAGTGGGACCGGTTTTTCGACCTCCGGGAGCAGTTCGCCCGGGTCGATTACGCCTACGCCACCACGGTCCACCGGGCGCAGGGCTCCACGTACGACACGGTGTTTGTGGACCACCGCGACCTGCGGGTGTGCCGGGGCGATGAGCAGGAGGCGCTCCTCTACGTGGCCGTCACGCGCCCCGCCCGTCGGCTGGCGCTGCTGGTGTGAGGGCTACGCGGAGGAGCCGGTTGATGGCACGACTAGGCAGCGCGTACGGTGGGAAGCCGTTCGCGTAGCTCTTTCAGATAGGTCGGCGTATCGAGAAGCCGGGGCCCGTACCAAGAGAACGGCTGTCCGTCCACAATCTCGACCGCCGTACTGGGAAGGGCCTCACGGAGATCGGCGGTGAACTTATCCTTCTCGTGGAAGGGAAACGGCTCGCTGGCGCAGAGCACCAAGTCGGGATCCTGTTCGGAAATAGCTTTCAGGGACAACTCAGGGTAGCGCGTCTGGTCGCCGTAGACATTTTCAAGTCCCCCCCACTGCATCACGTCGTGGATGAAGGTATCGCCCCCCACGGTCATGTAGGGCTCGCGCCAGATGAGATACACGGCACGCAGGACGGGGAAGTCAGGGAGCGACTCAAACCGGGCGATAATCTTGCCCACCAATGTTGAAGTGCGGTCGCTGGTCTCGGTGAGCGTGCCGACGGTCCGGATCATGTCCAGGGCACCCGAGACGGTTTTGACCTCCGTGACGTACACGGGGGCAATTGCGTCGAGCGCCTCTACGTCGGCGGCTGTGTTTTCCTCGTGGTTGGCGAGGATAAGATCGGGGGCAAGATCGCGAACGGTGTCGCGATCAACCTGCTTGGTGCCCCCGACGATGGTCTTTTCCGACCGCCAGTGTTCAGGGCGTTCGCAGAATCGGGTGAGGCCGACGACCCGACCGTCCAATCCCAGCTCTGCCAGCAGTTCTGTCTGGCTAGGGACGAGAGAGATGATGCGCTCGGGAGGCGAGCTGAGCGAAACGGGATGGCCGCGAGCGTCCGTGGCGGTGGGCATGGGGACGTGGAGAGCGATGAGTTTTTATCACTGAACGCCCCGAGAACCCCCGTTGATTCCTTGTCCAGGAATCGTTTGCCAAAGGTTGGCGTGTAGGCGACAGGTCGTTCTCCCATTTCCATTCCTCCCGCTCCATGTCGCTCCCCACCGAACCTATTGGCAGCATTCCCCGTCCCGAAGAACTCATTGAGAGCCTTCAGGCCTTCCGGCACGGGGATCTGAGCCAGGAGGCCCTCAACGGCGTGTACGATCGGGCGCTCCGGGCCACCGTCGATGCCTTCGAGGAAACTGGATCGCCCGTCATAACCGACGGGGAGCAGGCCAAACCCAGTTTCTTATCGTACCCCGTTGAGGGAGCCGACAACATCGAGCCTGGCGGCATTGAGATTCCATTCGCGGCGGGACATACTCGACAGCTTCCTCGCCTTACGGAGGGGCCGTTCCGCTATGAGACCTACGCCGTAGACTACCTCACCCGTACTCAAGAACACGCCACCGTGCCGGTCAAACAAGCGGTAATCTCCGCGTCGGCACTCAGCCTGCTCTATCCGGAGGGGGGGCTCGAAGGCTACCCCCGCGAGGCCTTCCTGGACGACCTCGTCGACGAGGTGGAGACCGACATCCGTCAATGCCTCGATGCGGGGGCGCATGCGGTGCAAATCGACTTCACGGAGGGCCGACTTGCCGTGAAGCTTGACCCGTCGAAGGAGTTGCTCCGCGAGTTCGTGGCCCTTAACAACCGCGTGCTCGATCGGTTTTCCGAGGCGGAGCGCCAGCGGATTGGTGTGCACACCTGTCCCGGCGGCGACAAGGATTCCACTCACAGCGCCGATGTGGACTACGCGGAGCTTCTGCCGCTCCTGTTCGACCTAGACGCGGGCCGGTTCTACATGCAGTTTGCCAGCGAAGACGACCCGGAGCGCGTGCTTGAGGTTGTGCGTGAGCGCAGCTCCGACGACCAAACGATTTTTCTTGGTGTGATTGACGTGAACGATCCCCACGTGGAATCGCCGGAGGAAGTGCGCGACATGGTTCTGCGAGCCACGACGCACCTCCCGCCCGAGCGGCTCGGGACAACCGACGACTGTGGGTTCTCGCCGTTTGGCGACGACCGCTCAACAGCTCGGCGAACGGCGTTCCAAAAAATTGAGGCGCGGGTGCAGGGGACGAAAATGGCGAGTGAGGAACTCGGGTTGGCGGACGAATAGAAGTCAAGAGTGAGCGGAGGCGCATCGTTTCGTCCACAGGGCGGCTTCGGGGTGTGTCGCCGCTGAGTGTCTGCCGTGTAAGCGTGAGGACCCACAGTTCGCCTCGGGTGGGCTACGCGGCATTCTCCAACGCCGCTGGCAAACGCTCGGGCAGGCCACCGAAGCTGCCGTTGCTCATGAGAAGCGCCACGTCGCCCGGGCGAAGGGTGTCCACCAGTGTGGGGAGGACGGCGTTCACGTCGTCGAAGGCCTCGGCGGGGGTGCCGCGGTCGCGGATCGTCTGGACTACAGCGTCCGCGTCGAGCATCGCGTCGGGGTCGTCGTTGTGGCGCACCGGTGGGGCCTTGAGGAGCACGTGGTCGGCCGCGTCGAAGGCCCGTCCGTAGTCCGCCTGGAAGTGCGCGCGGCGGCTCGTATTGGAGCGAGGCTCGAAGATGGCCACCAGCCGGCGATCGGGATGGGCGTCGCGAAGGGCCTGAACGGTCGCCCGCACGGCCGTGGGATGGTGCGCAAAGTCGTCGATTACGAGCACGTCATTGGGGCGACCGCGAACCTCTTGGCGCCGCTTCATGCCCTCGAACGCCGCGAGTCCCGCCGCAATCTCCGGAAGCGATACGCCTTCGGAGTGGGCTAGCATGGCTGCCGCCAGGGCGTTCTGTACGTTGTGGCGGCCCGGAAGGGGGAGGGTCACGTCTTCGCATCGACCGTCCATCCGGAGCGTGAACGACGGTCCCGTATCGGTTAAGGTCACGTTCTCGGCCCGCACGTCGTTGTCGGCAGCCAGGCCGTAGGTGCGAACGGTGGCCCTTGTGTGGGGAGCGAGGGCGCGTACCTCCGGGGCGTCGCCGCAGAGGGCGAGGAGCCCGTCGGCGTCGAGCAGACCGACGAAGTCCTTGAAGGCCCCACGGTAGTCGTCCCGATCAACAAAAATGTCGGCGTGGTCGAACTCCAGGGAGGTAACGACGGCGGCGTGCGGCCGATAGTGCATGAATTTGGGCCGCTTGTCAAAGTAGGCGCTGTCGTACTCGTCCCCCTCAACCACGAAGGGTGCGTCCGCGCCTAGTGCGTAGCTTTCGCCGGTGCGCTGTGTAACGCCCCCGATCAGGAAGCCCGGGTCGCGGCCGGCGTGACGCAGGAGGTGTACGAGCAAGCCCGTCGTGGTGGTTTTGCCGTGCGTGCCGGTCACGACGAGTGGACGACGGGCCTCGGTGAGGAAGTTATGCGCCAGGGCCTCCGGAAACGACTGCTGCACCAGTCCTTCCTCGCGGGCGTAGGCGGCTTCCGGATGGGTGGGGGGGCAGGCGTTGCCCACGACTGTGAGGTCGGGGGGCGGATCGAGATGCGCCGGGTCGTAGCCCTCCTGTACCGGAATCTCCTGCTCGGCGAGGTGGGTGCTCATGGGGGGGTATACACCGTCGTCGCTCCCTCGTACGGTGAATCCAGCCTGCTGGAAGAGCCCGGCCAGGGCGCCCATGCCCGTGCCACAAATGCCGATGAGGTGCACGTCTTCAAGGGCTTCGGGGGGGGGAACGTCCGGACGCGAGAACCGACGGAGCGCAGCGTCCGGCAGCGCGTCGAGGGGGCGGGGCATGCGGCGACCAGTGGAGCGGTGGAATTATTCGTCCGCCGAGGCGTCCGACGAGGATCGACGGGCCATTTCGGACATCTCGGTGGCCACGGTCGAATCTTCCTCGTCGTTCGGCAGATTGCGTTGCAGAACCGTTTCTTCCAGTTCCTCAGTGTCGGGAGCGGTGGGGGTTTCGAGGGCTTCCTCCGACACCATACCCAATTCGCGGGCCCGACGGAACCACTGTTTGCGGGCCAGGGCCTGCATGTCTTCGACCGAGTCGGCCTCGTCGACAATCTCCAGGCCCAGAAGCGTCTCTACTACATCCTCCATGGTTACGACCCCCGCCACGCCCCCGTACTCGTCCACCACCAGGGCAATGTGCTCCAGGCGGTCGAGCAGCCGTTCCAGGAGGTCGGGAAGGGGCAGGGTCTCATGGACCACCAGGATGTCGCGGGCCATGTCGGCCAGGGACACGTCAAACTCCTCCTGCGCGGCCCGCAGCAGCATCTCATCCTTGAGTACGTAACCGGTGATGTCGTCCGGATCGTCGTCGTACACCGGAATGCGGGAGAAGCGAAACTCGTCGTGCTCCTCCACTACGTCGCCAATGGTGGTATCCTCGGGCAAGTTAAAAATGACGGTACGGGGCGTCATCACGTCCTTCACCCGGAGGGAGTTGAACCGGAACAGGTTGCGCAGGATGCGCGACTCCTTTTCTTCGAATACGCCTTCCTCCTCGCCCAACTCGGCCATCGCGGTAAATTCCTCCCGGCTGAAAGCGGCCTCGTCGTCCTTCCGGGACAGGAGGTACGTAAGGCCCTGTGACAGCTTCACGAGCGGCCACATCGCGAGGATGGTGCCCGTGAGGAGGCGCACGATGGTGGGAGTGAGGGTCCTCCAGTAGACTGCGCCGAGCGTCTTCGGGATAATTTCCGACAGGACGAGGATCAGAAGGGTCAAAACCGCCGCGACGATGCCCGTGTAGGCCTCCCCAAAGACGATGGCCGCCTGGGCTCCCACCCCTGCCGCCCCCACTGTATGGGCAATCGTGTTCAGGCTCAGGATCGCGGCCAGCGGACGGTCCACGTTCTCCTTGAACTGATGCAGCCGCTCCCCCACGGCACTCCCTTCTCGTTCCAGCGCCGCCACGTACGACGGCGTTACGCTCAGTAGGACGGCCTCCATCATCGAACACAGGAAGGAGACGCCAATCGCCAGCGCAACGTAAAGAGCGAGTAAGCCCATTCGAGAAAAAAGGGAACTGAAAAAATTCAGCAGGCCGGGCCCCGGTGGACGCGGCCGTCATTGGTCACGGGACAATAGGAATGCTGCCGTAGGACCCCCGATAAATGCAGACATGCCCGTTCAGTTTCTTTGGGGAGGAACAGACCAAGCAGATGAAGAACCTGTTCCCCCGCCGGGTGCGGAGACGATGGTCCCACACCAGACCCGGCGATCATCCTGAAGGTTCGGCCGGGGGGGGCGCCGCAGGGCGCCCGTTTCCCTGCTCCATTTGAGCCAGCCGCTTGGTCCACTGTCGCTGGTTCTCGCGGGCGTTCTGGACGGCGGGGGTATATCGGAGGAGGCCCAGTAGCAAATCGTTAAGGCCGGCCAGCGGTTGGTGCATGGGGCGCTTCACGTCAAGGAAGAGAATGGCCCGTTCCTCCTCGGTTTCGTTCCAGACCTCGTGGTCGTAGGTGTCATCGAACACAATGCCTCGCCCCTCTTCCCAGTGCAAAATGTGGTCGTCCACGCGGATGCGGCACCGCGCAGCGTGTGTGGGTACCTTCAGTCCCAAGTGGTAGCGAAGCACGCCCTTGTAGGGCCCACGGTGGGCCGGAATGTGCTTGCCGGGGGAGAGGATGGAGAAAAACGCCGTCGTCATGCCGGGGACCTGCTCAATGAGTTCCGTGGTGCGGGGGCAGCGGGCGCAGTTTTCTTCCACTTTCAGGCCGTACCCGTAGAGGAAAAACGTCTTCCAGTCGTCGCCCTGCGAGATGGTCGACGCGTCCTCCGCCACGTCGTGGAAGTTGGGCAGTGCGTCACGGTAGCGGAGCAGATCATCGAGTTCATCGCGAATTTCGGTCCAGTGGGCCTCCAAGCGGGACGTTCCCGGAAGGATGGATGGATCGTGGACGGGCGTGTCGCCCACTTTTGAGAACCGGCCGTACAGGGCGTCGAGGGTGTGAAGTGCGGTATGACCAAGCTGCTTGAGAAGCGAGTCGTCGCGATCCCGAAATGACCGTGGATTAAGGGACGTATTGGGAGCCATGTTTGACGTGGGATGATGAGGTGAATAGTCGGGATCGTCTTGTGTCCCTGATGTCTCGCCTCCCGAGAAAGTTTCAATGAAGGAGGGGACGGAAGGAGTTGTGGGGCGCTACGCGTCGGGTGGGCGCTCTGGGGGGGGCGAGTGGGCGTCAGAGGAGGGCGTAGGGGCCCCGTCGCCGGGGACCCCGTCGTCGAGCAGGCTTTCGGTGACCACCGTGTCGCTCACAATCGCGGCGTTGTCCACACTGCCACCGAAGGCTTCCGTCACGCGCAGGCTCACCGAGTCGAACACAGAGTACATCACCGGCACGATCACGAGTGTGAGAAAGGTGGCGAACGTAAGGCCCGAGATGATAGCTGTGCCCATGGGCCCCCAGAACTGTGTGTTCTCGCTGCCAAACTCAAAGTTGGGGGCAAAGTCGGTCAGCAGGCCCACAAAGTCGACGTTAATTCCAAAGGTGAGGGGCACGAGGCCGAGGATGGTGGTCAGCGCCGTAAGCAACACCGGGCGCAGGCGTGTGGCGCCTCCCTCAATGATGGCGTCGCGCTTCTCCGACCCCCGCCCGCGCAGTTGCATGATGTAGTCGACCAGCACGATGTTGTTGTTTACCACGATGCCGGCCAGGGCGATGATGCCGATAAAGGTGAAGAGGTTGAACGGTGTGCGGGTGAGAATGAGGCCGAGCAGCACACCGATGAGACTCAGTCCCACCGCGGCCATAATGATGAACGGTGCACTTATGGAGTTGAATTCGATGATGAGGATGATGAAGATGAGCGACGCCCCAATGGCGAGCGCCGTGGTGAGGAAGCCGAAGGACTCCTGCTGTTCCTCGTTGCCACCGGTGTACTCCATGGTGTATCCGGGCGGTAGGCCCTGTCGATACTCGGCAAGTTCGTTCTGCACGCGAGTGAGCACGTCCGGGCCGTTGTAGCCGGGGGCCGCGTCGCCGGACACCGTGACCACGCGGTTCTGGTCGATGCGGGTGATGGAGCCAAAGCCGGTGCCCTCTTCGATATCGGCCACTGACGTGAGGGGAATCTGCTGGCCCCGCAGATTGGTGACGGTGAGATTTTCGAGGCTTTCGAGCGTAGCGCGGTCCGAGGACTGGAGGCGTACGGTAATGTCGTACTCGTCTTCGCCGCTGCGGTAGGTGTCGGCCTCCACGCCCTGGATGGCCGAGCGGACAGTCTGAGCGATTTGACTGGTTGATAGTCCGTACTCGGCGGCCTGCTCACGGTCCACGTCGACTTGTACCTCCGGGCGGCCCGTGTTGAGGTTATCACTCACGTCCACGAGGCCCGGCAACTGGCCACTCTGGGCCGCGTCGGTCAGGCGCTTCTTCACCGCCTTTGAGATCTGCACGATCTGATCAAACTTAGGCCCCGAGATTTCGATGTTTACCGGGGGGCCGGTGGGCGGGCCCTGTTCCTGCTTGGTAAACTCAATTTCGGTGCCGGGAATGCCCTGCAGCTGGCCCCGCAGCTTCTCCAGTGTGCGGCTGGAGGACTCCGGCCGCTCCGCGTAGTCTACCATATTGAGTGAGATCCGCGACCGCTCCGGAGACTGTGCCCCACCGCCAAACTGAGCGTCGCCCCCCACCCCTACGTTCACCAACAGGTTTTCGATGTTGGCCTCAGAGTTGGGGTTTTGGTCTAGCAGCTGCAGAATCCGTTCCTCCGCCGTTTGGGCAATGGTGTTGGAGGTTTCGACGTTGGTGCCGAGTGGAGCTTCCACGTTGATCTGCACGCGGTTCGGGTCGGTGTCCGGGAAAAAGGCCTGTCCCGTGGGAGCGACGAGGAAAAGGCCCGCGATGAGAACGAGGCCGCCCAGTGAGCCATTGAGCAGGGCTGCGCGGTTGTCTGTGATGAGAAGATGGTCGCTCCTGTTGAACAGCGCCCCGAGCAGGCCAATGACGACGATTCCGGTAGGAGCGACCATGAGCCGCAGCAGGACTGGAAGGGGAAGCCCCCCCGTGGCGTAGTTCATGCCTAAGACCGCGAGCATAACGGCGAAGAGGCCGCCGCCCACCTTAACGCTCGTCCAGCCGCCGAGGTAGATGCTCTCCAGCGTGTGCAGCACCACGCCCAGCCCCCCCAGCGCGGCGAAGGCCCCGCCCGGCACCAGGAGTAGCAGGCCCGCCGTCTGGCCGGCAGCGAGCCACACTAGGCCGCCAAGTCCCGAAAGCACCGTCCCGAGGGCGAGGGCCGCGAGAGCCCCTGTATTACGCACATAGGCGTATCCGGGCGTGTAGTCCCGTTTCAGCATGCGCTCCAGGTAGCTGCGGTACCACTGGATGAGGTTCGGCAGACCGCGCTCTACGAAGCGGTCGCCGATGGGCGACATCACATACACGTGGAGCAGGTAGAGGACCGGCAGGGCGATCCCGATTACCACGAGTGTCTTCCAGTTCGCGAGGCCCAGCGTGATGCTCAGCAGTAGAATGAGCACTCCCCCACCGTAGCGCGCAATCGCCGGCCACTTGGTTGAGTCGGCCTCCCCGTTTTCGCGCCCCTTCACCTGCACGAAGAAGCCCGTGATGACTGGGTTGATCACGAGCGCTACGAACAGCGAGCTCGCGAGCGTGATGATGAGGGTAAGTGGCAGGTAGCTCATGAACTCTCCGATGATGCCGGGCCAGAAGAGCATGGGCACGAAGGCCGACACCGTGGTAGCGGTGGCGGCCACCACCGGGCCGCCCACCTCGGCGGTCCCCAAGCGTGCGGCCTCCCAGCGCGAATAGCCCTCTTCCCGGAAGCGGTAGATGTTCTCGATCACCACGACCGCATTGTCCACCAGCATCCCCAGTGCGATGATCAGCGAGAAGAGGATGATGAAGTTAAGCGTCTGTCCTAGCGCCTGAAACACCAGAAAGCTCGTAAACATCGACAGCGGAATGGCAATCCCTACGAGCGTCGCGTTGCGCACCCCGAGGAAAAACAAGAGCACGGCGATCACGAAGATCAGACCGCTGATGATGTTGTTCTCCAGGTCCGTGACCAGCGACTGCACGTTCTCGCTCTGATCACCGGTAATGAGGACCTCCGTGCCGCTCGGAAAGTCGAACTGGTCGAGCGTCGCCTTCACTGCATCAGACGTCTCCAGGATGTTGGCTCCGGGTCGCTTCTTCACGTTCAGTGAGATGACCTGTGCGGTGCGGCGCTCCGACGCGGGCACGGCCACCGTTTCGCCCGCCTCATTCTCGCGTTTCAGGATGCGGAGGCGGGAGTACGACTCACGGTCTTTGAACCCGAAGACGACGTCCGCCACGTCGCGTACGTGCACGCTCCGACCGTTCTCAGTTGTCTTCACCACCAGTTCCTCGATCTGATCGGCCGGTTCGTCGAACTGACCGTCCACCCGCACCAGGTAGTTGAGACGGTCCACGTCGATGGAGCCGCCGGGGATGTTGGTGTTTTCCTGTTGGATGGTGCTGATGAGGTCGTTGAACGATACCCCGTGTGTCTTGAGGGCCGATAGGTCCACGTTGACCTGGACTTCGCGCGTGAGCCCCCCGATAATGTTGGCCTCCAGCACGGTAGAAATGCCTTCGAGGTCGTCCTGAAGGTCCTCGGCCACCTCCTTGAGCCGGGCCAATGAGTAGGTGCCCGACAGGTTGAGGGTCATGATGGGGAAGTCGTCGGTGTTGATCTCGTCGACTAGCGGCTCCTCTACTGCGTCCGGCAGGTCCGGTTGGGCGCGGTCAACGGCCCGGTTCACCTCCTGGTAGGCCTTGTCGGTGTCTACGTCGGGGGTAAACTCCACGACGACCGTGGAAACGCCTTCCGAGGAGGTGGAGCGCATCTCGTCGATGCCGTTGATGGAGCTGATCTCCTGCTCGACGACTTGGCTCACTGTCGACTCCACGTCGCTCGGGCTGGCGCCCGGGTAAATGGAGGTCACCACGATTTGCGGAAACTCGATCGACGGGTTCGACTCCTTTGGAATTGTGAGGTAACTGGCCAGGCCCCCGATCGCCAGAAGCAGGGTAAAGACGGCGATGGCCGTCCGGTACTTGATGGACAGGTTGGTGATCTTCATCGCAAAAGCGTCGGGTCGGGTGGAGCAGAGCGTCGGCCGTCAGGGAGAGGGGCGTGCAGCGGCGAGGGCTGGAAAGTTCGCCTGTTGAGAACGCGCATCACTCGTCGGTCGGAGGGGTAGGAAGGTCCGATTTGTCCGTGTAGGGCGTGCCGGCGGCCGTAGTGCGGTTGTACTGCTGGGCAATCTCCAGCGGGGCGCCGGGCGACGCATTGTTTTGACCCACGATCACCACCTCGTCGCCCGCTGCAAGGCCTGAATCGGCCACGACGCGCCCACCGGTAGCGGGGCCCAGAACCAGGTCGCGGTTGCGAGCGACCGCGATGCTGTCGGTGCGGTCGGCCACATAGACGTGTGGTCCTGTCTCGTCCCGGATCACGGCCGAGCGCGGAATTACGACCGCACTGTCAAGCACGGCACGAGTCACCCGCAGGGTTACGCCCATCGAGGGCTTCAAGCGGTCGTTCTCGTTGGAAACTGTGACCTCGATGGGGAAGGTGCGGCTGTCGGGGTCGATGGCACTGCCGACGAATGAGGCCTCGGCGGTGCGCACGCCGGCGTTGTAGCGGCGAAAGTCGAGCTGTACGGGCGTGCCCTCCCGAATGTCGTTGGCGTAGCGCTCCGGCACGCCCGCGGTGACTTTCACGCGGCGTGTGTTGACGAGGCGGGCCACCTGGGTCCCGGGGGCCGCCTGTTCGCCTTTTTCGATGAAGCGCTCTTCGACGGTGCCGTCGAAAGGGGCTTCGATGCGTGTGTTGGTAAGCCGCTTTTCGGCCTGGGTGAGGGCGGCCCGTGCCTGGTTGCGTTCCGAGCGGACCTGCTCGAATTCCAGTGCGCTGATCACGGAGTCGCGGTAGAGGGGCTGCTGCCGCTCGAAGCGGTCCTGAGCCAGGTCGTACTGGGCCCGCGCCTGCACCACGGCCGCCTGCGCCTCGTCGGCGTCGATGGCGGCCACTAGTTCGCCCTCCTGGACACGCGTGCCCCGGTCGCGCAGCATCGTCACAGTGCCGTTGGTCTGGGCCGAGAGCGTAGCGTCGTCGAGCGCCTCCACGCTGCCGGTCAGTTCAATGACGTCGGTGAACGAGGTGGGAGCCAGAACGAGCGTCTCCACGCGGGTTTTGGGCTCGGACGGGGCCTTTGCCGAGGCGTCCGACACCTGCTGGTCCTCGCAGCCACTGGTGCTCGCCAGGACGCCCAGCAGCACAACTGCGCTCAGGATTAGCGATGCGGTGCGGCGCGATGTGCGAGATCTGAAGGGGGGCCAGACGGTGGGCATGGATTGGAGGGGCGAATCGTCGGGGAAAGAGGGTCGACCGAGGAGGGAGGAAATCATCGACGCGTCATGAGGTACGATTCGGAGGTGGGCGTGAGCGGCTGGCCGAGGGCCGTCTCCAGATCGCTGCGCGCAACCAAGTAGTCGTGCACGGCCTGGAGGTAGTTGAGGCGACTCTGATCGAGCTGTTCGGAGGCTTCTCGAAGCTCAATCTGGCTCGCGACGCCTTCGCTCACGCGTTGCGACACGTGGTCGTAGTTGAGCTCGGCCCGTCGCACGTTCGTCTGCTGCGACTCGATGCGCTCCCGGGCGTTCTCGAGGTCCCGCACGGCCCGTCGCACCTCTAGCGTGACGGCCCGCCGCAGCTGGTCACGCTGAAGCTCGGCACGCTGGCGCTGAATTTCGGCCTGCTGTACGCGCGAGGATCGCTGAAAGCCGTCGAACAGGTTCCAGTTCAACTGCAGCCCTACGCTGAACGAGGGATTCCAGAAGTCATCGTTGAAAAAGCCTCGTTGCTGCTCCCGGAAGAAGAAGGGCGTCGGCTGATTCGGTCGATTCGGGTCGTTGGTTAGGACGCGCGAGCGGTCGTCGGGGACGCGTCCCGAGTAGCTGAAGTTGGCGACGGCCTCCACACGCGGGAAGTACGCAGAGCGGCTTGCTTCGGCCTGAATGTCACGCAGTTCCACATTGAGTCGGGCGCGCTGGAGGTCCGGCCGGTTTTCGATGGCTTGACTCACGGCCCGTGACATCGAGATGGTTTCGAGCGATACATTCTGCAGGCCGTCTTTGCGCTGCTCGTCGAGGGTGCCGTCGAGCTGGATTGGCCGGTCCGGGGAGAGGCCAATGGTGCGCTTGAGTTGATCCTGTGCGAGATCGGCGGCGTTGCGGGCTTCGATGGCCTGCGTACGGGCGTTGGAGAGCTCCACATTGGCCCCTAGACGCTGGGCCTTCGGGGTCACCCCCTGCTGTACGCGGGTCGATACCTCCTGGAGTGTCTTTTGGGCTCGATCTACGCTGTTTTGTAGAACTCGCGCCCGTTCTTGGGCGAGCAGGGCTCGGTAGTAGTCCGTGATCACCCGGTTGGTAACCTCTTGCACCTGGCGGTCGCGTGCAAAGCGGCTCACGTCTTTGAACTGCTGTGATCCCTTCACCGAGGCAAAGGCTTGCTTGCTGTAGAGCGTCTGGGTAAGTTGAAGCCCCCCACGAAACTCGTTGTCTACGCCGAAGGGGTTGCCGCCGGCACCGCCCAGCGAGATGCCTGCCGCGGCGATGCTATCCCGCTGGCGTTGCGTGAAGGTGGAAAAGGGAATTGGGTCGGTTTCGGGGTTGTTGTCCAGGCGGCGTCGTTCGTTAAAGGCGAGCCACTCTGTTTCGCCCCCACCCCCGAGCAGCGTAAGGGCGTCGCTCCCGGCGAAGGGATTGGCCGTCACGACGTTGCGGGTATAGCTCCCCGTGAGATCGAGCGACGGATACAGGTTGCCCCACGCCTCCTGTACCTGCGCGTCGGCGTCGCGGACGTCGAGTTGGGCCGCCTGTAGGTCCAGGTTTTGTTCAAGCGCTGTTTGTACGGCCTTCCGAACTGTGAGGACGAGCGGCTCGGCCTGATTCGCAGGTGGTTCCGACGAGCGCACCGCGGGGCGTGGGGCCTCCGAGTCCACATCCACGGATTGTGCATGGGTGATCGGAGGGACGAGCAGCGTCGCTGCTCCCATTAGGAGAGCGAGGACCGGGACTAAGAAATCAGCGCCGCGCATGGCAAGGGCAGTCACGTCCAGTAGAAAAAGGTCGAGTTATTCAACGTCCGCAGACCGGTCATCCGTCCCCAGGCCGTCGAAGAGAAGGGAGGTAAGAAAATCGGCGGCGGCCTCGGGGTCGTGCAGGAGGGGGGCATTCGGGAGGTGCTGGCGCAACGTCCCGTCCGCCTCGCTCCGCTCCGTGAGGCAGCGGTGGACGACCAGGTCGTGCACCACCTCCAGGAGCATGTGAGCGACCGACCGCGGCGGGAGCGAGGCGATGCTCCCTGCCGACATGGCAGACTCGACGGCCGGCACCAGTGCGTCGAGCATCCGCTGCTGCTGTTCCTGGAAATAGGCCGCCTTCTCCACGTCGCTACTAAAGCAGAGACGGTGGGCCTCCTTAATCAGGATCAAGAAAAGCTCTTCCCGCTCCTCGTAGTAGGTAAACGACCGCACGACCAAGGCATGGAATGCATCCCGAAACGAAGGGGGATGGGCACCGTCCTTGCCGAAGGTAGACCGTATCATCTCGTGGAGGTCGTCGTAGACCTCGTCGAAAATGGCGAAGAGGAGCCCCTCCTTCCCGTTTTCGAAGTAGTTGTAGAGGGTGCCCTTGCCGAATTCAGCACGCTCGGCAATCTCGTCGAGGGTGGCCTGTTCGTACCCCTTCTCCGCAAAGACGGACTGGGCGGCCCGCCGCATCGCGCGACGGCGTCGCTTGCGCTCGCGCTCGCGACGGGACAGGGAGGAGTCGGAGGAGACAGACATGGACTGAAGTAGGGATGAAGCAGTCGTCAGGAGGTGACTATTGAGTCACACGATGACTGGTAAGTCACAACGTGACGACTCGTTCGCCCAGTCCGGGGAAGTCGCCGTTAAGAATTGGATATAGACGGCGTTCTTTGCGGTCCCCTATATGGGGACATGGGCACGCGCTCCCATGGGTAGCAGCACGTGGGCGGTTGATGCTCCCTCAGTGGGCGGCTCGCATCGGTCGATAAGTTGGGGGGAAGAGAGCTCGTCGCGCGAGGAGTTCTGTTCGGGGAAAGGCCCGCTTCGGGGATCACTCGGCGGAGGCCGCGGCCTGGCGCGTGACGGTCAGGAATTCGGCCAGCATCATCGCCGTGGCGCCCCACACCTTGTGTCCCGCCACATCGTAGTACGGGACGTTCACCTCCTCCCCCTTCAGCCGCCGGCTCTCTACCGCGCTGGTGGCTGGGGCCAAGAGGTGTGTAAGGGGGACGTGGAGCACCTCGCCCACCTCATCGTCGGTCGGGGGGAGGTCGAGCATAGATGTGGCCTGGCCCACGAACGGATGCACGCAAAAGTTGGACGGGGGAATGTAAAGCGGGGTGAGATGCCCAAGCATTTTCACGGAAGAGGGGAGGAGCGCAATTTCTTCCTCGGCCTCCCGGAGCGCCGTTTCAGGCAGCGATTCGTCGCCCTCGCGCTCGCCCCCGGGGAAAGAAATCTGCCCCGCGTGGTCGGGCAGGTGGTCCCGGCGGACCGTGAGCACCACAGCGGGCGCGTCGTTGTGGAGGTGGAGAAGGACAAGCACCCCAGCCTTCCGGCACGCACGATTCTCAATCGACAGGTCGGCCCGCCGCGCGGGGTACCGCGGTGCCATGGTGAGGTGCGCTTCATGGCCCGGCAGGGGACGATCCAGCTGCGCCGCAACACGGTCGGCAAGGACAGCGAGAGACGATGTCATAAGCACTTGCACCAGGGGATTTCAGACCGATAGGGCAATGCAAAACACTCTCAGACCCAGGAGAGGGTCCCTCCAGCAGGGGGATCTCCAGGTCGGGGAGCATCGGCAGGCCGAGCACAACACTCGGGAAAACAAAAAAGCGGCATCGTGGATTGCTCCACGATGCCGCGGCTTTTGGGCAGGGGAGAGTGCACCCTGTTGCCCGTGAATTAGTCCATGTTTTCCACGACTGCCTGTCCAAACTCGCTGCACTTCAGCAGCTCAGCACCTTCCAGGTTGCGCTCAAAGTCGTATGTCACCCGCTTCTGCCCGATCGTGGTTTCTAGGGCGTTGAGGATTACGGTGGAGGCCTCGTCCCAACCCATGTACTCAAACATCAGCCGGCCGGACAGAATGAGCGCCGAGGGATTCACCTTGTCTTGCCCAGCGTACTTGTTCGCGGAGCCGTGCACCGGCTCGGCCAAGCAGGCCCCGTCTCCGAAGTTGGCGCCCGGCGCCACGCCGAGGCCGCCGATCTGCGCACCGCAGGCGTCGGAGAGATAGTCGCCGTTCAGGTTCGGCATCGCCAGTACGTCGTACTGGTCGGTCCGCGTCTGAATCTGCTGGAGCATATTGTCGGCGATCCGATCGTTTACCACAACTGCGTCTGCGGGGGGCTCGCCGTCGCGCTCCTCCCAGAGAGTGTCCTCGGTGATCACCTCGTCGCCGTACTCCTCGCGCGCCACCTCATAGCCCCAGTCACGGAAAGCACCCTCGGTAAACTTCATAATGTTGCCCTTGTGCACGAGGGTCACGAACTGGTGTCCTTCGTTCGCCAGCGCGTAATCGATGGCTTCCCGGACGAGCCGCTTGGTTCCGAACTCGGTGATGGGTTTGATGCCGATGCCCACTGGGCCTTCGTGAATGGTTTCGTCGAAGCCCATTTCCTCCTCTACGAATTTGCGGACTTTCTCGGCGCCCTCGGTTCCGGCCTTCCACTCGATGCCTGCGTACACGTCTTCCGTGTTCTCCCGGAACGTCACCATGTCCATCTGCTCCGGATTCTTCATCGGCGAGGGCACCCCGTCGATGTAGTAGGTGGGGCGGACGTTCGCGTAGAGATCGAGTTTCTGGCGTAGTGCGACGTTGAGGGACCGGAAGCCGGCACCAACGGGTGTGGTGAGCGGCCCTTTGATGGCCACGCGGTGCTCGCGAATCGTCTCGACGGTCTCGTCGGGGAGAAGCTCACCAGTTCGTTCTTTGGCCTTCTCGCCGGCCAGGACTTCGGTCCACTCGATGGTGCGGTCGCCGCCGTATGCGGTCTCGACCGCGGCGTCGAAGACCGGGCGGGCGGCGGCCCAGACGTCGGCGCCGACCCCGTCGCCTTCAATGAAGGGAATGATGGGGGTGTCAGGGACCTGGAGGGAGCCGTCCTCCATTGTGATTTGTTCACCAGAGGTGCTCATGGTCGGATTGGTTGGTCAGGGGGGACGTGAAAAAGGGCGGCACAGAGAGAATCCACTTTTTTAACGTAAGACGTGATGTCGACTCCATCTATTAGGAAACCGAAAAAACGAGGGGGATGTGCATCCAGGCGGCAAGACGCTGACGCACGTGGCGGATCGGAGAGAGACTCATTCGATCCATTCCCCAACCCATGACGCGTAGCGCCGAACGTTACTCACAATCGACCCATCAGGTCGCGGAGGCGAAGCTCCCACACCTTGAGGGCCGCCTCTACCACGATTTCGCGCCGCATTTTCGATTCGCCCTCTGTCCGCTCCGTAAAGATCACGGGGATCTCCTTGAAACGAAAGCCCGCCCGCCAGGTGCGGTAATGCATTTCCACCTGGAAGGCGTAGCCGTCGGAGTTCACGCGATCGAGGGGCAGGGCCTCCAGCACGCGACGATGGAAGCACTTGAAGCCGGCCGTGACGTCGAGAATGGGCAGGCGCGTAATGGCCCGGGTGTAGATGCCGGCGCTGTACGACAGGACGAGGCGGGAGAGGGGCCAGTTGATGACGCGCACGCCCTGCACGTACCGTGAGCCGATGGCCAAGTCGACCTCGCCGGCCCGCACCGGCTCGATGAGACGTGGAAGGTCGTCTGGGTCGTGGGACAGATCGGCGTCCATTTCACAGATGTACGTAAATCCCTGGGCCAGGGCGTACCGGAAGCCCCGCAGGTATGCTGTGCCCAGGCCCAGCTTGCCGCTGCGCTCGATGAGGTGGATCCGGTCGGGGGCCTCGTCCCTTTTGGCGCGCACCACCTCGGGGGTCCCATCCGTCGAATTGTCGTCGACCACCAGAATGGAAATGGGAAGGGGTTGTGCCAGAACGAGGTCAATGACCTGGCCGATGTTGTCGGCTTCATTATAGGTGGGGATGATGACGAGGGCGTCGGTGGGGGGATCCTCGGGGTCGGACGTGGGCACCAGTGAGGCGGTGTTCAGTGGTGAGGATGTCGAGCAGGCTGGCCGTGAGGAGGCCTCTAATCGGTACTGAGGACTTGGGACCGCGAAAAGAATTGGCGATGAGCCATCCGAATTCCAGCCGTGTAAACAGATTTTAATAAAAAACGAGTTCCGGGGGCGCGTCCGGGGGCGAAACCGAGGGTTGTAGCTGGGATACAAGGGCTTGGCAAAATCGCCATTTGGCCGATTGCGCTCGCGGCGTTCGTGCCCTCCTGACCCCTCGTGCGGATCGGGAGGCGCGTGCCATCCACTCCTTTTTATTGCAATTCAACCCGACCCACCGTCATGGCTGCTGACACCTCGGCCCCCGATCCCGACTCGGGCTCGAATGGAAGCCTCCACGAAGGGCCTGGTCTTCCCGATGACTTTCCCCACGCCGCTCGGCTGGAGCAGGCCGGGGTGACAAGCCTCGAACACCTGCGTGAGGTGGAGTCGCTCGAAGAGCTGACCGGTATTGGTCCGGCCTACGCCAACGACATTGAGAGGGCCCTCGAAGAACTTGGGGAGTCCGAGGGGGGCGGCACGACTTCTACGGGGGAGACCACGGAAAAACGGTCGAGTCCCCTTTCGAGCAACGGGGCCTCGGAGGATTCAGCGGAGGGGCCGGCCACCCACCAGTCCATCGACATTCCGGAAGGGCCGATCAAAGAGACCCTGTCGTTTGAAACGTATCCCGCCGACCGATACAAGCACGACGAACTGGGCTTTGAGGCGGACGAGGTCCTAGACCTGCTGAGCAACATGCTGTTGCAGCGTCGCTTCGAAAACCGCTGCCGGCAGATGTACCAGCGGCAGAAGATTTCGGGCTTTCTGCACCTATACATCGGACAGGAGGCAGTATCGACTGGGAGCGTCAACGCCATTAACCTGGGCGACGACTCGATCATCACCGCCTACCGGGACCACGGCATGGGGCTGGCTATGGGCATGGACCCGGAGGCCTGCATGGCGGAGCTCTTCGGGAAGGCCACCGGGTGCTCGAAGGGCAAGGGCGGTTCGATGCACTTCTTTGACGCAGAGAGGAAAATGATGGGCGGGCACGCCATCGTGGGCGCGCACCTGCCGCTCGGGGCCGGCATTGCCTTCGCGGAGAAGTTTAAGGGCACCGATAATGTATGCCTCTGCTTCTTTGGCGACGGGGCCATGCACCAGGGCGCCTTCCGTGAGGCTTGCAACTTGGCCGGCATCTACGAGCTACCCATCGTGTTTGTCTGCGAGAACAACCAGTACGCGATGGGGACAGCCGTGGATCGCGCCTTTAGCAAGCCCGACCTCTACAAGCACGGCTACAACTTCGACTTCCCCTGCTCGCTGGCCAGCGGCATGGACGTGTTCAGCGTCAACCAGGCCGTACGGGACCACGTGGAGACCTACGCCCGCCAGGACCAGCCTTCCATGCTGGAGGTGCGCACGTACCGTTACCAGGGCCATTCCATTACCGACCCGGCCGAGTACCGCGCCGAGGGCGAGCTCGACCAGCGACAGAGCGAGGACGCCATTAACCGCCTACAAGACTACATCCTGACCCACGATCTCGCCACCGAGGCCGACATCGAAGAGATCGACGAAGAGGCAAAGCAGCGCGTGAAAAACGCCATCGACGCGGCCAACGACGCGCCGTTCCCCGACGAGTCGGCCCTCTACGACGACGTGTACACGCAAGAGGATTACCCCTTCATTGCTTAGACGCTTGCGTCGCGCGTTGCCCTGCCGAAACTCTCAACTCTGAACACTGAATCCGAAATCACCCATGGCTACGCTGCAATTCCGGGAAGCGCTCCGGGAAGCAATGACCGAAGAGATGGAGCGCGACGACGACATCTTCCTGATTGGGGAGGAGGTGGCCGAGTACGACGGCGCCTACAAGGTGAGCAAGGGCATGCTCGACCAGTTCGGGCACGACCGGGTGATCGACTCGCCCATCAGCGAGCTTGGCTTCGCCGGGCTCGGCATTGGGGCGGCAATGAATGGCCTCCGGCCCATCGTCGAGTTTATGACGTTCAACTTCTCGTTCGTGGCCTTCGACCAGGTCATCAATAATGCCCCGAACATGCGCTACATGTCAGGGGGGCAGTTCGAGGTGCCCATCGTCTTTCGGGGGCCCAACGGCGCAGCGGGCCAGCTCGGGGCGACCCACTCGAACTCTACGGAGGCCCTCTACTCCAACTTTCCGGGCCTGAAGGTCGTGTCCCCGTCCATTCCCGACGACGGCAAGGGCCTGCTCAAGACCGCCATCCGCGACGACGACCCGGTTGTCTTCCTCGAAAGCGAGCTGATGTACGGACTGAAAGACGAGGTCAGTGAGGCGGACGATTACACGATCCCGATTGGGGAGGCCCGCGTGGCCCGTGAGGGAGAGGACGTGACGATCGTGGCCCACAGCAAGAGCTACCACATTGCGATGGACGCCGCCGAACAGCTCGAGGCAAAGGGCTACGAGGCGGAGGTCATCGACCCGCGCACGATCAAGCCGCTCGACATGGAGACGATCGTGGAGTCGGTGGTGAAGACGAACCGGTTGGTCGTGATCGATGAGAGCAATCCCTTTGCGAGTGTGGCCTCGGAGGTGACGCACCAGGTACAGGACCGCGCGTTCGACTACCTCGACGCGCCGATTCTCCGCGTGACGGCCCCCGACACCCCAGCTCCCTATGCCCCCAATCTTATGGACGCGTACATGCCGGGCGCCGACGAGACGGTCGACAAGTGCCTCCGCGTACTGTACGCTCAGTGACGAATCTTGAGTGTCGACTGACGCCTTGAACCTGACACTCACTCCTCCCTCGACATACGCAACTCGAAAACCGACACCGTACTATGGCGATTCCGATTGAAATGCCCAAGCTGAGCGACACGATGGAGGAGGGAGTGCTCTCCGCCTGGCTCGTGGATGAGGGCGAAGAGGTCTCCTCCGGCGACGTGCTTGCACAGGTGGAGACGGACAAGGCCACGATGGACCTGGAGGCTTTCGACGAAGGCGTGTTGCTCAAGCAGGTGATCGCTGAGGGCGATGCAGTGCCCATCGGCGAGCTCATTGCTGTGATTGGGGAAGCAGGTGAGGATATTTCCGATCTCGTGGGCGAAGCCGGCGGCGACGGGGCCGCGGCGGAAGAACCGGACGCCGAAGATGAGCCGGAGGAGGAGTTGACCGAATCTGCTCCTGAACCAGAACCGGAGGTAGAGGGGGAGCCCACCCCGGAGCCTGCCGGGGACGGCCAGCTCTCGGAACGGACGCCGGAGCCAGTGCCCGCCGGCACCGATACGGAGGGCCGCCGCATCAAGGCATCGCCGCTGGCGCGTCGCATCGCGCAGGAGCACGGCGTGGAGCTGGCGCAGGTCGACGGGTCCGGGCCGGAGGGGCGCATCGTGCGTCGCGACGTCGAGGCCTACCTCGAAGGCCAAGAAGCCGAGCCCGCCGCGCCGGAGCCCGAGCCCGCTCCAGAAGCCGAGTCGGCGCCCACACCGGCCGTCGAGGAGGCGCCCAGCTACGCCATGCCGGACGAAGAGGCTTTTGAACGCGAGGACATCTCGCAGATGCGGAAGACCATCGCCCGTCGCCTCGCCGAGAGCAAATACTCGGCGCCCCACTACTACCTCACGGTCGACATCGATGTGGAGCAGGCCGTCGAGCTGCGCGCGGATCTCAACGAGTTGGTGGAGGAGCAGGAACGCGCGAAGATCTCCTTCAACGACCTCATTACGAAGGCGTGTGCCCTTTCACTGCACGATCACCCGTACGTGAATGCCGCATACCGGCCCGACGAGGGCGAAATTCACAAGCACAATCGCGTGCACATCGGCATCGCCGTGGCCATCGACGAGGGGCTCATCACACCCGTCCTCCGCGACGCGGACCGGAAGGGCCTCTCGGAGCTCGCCCGTGAGACCCGAGAGTTGGCCGACCGGGCGCGCACTCGCGACCTGGAGCCGGAGGAATTCGAGGGGGCGACCTTCACCACGAGCAACCTCGGCATGTTCGGGATTGAGGAATTCACGGCCATCATCAATCCCCCGAACTCGGCCATCCTCGCCATTGGCGAGATCCGCGACACGCCCGTCGTAGAAGATGGCGAGGTAGTGCCGGGCAAGCGCATGAAGGTAACCCTCTCTTGCGATCACCGCGTCGTGGATGGGGCGAAGGGCGCCGCGTTCCTCGACACCGTGAAGTCGTATCTGGAGGAGCCGATGAATCTGTTGCTGTAGCGTTGAGCGTGAGAACGTTGAACGTTTAACGTTCCAACGTGCAACGCCATGACGATTGCTCACATCTCAGACCTTCACTTCGGCCGCATTGCGGACTCAGGGGTCGTAGAGGCGCTCGTTGATGAACTCAATGCGGGCGGCATCGATCTCGTCGCGCTGAGTGGTGATTTGACGCAGCGGGCCCGCGTCTCGGAGTACAAGGCGGCCCGGGCCCTCCTCGATGCGCTTGACCCGCCGTCGCTCGTGGTGGCGGGCAATCACGACGTGTACCCGTGGTGGCGGCCCCTCAAGCGGGTGTGGACACCGCTGGCACGCTATAAGCGCTACGTGACCGACGACCTGGCCCCTACGTTCGAGGCCGACGACGTAGCGGTGCTCGGGCTCACGTCGGCCTACGGGGCGTCAATCAAGGGAGGGCGCATCACCGCGGCCGACCGCCGAGCCCTCGTGGATTATTTCCGGGACATCCCCGCGGACTGGTTTAAGGTTCTCGTGGTACACCACCAACTCCATCCCACTGCCATTGGTGCTATCAGTCCGCACCCAGTGGCACGGCAGGCACAAGAGACGCTCGACGTGGTGACCGAGGTGGCGGTGGATCTCATCCTCTGCGGCCACCTCCACGTCTCGGCCATCCAGCCGCTCGAAATCATTCCGGGCACACACCGGATCGTGATTGCCAGTGCGGGCACTACCACCAGCAACCGTTGGCGCGAGCCGACCGGGCCGGTCAACTTCTACAACGTCGTCACCGTCGAGTCCGATGCCTTCTCCGTTGAGGAACGGCGCTACCTGCGCGAGGACGGCCGTTTCGTCCGCGACGGGGTCACGCGCTTCGACCGCCTCCCGAGTGAGGAGGAAGGGTAGGTTGGGGCTGCCGTTGCCTTCCTACGATTGCAGAGTGCGGAAGGAGAACTCATGGGGCGTGACCCGTGAAACCTGAGGTCGTTTACGCCTTCTGGGTCATGCCTCCTTCATGGCTACGCCAGTGCCGATTCTCGTCCCGAGTCGCGCACGAACATGCAGGTCGAGTCCGTCTGGTCCACCAGACGACGAATCGTGTCGAAGTTTGGCTCTGGCTGGAGGCCGAAGATATTGAGATCGGCCTGCGGGGCACTCGTGATGTAGGTCTCGAAGGGCTCGGTGCCAACCACGGCAGTTGTGTTTGGGAAGCGGCCCAGGTTAATCAGCTTCTCCAAGAAATCGCGTGCCTTGTCCTGCTGGTCGGGGCTGGGGATGGTGGTGACGAGCCGCATCTGCGCGTCCCAGTTTTGCGACAGCTTGTAGCCGGTGAGGAGGGCGAGGTCGAGGTTGCCAATCTCCATCGAGATGCGCCAGTCCGGGCTCCGGTCGCGAATCCAAACGTTGATGGTCTGGCGCTGGCCGAGTGCTGCGCGGGGATGGGGGGCGTAGAGGAGTGTGCCCACGTCTTCCCGATCCGCCTCCGCGATGACGTGGCGGTAGTCGGCCTCGCGCTCGGGGGAATCGGGCATCCGCAAGAAGACGATGTTAGGGCGGAAGAAGGCACCGCGGAGTGCCTGCATACCGGCCCGCAGTCCCTCGGCAAAGCCACCCGCGTCGATCATAGTGGCGGAGGCGAAGATGTCGCGCTCGCGGAACGCGGCAGTCAGCGTGTCGAGTTGCTCGTCGAGCACCTTGGGGCTGCCATTGGGACTTAGGCCCACAATTTTGACGGAGCCCTGGGGCGAGGTCAGGTCCTGCAGGGTGAGGAACGAGCCCCGGAGGTCGCTGCTCGTTTCCACCGGCACCAAGAGGTTGGGCTTCCAGGCCCGCTCCTGCATCGTGGGCAACACCGTTACCTTTTTGGCTGCCCATTCCGCCAGCGCCACGAACATGCCGCTGCGCACGTCCTCAAAGGGAGCGTCGAGCTGGCGGCGAGCCAGGAGCACGTAGAACCCAAGCGTTACGGCGAGGGCGACGAGGCTGATCGTGGGATTGATGATAAACATTGCGATGAGGGAACCCACCAGGCCCAAAAACGACACCCACAGGGGAATGCGGAGGCGGGGACGAAAGCTCACGAGGTCGAGGCTCTGTTCAATGAGCACCGCCGCGCAGATCATGGCGTAGGTAACCAGGAAGAACATAGTGATGAGGGGCGCGATGGCATTGAGGTCGCGCACCATGAGAGAGGCGAAGATAATGCCGCCGGTGACCATCATCGAGTGGCGCGGCTCGCCGTCGGGGGCCAGCTCTGCGAGCCAGTCCGATTGCGGGACGACCTGATGCGCGCCCATGGCCTGCAGGATGCGGCCCGCCCCTACCATCGAGGCGAGGGCGGAAGAAAAGGTGGCCCCCAGCAGGCCCGCCAGCACCGCCGATGGCCAGTAGGCCTTGTCCATCATCACATAGTAGTTGTTCGTCATCTCTTGGGGGGTGGCCGACCGGGCGAGCCAGATGGCAAGGATTACGTAGATCACGAACGACACGCCGATGGCGGCCAGGGTCCCCACCGGAATGCTCCGTTTCGGGTCCTTCAAATCCCCACTCATGTTGGCCCCAGCCATAATGCCAGTGGTGGCGGGAAAAAAGACCGCAAAGACGACCCAGAACGAGTTCGGCTGCGATGGGTCGTCGGGGGTCCCCATGAAGTCGCCCCAGAGCTGAATCTCTCCAAGGCCGTACTGCATCGAGCCTGTGGCGGCGGCCATGGCAATGGAGATGAGCGAGGCGCCGATGAGAGCCATAATGACGTATTGAACACGGATGGCGAAGTCGGCGCTTATGTAGGCGATGCCGTACAGCGCTGCGAAGGTGACGATATCCACGAGGAGCGCCGGGTGGCTGGGAAAGAGGAACAGCCACCCCTCCCGAAATCCAAAAATGTACATGGTGACGGCCAGCGCCTGCGAGAGGTAACGCGGAATGCCCACGCTTCCGCCCACCTCCAGCCCCAGCGACTGCGCGATCACCGCGTAGGCCCCGCCCGCCCCGATGCGGATATTGGTGGTGATCGACGACATGGCGAGGGCCGTACACAGCGTAATGGTGAACCCGACCGTGATGATGAGTAGCCCCCCCAGTAGGCCCGCATTGCCGATGATCCAGCCCTCTCGGAGATACATAATCACCCCGAGGATTGTGAGCACGGTTGGGGTAAAGACGCCCCCGAACGTACCAAACTGCTTGCGGCCCGAGATGGGGGCCTCGTCCGGCTGCATGCTTTCGTCGACCTCGGCGGTATTGGGCGCCGGGGACGGCGAGTCGGGCGCATTCGGGTCGGAAGAAGTGAGGCCGGGAAGGATGTCGTTGAG
Source organism: uncultured Bacteroidota bacterium (assembly GCA_913055845.1). GTDB lineage: Bacteria > Bacteroidota > Rhodothermia > Rhodothermales > Salinibacteraceae > Salinibacter. The sequence continues at coordinate 53,423 of CAJXKO010000004.1, read as the reverse complement.
CATGACCGTTGCGCTGGTTTGAACGGAGGGCCATCAACCTAACTAACAGAGAGGACGGCGTTTGGGGAAACCGGGCCAGTGCGAAGTGCGATATCCATTGGGACCGGAGGGACACCGGGCGGCAGAACTTGGGGGAGAATGCGCTGCCAAAGTGTGTGGGATCGTGAATTCTTTTTAGGTGCGTAGAACTGAGCCGTCTTTCGGAGTGTTTTTCGGGGGGCAACGCCGTCATACACGTGAAATCGACGGTGTGCTGTCCTATTCTTAGGGCCGCCGGCCCTTCCGAGCAGCGCAGGATTCGTGTGCGGGCGGCCCGTGTCTGGTCTTGTTCACCGACTCGTTTCCACGCATGCCGACGACCCGGACCACCGAACTCCATGAGTTGCTCTCCCCCGACCACATTCGTGTTGGGCTTTCGGGAACGGAAAAGTCGGAAGTGATCGACACGATCATTGATTTGCTTGCTCCCCACGAGGCAATTCGGGACCTCGAAGAGGTGCGAGCGGCCGTTCACGAGCGAGAAGAAAAGATGTCAACCGGGGTGGGCAAGGGGCTTGGCCTCCCCCACGCTAAGACATCTGCGGTGGTCGATACACTCGTCGCCTTCGCCACCACCGATGAACCCGTCGACTTTGGGGCGGTCGACGATACGCCGGTGCGCCTCCTTTTGCTCGTCGTGGGGCCGGAGGAGCACAAGTCGCAGCACATCAAAATTCTCGGCCGCATCTCGCGGCTTGTGAGTCGCGATGGGGTGCGCGACCGTCTCCTGAGGGCCGAAACCCCTCAAACCATTCTCGACGTCCTGCGCGAAGGGGAACAGGCCCTACAGAGTTAACCCGTCTCTCCTACGTACTCGCTTGGACAATCTTTTATTGCCCGTGAGCACCTCGTTCCAAACCATCCGAGGCACATTCGACATTCTGCCGGACGCGTACACCGACGACGGGGGCACTCGCATTGCTCCCAGTGCCGAGTGGCGCCATGTGGAGGCCACCGTCCGCGACGTGATGCGCCGCCACAACTTCGACGAAATCCGCACACCCATCCTCGAACCAACCGAGCTTGTGGCGCGAGGCGTGGGGGAGTCGACCGACATTGTGCAGAAGGAAATGTTCGCCTTCGAGCGGGGCGACACGCAGTACGTCCTCCGTCCCGAAATTACGGCGCCGGTGGTGCGGGCCTATCTGCAGCATCACCTCGATCAGCGCGGTGGCGTCCAAAAGCTGTTTTACCTTGGCCCCTGCTTCCGGGCCGAAAAACCGCAGAAGGGGCGCTACAGGCAATTTCACCAGTTCGGCATCGAAATCTTGGGGGCCGACGAGGCCCGAGCCGACGCCGAAACCATTGCCGTCTTGATGGCTGTGTGCGAAGCCCTTGGCTTGTCCGACCTTAAGCTTCGCCTCAATACGCTGGGCACACCGGAGCGCCGCGAAGAATACGTGCAGGCGCTGGAAGAGTACCTGAGGCCCTACGCCAACGAGCTTTCGGATACGAGCCGACGCCGGCTGGAGCGCAACCCCCTGCGCATTCTTGACACTAAGGTGGAGCACGAGCAGAAGCTCCTCCGCGATGCCCCGAAGCTCATCGACTTCGTGGATGAGGAGAGCCTTGTGCACTACGATGAGGTGAAAGGTCTCCTCACGGATCTGGACATCGAGTACGAGGAGGCCCCGCGGCTGGTGCGGGGGCTCGACTACTACACCGAGACCACGTTTGAGCTCGAAAGTCCAGGCCTCGGGGCGCAGAGTGCGCTTGCGGGCGGCGGGCGCTACGATCGGTTGGCCGAGGTGCTGGGCAGCGACGAGCCCGTACCGGCCGTCGGCTTCGCGGCAGGCATGGAGCGTCTTTTCCTGGCGCTCGACGCCGCGGATGCGGAGCGTCCGGGCCCGCCAACCCCCGATGTGTTCATCGCCGCACTTGGAGACGACGCCGAGCAATGGGTCTTTCGCACCTCGCAAGAGTTGCGGAATGAAGGCCTGCACGTGGCCCACGACCTGATGGGCCGTTCGCTGAAGGCACAGATGAAGGAGGCCAATCGACAGAAGGCTCCGTACGCGATGATCATCGGCGGCAATGAACTGGAGGCCGAGGCCGCGACCGTGAAGGAGATGAAGAGTGGGGAGCAAGAAGAGGTCCCCTTCGATGAACTGACCCCCTACCTACAGCGTCGCCTGGAGGGGAATGCGTCGGGAGGCGCTCCGGCCTAAACATACCCTGACGGCCGTGATAGCCGTCTGGATGTAGACCCGCGAGCGGGAGACGAGGCGCGACTCAGTTCCTGGAGACTCGAATCTGGGCGGGCGCGCGGTGGAGGGACGACTGAAGCGCCGCCGAGTCGAAAATGTCTCGGACGGTCGCACGGGATGCATTCTCTGATAGCGTGAAGGTCATCCGATCCGGTATCGGTGTGGAGGCTGACATCGGGCCCTCCGCGGCACAGGTTACCGTTATGCTCTGCGGAAGGTAAATCCCGAGCGTGAGGGCGTTGACAAGCATATTCGGAAAGCGGAACTTCCGCTCCGCAGAGGCAATGCCGTTGGGGCACTCATCGGACACATCCACGCGCGCCGGCACGATTCCGTAGAGAAAAGAAGGGGCCCATTTTTCTTCCACGACGGTATTTGAGGCGTCCTTTCCGGTAGTCATTCGGGCCTGATAACATCCGGTGAGCATGAGGCAGGAAGCGAGAAGAACAGGTAGTATGTATCGCATGGGGATGGGGGACTGGTCGGCAGAAGAGGGGATAATCAGCGGGGCGAGTCACTCTGTTGCGTCCGGCGACGGGGAGGCGTCAGAGCGAACTGCACCCTCTTCGAAAAGCGAAGAAGGGGAGTGCACAGAGGTCATTCCATCCCCCTGCGCGCAGGTGACAGTAAAGCGCTGAGGAGAGTATAGGCTGCTTGTGAGTCCCTGGGCAATGCCTTGAATGAATGTCTGTCTGAAGTAGACCTCAGAGACCCCGGCTCCCCCACAGGTGGACTCAGTGTCCAGAGGCGCGTTAATTGGAGGGACGAGTCCGTAGACGAAGCCATGGGCCCACGGCAACTCGGCCTGTTGATTGGAGGGGGCCTGATCCGTGACGATTCGTGTCTTCATACATCCAGAGAAGAGAACACAAAGGCTCAGAAGGAGAGGGATCATTTTCAGTAACTGCCTCAGGGACCGGGGCATAAGTTCTGTTTGGTTCGTTTAGGAGAAAGCGCCCGTTCGTTCAACGGAAGCAAACATGAACTCAGAGAAAAGTCAAGCCCCCAGAGTTAATTGCAATCCCACACGAGGAAATGCATTCTCAAAGGCTCCACGCCTTACACCACCGTCATGTGATCCGAGCCGTTTCGACACCCTTTTGCCATGCTTCTATCCAAACGCAGATTGATGCCCCCGCGTCAACTCCCCCGAACTCTACTCTTATTCTTAGCGAGTGCCGTCTTGCTCCTAGGGTGCCGTCCTCGTCAGCAGGCCACTCCGTCCGAGGGTACGTCCCTGCGCGTGATGACCTACAACATCGAGGATGTGCGCACCGCGGACTTACGGCGGACCGACCACCCACGGCTCCAGCGGGCCGCGGCCCGCATCCAGCATCTTGCCCCCGACGTGCTACTCGTGAACGAAATGGCGTACGACCAATCCGGGGGGGCGGGGTACGACGAGGGGGCGCCTGAGGGTCAGAATGCGCAGCGCTTCGTCGATCACTACCTCTCGATTCCTCAGGCGGACACGCTAGAGGGGGTTTCCTACCAGCCCGTCATGTTGCCGGTCAACACCGGGATTCCGAGCGGTTTTGACCTCAACAATGACGGCAGCATTGTCTCGACGGTGCCGGAGGTGCCGCGCTCACCCGACGACGGAAGCGTGGCGCCCCAGACCGACGCTGGGCGCGCCTACGGCAACGATGCCTGGGGCTTTGGCACCTTTCCGGGGCAGTACGGCATGGCGCTCTTCGTCCGGGAGGACCTGGCGGTGCTCCGCGATTCGATTCGTACCTTTCGAGACCTGCGATGGCACGAAATGCCCACCGCCGCCGTGCCGCTCGACTCCACCACGCACAAGCCTTGGTACAGCCCCGAGGAGTGGGCGGCGTTTCGACTCTCGTCCAAAAGCCACTGGGACGTGCCGGTTCAGCTCCCGAGCGGAGCCGTTCTCCATCTGTTGGCCAGTCACCCCACGCCGCCAGGCTTCGACGGCGTGGCACGCCGCAACCATCATCGCAACCACGATGAAATCCAGTTGTGGGTGGACTATCTGGCCCAGGCACCATACATCGAGGATGATTCGGGGCGGGCCGGTGGGCTACATGCGGGGGCGTCGTTCGTGGTGATGGGAGATCAAAACGCTGATCCGGACGACGCGTCGAGCTTCCGAAACGCCATTCGATCGCTCGTCGGTCACGACCGGGTGAATGGCGAGGTTGTCCCGACTGCAACGCGGCGGAAGGGATATCCGGACCTTGATCCCGACGACACGGCCCGGTGGGGGCGCCGAATCGACTATGTCCTCCCGTCCGCTACCCTGTCCGTGAACGACGCAGGAGTGTGGCGGCCCAACCCAGCCACAGTGCCGGCAGTGCCCGTAAGCGACCATTTTCCGGTGTGGATCGACGTACGAGTGGCGCCGTAGTCAACTAGGTGTCGTCTGTCTCATCCACAACGCAACCTGTTGCCATGGAGTGGCGCCAAGCAACCGCCCGCCTTGATCCGAAGCCTCGCGGCTTCCACCTCGTGACCGACGAGATTCTAGACCAGGGCCCACGCCTGGAGGACATCCAGGTGGGACTGCTGCATGTTTTCATCCAGCACACCTCCGCCTCACTGACAATCAATGAGAATGCTGCCCCGGCCGTGCGGGGCGACATGGAGCGCCACTTCAACGAGATGGTGCCCGAGAACCAGCCCTTCTACCAGCATACGATCGAAGGCGCCGATGACATGCCGGCCCACATCAAGGCCTCGCTGCTCGACACGAGCCTGTCCATTCCCATTCAGGACGGCGACCTTGCGTTTGGCACCTGGCAGGGTATCTATCTGAACGAGCACCGCAACAATGGCGGGGCGCGCTCGGTGGTGATTACGGCCTACGGTGAGCAGGCCTGATGCGAAAGCGGCGCCCCCGATGAACTGAGAGGCCTCGTCCGCTCCTCAGTTGCGTCTTTGGCGACGGGCCTGTAGGCTCAGGTCCCATGGAACTTGTCCGATTGTTCGGCACACTCATGACCGCATCCCTTCGGGGCGTGCTCATTCTCCTCGCGTCGAGTCTCCTGCTCCCCCTCGGCGCGGCTGCTCAGACACCTGCAGAGCCGTTTCCGGCCACAAGTCGCTGGCACCCCCAGGAAGCGGCGCCGGCCGACAGCGTCCTCCAGGCCCGCCTTCGGGGCGTGTTTGGCGAAATCGAGGCCTTCCAAGACGTGCGGGTGACGGTCCGAAACCGCGTCGCGCACCTCGAGGGAGCGGTGGTGCAGCCGCAAGAGGCCACAGAAGCCGAGGCATTGGCCCGTCAATTCGAAGGGGTCCTGTACGTTACCAGCGACCTCACCGCCGAATCGGACCTCGCTGATCGCGTGATACCTGCGGTCGACCGGCTGGAAAAGTACGCCCGCGGACTCCTCGACTTTCTGCCCGTGGGGGGCCTCGCCCTCATCGTGTTGCTCTTCACATTTGGGCTATCCCGGTGGATTGGGGCGTGGGAGGCGCCGCGGGCACTTCGGCTGAGTCCGTTGGCGTGGGGCCTCGTGCGACGGGTCGTGCAGGGGGGCGTCGTCCTTGTGGGGCTGGTGATCGCTTTCGATCTGTTCGGCGTGACGAGCCTCGTTGGGGCGCTTCTGGGCACGGCGGGCGTGGCTGGGTTGGCCATCGGCTTTGCGTTCCGCGACATCATTGAGAACTACCTCGCTGGGGTGCTGCTGAGTCTACGCCAACCCTTTCGGGTGAACGATGTCGTCTCAATTGCCGACCACGAAGGGCGGGTCGTTCGACTCACGGCTCGCGAGTTGGTTTTGCTGACGTTCGACGGCAATCACGTGCGCCTGCCGAACGCTACGGTTTTCAAAAGCGTGCTCGTCAACTATACCCTCAATCCGCGTCGGCTCTTCTTCTTCGATGTAGGCATCGGCGTAGCGGAGGACCTGGCGGACGCACAGCGGGTTGGGGTGGAAACCCTTGATGCGATGAATGGGGTCATGGAAGATCCGACGCCCTTCGCGCGGGTTCGGGAGCTAGGCGACTCCAGCGTTGTTGTGCGGTACCACGGATGGGTCAATCAGAACGACGCCGACTTCTTCAAGGTGCAGAGCGAAGCGCTTCGGCTCGTGAAGCAGGCCCTCGACGATGAGGGCATTGAGATGCCAGAGCCCACCTATCGTCTCCACCTCTATCAGGCCGAGGATCTCCCCGAAGAAGGGGCTGTTACCCCAGCCGCCTCAGCGGTCGAGCAGGCCGCAGCGATCGATGTGGTGCCGGACGGCGAGCTGGAGGCTCAGGTGGAAGAGGAACTTCGCACTTCCGATGAGCCCAATTTTCTTTCGGAATAGGCCCAGAGGGCACGCCCACGCCGGAGAGAGGAGGGGACCCCGGCCCCGTTACGCGACCGAAGCGGGCGAGGAAGCGGTCAGCCGTTTGGTAAGTCGCCGGGCTTCTGCGTACAGGTTGTGCACGTGGGTATACGTGAACTGCGCACTCCGACCCAGCAGGTAGAGGTTTTCGAAGTCGCGAAGGTACTCTGTCAGACGCGTGGACTTCGCCTCGGCCCCAACATCGAGGATGGGATAGGCGAACGGCACGGCGTGGTGGGTCGACGCCACGACGGTGTCGCCGTCCTCGAGAAGGCCCTGTTCGGTCAGCAGGGTTCTTGCTTGCCTCCGCAGCGACGTTTCCGACTGCTCCCAGCCCTCACCGCCTGGATGGCAGGGACGCTCCAGCACCACCACGGTCTGCTCGTCCGGAGCCATGTCGGGACTGCGGTTTTTCGGTTCGTAGAGGCGCGTGAACGGCACCGAGCGGTCCGGGAAGTACAGCGAGGCGTTCGGGGTAAGGCGGGGGCGGTCGAGTCCCAGCACCACGAGGCGCAGGTGGCGAAACCGCATTGATTTGGCGAGTGACTGGAGGGGGGCAGGGGGCGGTGGGTCCAGTAGCCGGAGGACGAGGGTAAGCGGCAGCGTGCTCACGACAGTGTTCACGCCCACCGGCTCGGCGTCGTTGATCGTAACGCGGCGGATGCGCTCCCCGTCGTGTGCCAGCTTCGTAATCCGGGCCCCGGTGTGGATGTGCTTGTGCCCGAGGGCGTCGGCGGTGGCGTCGGCGATTTGGCCGTAGCCGTGCTTTGGGTAGTAGAAGGAGCCGTCGAGGTGACGTGCTTTGTCTGTCGTGCCGCCGAAGGCCTCTAACAGGAAGGTTATAAGGTCAAGCCCCTCCAGCCGGTCGCCGGCCACGCGGGGCGAGAGGGTCGTGGCGTCTGCCCCCCACAACTTCTCGGTGTAGTTCAGCAAGAAAAGCTCCGCGAGTGTGGGGCCGTAGCTCTCGAGCGCCATCTCGCGGAAGTGCTCGGCGTCGTCGGAGACGCGGGGAATGGACAGCTGCTCCCACGCAATCTGGCCGAGGAGGGAGAGGGGGAGTTTCCGCAGGAGATCGTAGGGCGCGAGTGGAAAGTCGATACGCCGTCCCTGCCAGCAGATTTGGCTAGGAGCGTCCACGCGGCGCAGGTCGTCGCCCAGAAGTGCTTTGAGATCGGCCGTTACCGTCTCGTTTTTGTCGTGGAAGCGATGCGCGCCGGTATCGTAGCGGAAGGGGCCGAGCTGGAGCGTACGGGCATTGCCACCGACCGCGTCCGCCGCCTCAAAGAGGCGTACGGCCAGTCCCTCCCGTCGCGCGTAAAAGCCGGTCGCAAGCCCCGCGGGCCCGCCGCCCAGCACCGTCAGGGGGGCGTCCGTCACGTTAGTGTTCATAGACATAAACAGTCACCTTGGGCCACATGCGATTGACGTGTGGGTTGTGGTAAAATGTTCGGGTGTGACTGGGAGAGCGTCTCAGGAGCGAGGCGTAGGTGCCGACGACGAGGGTGCGTCCGGTTTCGGCTCGCCGCAGACGGTGCACGTCGGCCGAGTCCTCGATCGAGAGAAACTGGGTGTCCACCTCCTGGGTCCGCAGGTAGGTGTTGACGAGTGGCACCGACGCGACCCGCGTGGGCCCGGGCTGCGCTGCTCGGGCCTCCACGAACTGCTTCGCCTGCGCGATCGCTGTGGGCTCCAGGTGTTGAGTGACGAGGACGAGCGTGACGGCTGCGTAGGCGGCCGCTGCCCCACACAGCGCGCCCTGAAAGACCCCGGACCGGTGTCGCCACAGGAACGACGCGCCCAAGGCCAGTAGGGGCAGAAGCAGTGCCAGGAGCGGCAGCACGTGACGGCTCTTGTGAACCACGTTCTGGAAGAAGAACATCCAGCCTCCGTACACAAGCGCGCAGAGGATGACGAGCCAGACACGCGGTCGACGCCACGCGCCCCCTCGGCCCAGCCGCCAAGCCCCGAGTCCGCCAAGGCCGAGTACGCTCGCCCCCACCACGCCCGTGAGCGGGTGACGGCCGGGCCACCAGCCGCCCAGCCCGTCGGCCCACAGGCCCTGCAGGGTGCCAGCCACGCGGCGACCGAGGTCCGATTCTGTCTGCACCGTGCCGCCAAAGTCGGTAAAGTGCCCGGTTGTCTGCGCCCACGCCACATCGATCAACGTCCAAAGGCCCGTATCCAGGACCATAGGCACGAGCCAAACCGCCACGCTGGCCAGGCCGGCCGCCACGAGCTGCCCGGGATGCCGCGAGTGCCATAGCACCAGGAGCGTCGGGACAAACACGAGCGGAAGGTACGAGAGCCGGAGTCCGGCCAGTAGGCCCGTGAGCATGATCCCGGCCAGGGCGGCCGGCTCGTTCATTCGTTCACGGTGGCTGAGGGGGAGCGCCCGGACCAGCAAAGCCAGTGCGGCCACCGCTCCGGCCGTTCCCAAGAGGTCGGGCATGTACCGGTTGCCCAGTAGCCACAGAAGGGGATTCAGAGTGACCACCCCCGCCAGCGTCGCGCCCTCCACCGAGCGGAGGGGCATTTCCCACAGTCGCAGCAGTCCCCACACGAGGCCAGCCGTGGCGAGCCCGCCGACGACCGAGAAGCTTGTGCTGAATGAGCCGGTGGGAAGGGAGAGCAGCTTCACCGCGGCCCAAAAGACGGGGTACCCTGGAAAGTGGGGTTGTAGCGCCGCCACATCGTAGCTGTCCGCCACGCTGAGTGCGAAGCGCAGGCTATCGGGGTCCTCGATGTACGTGATGGTCGTGGCCAGGCGACTCGCCATACACCCAATCACCAGCGCGCCCCAGGCGATCCACTGGCCTGACGGACTCCGGACGACGTCGCGCCACTCCCGCTGAGGGGCCGAAAGAACAGGGGAAGGTATGGAGGACATGGGCGCAAAAGGGGACGAAAGATCCAAACTAACCGCCAACGCCCCTCCCCCGCCGGCGCGGAAGAGGGGCCATTGGACAGGCATCACCGGTAAACGCACCGCGTGATCCGTATGGAGGCGCAGGCACTACTACCAGGCTTCCACATTGCTGGAGTTGAAGCCATAGGCATCCTGGATGATCTGCGTCGCATCCGCAAGGTCGCTCGCGTACCCCGACGCCGTCTTCTCACCGTACGGTGGATCGTTGCCGATGTCCTCCAGGATGTCGTTCAGCTGGGAGTCATTAAGCTTGTCGCTGTAGAACTGTAGGCCCCAGGCAAACGCCTTGGCCTCGCCCCAGGCATCTTCTCCGACATCGCCCTGCCCGAGCTCTCCACTTACTCCCTCCAGGTTGCTTTCCATGGAGTTGATGTAGTGGATCACGTTGACTGCCACCGTCGCCTCCCAGGCCTCCAAGGCCGTCTGGGCGTGGTCGGCGGGATCGTCGCCATTTTCGATGTCCTCACGGCCCTGACGAAGCGCCTCGAACGCCCGGCGGGCGAAGTCATTGGGGCTGTCGTTGTTCGCGGCCGCGGCGGACCGCTCGATTGCGTAGCTGGCCCAGGTGTGGACGTACTCGCTCGTGAGGTCCACAGAGCCGTTGCTGTCGACGTCACGCGCGACGTTTCCGCCGGCCAGTCCTTCAGTGCCCCCACTGTAGTCAAGAAAAGGCTCCAGGGTGCGCGGGAAGCCGAAGTAGCCAAAGGCCGCGTCCCACTGCTCGGCCTGGTTCGAGGACACGCTTCCACTGGCGAAGTCTCTCAAGAGGGCTGCGCCCTGCCCGTAGATGGGGGTTCCTAGCAGCATCTTCTCGGCGAATTGGCTCAGAACAATGCCGTTCGAGGTTCGGGATGAGTCTTCCACACCGGCTTTCCGGAAGTACTCCCGAAGCAACTCATCCGTATTGACGGCCGCCCCATCGTTGGGCGTGTCCTGCGGGTCCAGCTGATTGCCCCTCACGAGGTCGTCTTTGGAGACCAGCGACGAGAGGTTCACGTTGCTTGCGATGTCGCCGTAGACGCTTTGCCCCTCGGTCGTGAGGTTCTGGGCCGCACGGATCGGCTCGTCGTTGCTGTTGCCCGTGTACAGGTTGAGGAGTGTGCTTTCGGAGGTCTCGGATGCGTTTCCGACTCGGACGCCGAGATCAAACGCCAGCAAATTGGTGACGGTCTCCGCCCCGTAATTGCTGGACGGGTATTCGAAGGTGGTAGTGCCGTTGTCTCCATTGCCTCCATTTGAGCCGGTGCTATCGCAGCCCGTTAGGACCAGCCCGATGGCGAGCAGTGGGAGGATGAAAGTGCGTGTGTGGCGAAGGAGGGAAGGTCGCATTGAGGCGTTCGCGTTGTTGTGAGTGGTCAGAGTGAAAGCGTGCCTTGCACTCCAGAGCGCGGAGGGCAAGTGCGTGAGGGTTAGAATTCGTACTGAATCGAGAGATTGAGTTGACGGCGGGCGCCCGGAATGATGCCGGTGCTGAGGTTGGCACTCGGCTGGCTGGGATTGGAGTGCAGCCGGGAGCCGATGAAGACGTTGTCCGTCAGGTTCTTGGCGGTCAACTGGATGCTAAGGGCATCGGAGTACTCGTAGGTCGCCCCGGCATCGAGCACTGTGTGGGCGGGCACAGGCCCCCGCTCCCCCCTGTTGTTCGTGGTCTCTAAGTTTTCGAGGTCGGTGTAAAAGCGGCCCGTGTAGCTAAGGTCGGTGGATACGGTGAACCCGATCTCCGAGAACGTTTTCGAGAGGCCCACCGTGGCGGTGTGGGTGGGGGCCGCCGGCAGTTCGTTGCCGCTGATGTCCTCGGGCGATCCGTCGATGGCGCTCGATATGATGCCCTCCACCACCTCCGACTGCAGGTAGGTGTACGACACGTTGAGCGTGGGCAAGGGCCCGGCAAAGGTGCCGCCCGCGATCGTCGTCTGGGCCTCTAGGCCGTAGCTCTGGACCACGCCCAGATTTTGCTGGAAGCGAGTGCGACCGCCCACCAAGTCTTCCACGTAGAGGTAGAAACCGGTGAACTCAAACTGTCCCGCGTCGGAGCGGCCCCGTACGCCCAGCTCCGAATTCCAGCTCTTCTCGGCCTTCAAGTCAAACCCTCCGTCGCCCTGGCCGGTGGCGCTGGGCGGATCGAAACCGACGATGGCGAAGGTGGCGCTAGAAGGAGGGGTGTAGCCGCGGTGCACGCCCCCGAAGAGCCGAACGTTGCTCGCACCCAGACGGGGGCCCAGGTCTGCGGTGCCCAGGTTCCAGTTGAAGCCGAGGCGGGGAAGGGGGACCACGCTCATCTGGTCGCGGTACTGGCTGCCGTTGAGGCGATCGATGCGTGACTGCTCGAAGATCTCCAGCCGGAACCCGGGGGAGAGGCGCAGCGGGCCCCACTGTACGTCCTCCAGTGCGTAGAGCGAGAGGGCTCGCGTCTCGTAGACGGAGCTTCCCCCGATGATCGTCACGGGGTCGGGATCAGACACGTCGCCCTGGAAGAAGACGCCCTCCCGCACGCCCACCTCGTCGCTGATTTTGCGGTCGTCCCGGAATCGCTCCCAGTGCAGGCGGCCGCCCAGTTCCAGGTCGGCGGCCTGCCCCAAAAGATCATGCTGGATGCCAAGTGAGTGCTCGACCCCGCCGACGTAGAAGGTTCGCACATTCCCGAAGTACGGCGCGTCGTCGAGCGTGAAGTTGCCCTCCACAGCGTCGCTAATTCCCACGCGCATGAGCGGGCCCGGCGTGTTCACGGGAACCGGCTCGGCGTCTATGTTTGGGTTCTGGTACGCATCGGCATCCACGAAAACATCTTTTTCCCGCCACCAGGGGCGGTGGAAGATATTGGCGTAGAGCCGCGTCGTGCCCTGTACGGCGTCGCTATAGCGGCGGTTGTAGATCGTGCCCAGCGACGCCCGGTAGATCTCGTAGAGATCGTCGTCTTTCGGGTTGAAATCGGGGTCAGTATCGAAGGTGTAGGGCGTGAGGCCTGTGTACGTGGCATTCAGGCGCTCATAGTCGACATTGGCCTTTACGTAAAGCGACCGGCTGTCTCCGAGGTCGGCCTGTAGCTTCGCGGTTCCGTTGAACTGTTGGAAGTCATTGTTCTGCCGGAAGCCGTCGCCACGCTTGTAGAGGAGTTGCACCTGTGGCCGCACGTCGTCGGTCCCAAATCCCCCGAGTTCACCGAAGGTGCTCACGTACCCGTTCGTGCCGGGGGTTACCTCGATGGTCCCGCCCAGGGCACGACGTTGTGGACGACTAGTGACGTAGTTGATCACCCCGGCCATCGTCTGCGGGCCATGCCGGATCGTGGAGCTGCCCTTAATCACTTCAATCTCCTCAATCCGCTCGATGGGGGGGTTGTAGTAGAGCGGCGAGAAGACGTACGGGGCGGGCTGAATGGGCATGCCATCCTCCATCACGAGCACACGCTGCGTGCGGCGTGGCTGGAGACCTCGTATGCCCACCGACATGCGGGTTTGGGTCATGCCGTCGTCGGTCAGTCCGTAGACACCGGGCACGTGCTTGAGCGCTGCCTGAGTGCCAATGGGATCCATCTGCTCCAGGGCGGCGGCGTCCACCTTCGAGGCTGCGCCGGGAATGGCCGTCCGGGCGCTACGCGTGGCACCGGTGATCTCGAGGCCGGCCAGTTCCACGGTCGCGCTCGGCAGCTCGATGGTGACCCGGGTTGTCTGTCCGGCCCGGACCTGCACGGTACGCGAACGGGTGACGTAGCCGACGTGACGGACCTGGAGGGCCGTGCGGCCGGCTGGTAGATTCTGGAGGACAAACCGGCCGTCGATGCCAGTCACAGTGCCCTGTGGGCGATCGCTTCCCTCAATTCCGACCGTTGCGTCGGTGAGAGGGGATCCGTCATCCGCGGCCACGACACGCCCCTTGATCTGCCCCGTGGACCCATCTTGCCCGAGGACGAGACCGCAATTTAGACCAAATACAAAGACGGAAAGGAGAAGAAGACGAACGAAGCGCATGCAGGATGATAGAACTCAATAAATACGCGAAAAAGGCGTGACGGGGTGGTCAGAAGCGCTCCGGATTGGCGCCCGCACTCTCTGGCCTCGACGAGGCCTCGGACTGGCTTGAGTCAACAGCGCTGGCCGGGGGAGCAAGACGATTGATGCTACTGTAGCTCCCGCCCCCGTCCGAGGTCCCGTCGGACGGCCCTAGCACGGGATCGTCTGAGCAAGCCGGGAGAACGATGAGTAGAAAAAGCAACGCTCCAAGTCCGACCAACAGGGCACGGCGGGCAAGCAAACGGTCCATGCGAACGCTGACGGTGATTCCTGATTATTTAGATCACTTCTAAATAAGGGCATCTCACCAGTTCGTCAATGGCCGAACGTCCAGAAGGTGTTAAATCGAGGTGGGAAGGAATGGGCTCACTCCCTGTCCCCGAGGCGGTGGCAGAGGGAGGACCAATGGGCGTCGACGAGCCCTCACGCGGCCTACGGGGTCGGTTTTAGGATGAGGGCTCCAAGGGGAGGGAGCGTCAACTCAAGAGAGTGGGGATGGCCGTGCTGTCCGATGTTGTCGCTATGGACGCCCCCCGCGTTGCCGACGTTGCTTCCACCGTAGGCCTCGCTGTCACTATTGAGCCGTTCGTGCCACGATCCTGCGTAGGGCACCCCGATTCGGTAGTTTTCGCGAACGACGGGCGTAAAGTTGAGCACGAAGATGAGCGACTCGTCATGGCCCGTGCGCTGGTAGGTCAGCACACTGTTCTCGCGGTCGTCGTAGGAAATCCACTCAAAGCCGTCTTCGTGGTCGTTCCAGAGGGCGGGTCCATTCTGGTAGAGGTGGTTCAAATCGCCAAGCCATTCCATGAGTCCCTCGTGGAGCGGCTGTTCCGTGAGCCACCATTCGAGCTCTTGATCGTGATTCCATTCGTGGTACTGCCCGAACTCGCAACCCATGAAGAGGAGCTTCTTGCCGGGGTGACCAAACATGTGGGCGTAGAGGAGGCGCAGGTTGGCTGCCTTCTGCCAGTCGTCGCCCGGCATCTTGCCCCAGAGCGAGTTTTTGCCGTGCACGACCTCGTCGTGGGAGAGGGGGAGCGTGTAGTTCTCGGAGAAGGCCCAGCTCAGCGTCCAGGTGAGGTCGCCGTGGTGGTATTTGCGGTGGACGGGTTCCTTGCTCGCGTATGTGAGCGTGTCGTGCATCCACCCCATGTTCCACTTGTAGAGGAAGCCGAGGCCGCCGTGCTCGGTGGGCGTCGTCACGCCCGGCCAGGCCGTCGACTCTTCCGCCAGTGTAATGGCGCCGGGGTACTCCTTGTAGATGTGTTCATTGGTGTCTTGCAGGAGACTGATCGCCTCCAGGTTTTCGCGGCCGCCGTGGACGTTTGGCGCCCAGTCACCTTCTCGTGAGTAGTCGCGGTACAGCATGGAGGCCACCGCGTCGACGCGCAGGCCATCCACGTGGTACTTGTCCATCCAGAACAGCGCGTTGGAGAGGAGGAAGTTGCGGACGCCGTTTTTGCCGAAGTCGAACACCCGCGTGCCCCAGTCCGGATGCTCCCGCATGCGCGGGTCCTCGTACTCAAAGAGGTGCGAGCGGTCGAAGTACGTAAGACCCTGCGGGTCGGTGGCGAAGTGTCCCGGCACCCAGTCCATGATCACCCCGATGCCGCGCTGGTGGAGGGTATCGATGAGGTGCATGAGCCCTTCTGGGTCGCCGTAGCGGAAGGTGGGCGCGTAGTAGCCAAGGATTTGGTAGCCCCACGAGCCGTAGTACGGGTGCTCGGCGAGGGGGAGAAACTCGACGTGCGTGAACCCGAGGTTCTCGACGTGGTCGGCCAGCGGCTCGGCCACCTCCCGGTAACTCAGGGACTGGCCGTGTTCTTTATGACGCCAGGAGCCGAGGTGCACTTCGTAGATCGAGAGCGGCCCGTTCAGTCCCCCCGGTCCGTCCCGGTGTTCCATCCAGTCTGCATCGTTCCACGTGTAGGTGTCGAGATCCTGGATGACGGCGGAGAGGCCCTCGTAGGTGTTTTGAGAAGGGGCCTCCATCTGGAAGGCGTAAGGGTCCGTCCGGTCCACCCACTCGCCGTCGGCGTGGAGGTGATACTTGTATTTCTGGCCCGGTTTGGCGCCGCGGACGTATCCCTCCCAGAGCCCGCCCTCGCGGCGCTCCAGTATATCAGCGCCGAAGGTCCAGTCGTTGAAATCGCCCGTTACCTCCACCCGGTCGGCGTTCGGCGCCCAGACGGCAAACCAGGTGCCCTGCTGGTTTGGGTGGGCGCCCAGCCGTTCGTAGCTATGGGTATGGGTGCCTTCGTTCCAATAGTAGATGTCGTCGTCGGTGAGGTGGGGCATGTGTAGGGCCGGACCGGAGAGCGGAGAAATGTAGAACGTTCTTGCGTTTGCGTCCAGAACATAAGCGTTGCGTGCGAAGCGTGTCAACGACTCCGACGTAGAGTTCCGGGGCGGGCGCTCACTGTAACCTTCGCTGCCGGGTGCCTAACGGGGGCCGTACCGCACTGGACCGGGGGGTGTAGAGAAACCGAGTCGACAGTCTTGTTCAGAAACAATCTGGCCGAATCGGTCACGCAGTGAGCTTCCAGGACCGACTATCCTGGACCTGGGCGAAGGGCTCCCCCCTTGAACTGTCGAGATTGTCTGAAGCGACGAGCCGCCCGGTCAATGGACTCTGAAGGGTCTTGAATCCTGGGAGACGGCGAAAAGGGCTCCCTTTCGTCGTCCACGAGGGGCATGGGGCCTCCTCCTGGACTGGGGGAGAGTTACGATTCTGACAGGGAGGGAGCTTCCGTTACCTGGTCCCCCAAGAGCCGCCGGAGGCCATGAAGAGGAAGCCACGCCCAGTCGGGGCGGTGGTTGAGTTCGTACCGAACTTCGTACAGGGCTTTGTCGAGGAGGAAGGCCCACAGAAAAGAGTCCCGGGCCGGTCGGGCAGGGAGGAACGGCGCGTCCGCGGCCGTATCGTCGTAGGCATTCAAGAAGGTCGTTTCCACACAGTAGAGGAGCGCGTTCACCCAGTCCGTGTATTCCGGATCGGTTTCCGTGTGGTCCTCCCACGCAGCCAGAACGGCGTACTCTAGAGAGCGGATCATGCCGGCCACGTCTCGCAGTGCGTTTTCCCGCTTCCGACGCTCCTCGAGGGGGCGGGCCGGTTCGCCTTCGAAGTCCAAGATGTAGACATCGCCTTCCGCGCGGAGAAGTTGGCCAAGGTGGTAATCGCCGTGGATGCGAATACGCTTGTGCTGACCGGATACGGAGCCGAGGGAGGAAAGGAGCTCGTCGGCCTTGTCCCAGGCTGCTTCGGGGGGCAGCGTCTCCCGGGCCCCGAGGGGGGACTGCCGATCGAGGAGGGCCCGTGTGTCGGCCATTTCGCTGCGGAGACGGTCTCGCAATTCCGCTCCAGCATCGGGCGGGGCGTCAATCGGGTGCAGGTCCTCCGCCTCCGCCCGGAAGAGGGCCCGGTGCATCTCGGCGGTCCGCACGCCCAACGTCCGCGCAAAGGAGACCATTTCCGGGGCCACCTCCTCCAGCCATACCGGCACCGTCTCGGCTCCCGATCGGTCCACGGTCCAGTCGTCGAGCACGTCCGGAAGGCTAGAGGATTGGGCTTGCTCGCGGGGAAAAGGCGAGTTCTGGACCCGATCCAGGAAGTGCATGGTGGAGTCCAGGGCGTAGGTCCACGCGTCGGTGTCGACCGAGAGGGCTTCCTGGAAGACGCCGAGCGTATACTGGCGGTATTGGCGCTGGAAGTGGATGGTGCCGTGCAACCGAGGGGAAAACTTGAAGCCGACCCCAGTGAGATGTTCGAGCAGTTCTTTTTCGGGGTTGGGCCCTTCTTCAAGACGCCGGTACAGTTTAGCGAAATAGTCGCCGTTAATTAGGGCTGAGGTATTGCTCTGTTCGCCCGTAAGCAGTTCGATGTTAGTCGGCTCGTCGTTCGTGGCTGCTTGGGAAGGCTCGGCCGTGTACACGCCCTTCAGCGAGCGGCCACGGCTCCCCTGTTTCCACCACCGGAACAGGGTGGACCAGAACGCAGGGTCGACCGTGGCGTCGTACACAAGGCGTCGCTCTCCAGTGTCGTCCACCTCCAGCCAGGCCACGGTTGCGTCGGGGCGTTCCTCCAGCACGGACGCCGCATCCGCCTCGGGGGCTGCCATGAGGGGCAGCGTGTAAAACGACGTATCCGTCTCCAATTCTACCTCTAGAACCGAGAGGTAAATGGCCGGGTCGGACTGCAGGCGCACTGCGTCCTCAATGCTTACCGACTCGATGACCTCGCCCTTGGCCCCGAACCACCGCTGCTTCTTGATGAACTCGGGCAGGAGCGACTCCAGCTGTTCAGGGCCGCGGCGCTGTGCCATGGTGGGCACGAGGAGATTCTGCAGGCCTTCGGCCACCGGGAGGACGGGGCGGGTCCGGCCGTTTGCCTCCACCTCGACAGGCTGGAGGCCGCTTTGGCGAGAGTGGTCGCGTTGTACGTCTTCTTCGGGCACGAGCTTAAACCAGTAAAAATGATGGGGACCAACGGTGAGGTGGTAATCGTCGTCGCCAATAGGAGGGAACGCGGACTGGCTGAACAGCTCGACCGGGGCCATGCCTTCCAGGTCGCCCCGGGCCGGCAGATGTGCCGACTGGGAGAAGCGGGAAAGATTGGCTACGACGAGAATCTGTTCGCCCTCGTGCTCCCGTAGAAAGGCGAAGATTGCTGCGTTCTCGAGGGGCAGTAGTTCGAACGAGCCTCGGCCAAAGATTTTCTTGTGCTGCTGCCGGAGGGCGATGAGCCGGCGCATGAAGTGGAGAAGCGAGTGGGGGTCCTGCTCGGCGTCCTCGACGTTCACGAACTCGTAGCTGTATTTGCCACGGTTAATCGGGGGCATGAACAGCTTGTGGTGGGGCGCCCGCGAAAAGCCGCCGTTCTTATCCGGGCTCCACTGCATGGGGGTGCGCACTCCGTTGCGATCCCCGAGGAACGGGTCGTCCCCCATCCCGATCTCGTCGCCGTAGTAGAGGACCGGGCTGCCTTTGAGGCTAAACAGCAGGGCCGTCATGAGTTCGATTCGGCGGCGCTCGCCCCCGAGAAGGGGGGTGAGCCGACGCCGAATCCCCACGTTGATGCGGAACCGATCGTCAGCGGCGTATTCGTGGTACATGTAGTCCCGCTCCTCGTCGGTCACCATCTCGAGGGTGAGCTCGTCGTGGTTGCGGAGGAAGAGTGCCCACTGGGCATCGTCGGGGATGCCGCCGGTAAGGTCGAGCATCTCGACAACGGGCCGGCGGTTCTCGCGCCGCAGTGCCATGTAGAGCCGGGGCATGATGGGGAAGTTAAAGGCCATCTGCACGCCGGTGCTGTTGCCCTCCGCGTCTTCCCCAAAGTAGGGGAGCGTGTCCTCAGGCCACTGGTTTGCCTCGGCCAGGAGAACCTTGCCGGGGCCATACCGCTCCTCGACGGCGGCCCGCAGCTCCTTGACGTAGGCAATCGTTTCGGGTAGGTTCTCGCTGTTGGTTCCCTCACGTTCGAAGAGGTAGGGGACCGCGTCGAGCCGGAGGCCATCCACGCCCATGTCGAGCCAGAAGAACATGACTTCCTTCATTTTCTCCCGGACCTCGGGATTGTCGAAGTTCAGGTCCGGCTGGTGGCTAAAGAACCGGTGCCAGTAGTACTTCTGCGCCTTGCGGTCCCAAGTCCAGTTCGAGTCTTCCGTGTCTGTGAAAATGACGCGGACGTCCTCGTACTTCTCATCCGTCTCGCTCCACACGTACCAGTCGTGTTTGTCGGAGGCCGGGTCGCGCGCTTCCTGAAACCACGGGTGCTGATCGGAGGTGTGGTTGAGGACCAGCTCCGTGATGACCCGCATGCCCCGAGAGTGGGCCGCGTCGAGAAACGCCTGGAAGTCGTCGAGGTCGCCGTGGATAGGCAGGACCTTGAAGTAGTCGGCTGTGTCGTAGCCGTCGTCCTTCAGTGGGCTCTCCAGAAAGGGGAGGAGCCAGAGGGTGTTCACGCCCAGCGATTCAAGGTAGGGGAGCTTTTCGTGGAGGCCCTGAAAGTCTCCGTAGCCGTCGTCGTTCGAGTCGTAGAAGCTGCGGACGTGCAGCTCGTAGATGACAGCGTCTTTGTACCAGCGCGGGTCGCTAAGGAAGTCGTCGGACATACAACAGGGCGGTAGAACGGGGGGCGTCGAACGTTAGCACGTTGGAGGGAAGGGGCGCGGAACGTTCTGACGGTCGACGTTCTAACGCGCCAATACGGTCAGGCGTGAACGAGACGGTCGTAGGCCGCGTGGGTGTGTTCGTGGGTTCCCGACGGGTCGATTCGGAAAATGTGTGCGGGTGTATCCGGAGTGAGTTTCAGGTAGTGGTGGGAGCCGCGCCAGGTGTACCGGGCGTCGTTCAGCAGATCGTGGACCCCGAAGCCCTCGTCGGGGGGGAGGCCGTAGTCGTGGGGCGGCAGCACGAGCTGTCCCTCACAGGCGTTGTGCGGGTCCAGGGTCACCACCACCACGATCAAGTTGTCTGGGGTAGACTTGCTGTAGGCCAGTAGGTCCGGGTGCTTGGTGTCAAGGAACTGAATCGACCGCATTTGCTGGAGGGCAGGGTTCTCTTTCCGGATGCGGTTTACGCGGGTCATGAAGGGCTGGAGGGAGGTGGGGTCGTTCCAGTCCCAGGTCCGGATTTCGTACTTCTCGTTGTGGGCGTACTCCTCCTTGGTGTCCCGCTGTCGGTTGTCGACGTGCTCGAAGGGCGGTCCGTACACGCCGTATGTGCTCGACAGGGTGGCCGCGAGCACGAACCGGCTTTTGTGGGCGGGACGACCCCCATGTACCAATTCATCGTGCAGGATGTCCGGCGTGTTGGGCCAAAAGTTGGGCCGAAAGTACTCTACGGCGTCGGTGCGAAACAGCTCGTCGGCGTATTCCCGGAGCTCTTCGGGGGTATTGCGCCACGTAAAGTAGGTATACGAGTTGTTGAAGCCGATCTTGGCGAGGTGGTGCATGATCTTCGGTCGCGTGAAGGCCTCTGAGAGGACAATAAGTTCGGGCGTCTCTTCGCGCAGTTCGCGCAGGCACCACTGCCAGAAGGCAAACGGCTTGGTGTGCGGGTTGTCGACGCGGAAGGTGGTCACGCCATGGTCGATCCAGTACTCAAACACACTCTTGAGCTCCTGCCAGAGCGCAGGCCACGCTTCGGTCTCGAAGTTAATGGGGTGGACGTCCTGGTACTTCTTTGGTGGATTTTCGGCGTAGCGGATGGAGCCGTCGGGGCGGTGGTAGAACCACTCCGGGTGCTCCTCGACATAAGGATGATCGGGGGAGCACTGAAATGCGATATCGATGGCCACGTCGAGGCCCAGTTCGTGGGCCTGATCCACGAAGCGGTCGAACGCTTCGATGCCGCCCAGCTTGGGATGGACGCTCTTGTGCCCGCCCTTCGACCCGTCCTCCAGCCATCCGCCAATGGCCCACGGGCTACCCGGATCGTCCGGGCCGGCCTCCGGGGCGTCGTCTGGCCCCTTCCGGTTGGTTTCGCCAATGGGATGGACCGGGGGAAGGTATACGATGTCGAAGCCCATCTCCTGGATGCGCGGGAGCCGCTCGGCGGCGTCGTCGAGCGTGGCGTGCTCGCCGTCATCGCGGGCCGAGCGCGGGAAAAATTCGTACCATGCGCCACTGCGGGCCCGCTTCGGGTCCACCAGCACCTCGTAGGTCTTGCTCGTCGTCTGTTGCTCGTGGGGAGCGTGGCGGCGCACCAGCTCCGCGATTTCGTCCCCAAGAGCGGCTTGCTCGTTGCCAGTCTGGAAGGCCTCGATGTGGGCCGTCAGCAGGTCGCGGTCGTCGGCAGGAGCGTTCTCGGCGGCAGCTTCGAGCAGCGACACGCCCACCTTGAGTTCACTATCGATCTCGGCCTGCGACTCACCCCCCTTCACTCGCCGCCGGAATTGATCCTGCCACGTGGCGAACCGGTTGATCCAAGCCCGCACGCGGTACAGGTAACGCCCCGCCTCCGACACCTTGAAGCCTCCGTGGTATTCGTCGTTTTCGCCGGGGGACATCCGCGTCACGTGCTCCGTATCGCCGTCCTCGTGGCGGTAGATGAGCTCCGCAGCCAGTACCTCGTGGCTATCCACGATGATGCTAGCACTCGCCTCTACGCGTTCGCCTACGGCCCGCTTGATGGGCCACTCGCCCCCATCAACGGTGGGGGATACGTCAGTAATAACGACGCGGGACCACGACTTTGGGATTGTGCCTGATGCGGGGGGAGATGACTGGGATGGAGAGGCGTCGGGGGACATGCGGGCGGAAAAAGATTGGCGAGCGAAGAAAACCGCAGGACGCGGGACGAATTCCCGTGTTCAGTACCAGGCCATGAACACGAGGGTATGTAGTACACGCTACGCACTACGGGACAGAAATCCCAATGCAACCGTGTCGCGGCGGGCTCATTTCATGGCCCGATTTGCGGTCTGATTCTTGCCTGAACATCCTGGGAGGAATGCAGCCTGCGTTTTCGTTGTTCTTCGAGCTTTCCCCTTGGCCTTCTGTTTATGGATGCGTCCGATTCTCCAGGGTCCGGCACTGCTTCGCAGGTACAAAATCGGCTACACATCCGGCCGGGCAAGCCTTACCCACGGGGTGCTACGTGGGACGGCATCGGGGTGAACTTTGCGTTACACAGCGCCCACGCCGAGCGGGTGGAGCTGCTGTTGTTCGACGACGCGGACGACCGCTCGCCGGCCGTCACGTTTGAACTTCCCGAGCACACCGGGCCCATCTGGCACGGCTACGTGGTCAACCTGCGGCCCGGTCAGCTTTACGGCTACCGCGTGTACGGTCCGTACGACCCGGCCAACGGGCACCGGTTTAACCCCAATAAAGTGCTTCTTGACCCCTACGCCAAGGCCATTGGCCGTCCCTTGCGCTGGGACGATAGCCTCTTCGGCTACGACGTGGACGCCGACGGGGAAAAGCACATGACCTTCGACTCTCGGGACAGCGCACCCTACGCGCCCTTGGGGGCCGTGGTGGAGGAGACCTTCGCCTGGGGCAACGATCAGTCGCCGGAAATTCCGTGGGAGGACACCCTCATCTACGAGACGCACGTGAAGGGGATGACCAAGCAGCACCCGGATGTTCCTGAACCGCAACGGGGCACGTACCTTGGGCTTGCCTCCGAACCGGTGATCGACCACCTGAAGAACCTTGGAGTAACCACGGTGCAATTGCTTCCAGTTCACGCCAAGTTGCACCGTCGGGGGCTACTGCAGAAGGGACTCCGCAACTACTGGGGGTACAACTCGCTCTCTTACTTTGCCCCGGAGCCGGAGTACGCTGCGAATGGCCCACAGAGTGCGGTGCGCGATTTCAAGATGATGGTACGGGCCCTCCACAATGCTGGCCTGGAGGTCATCATCGACGTGGTGTACAACCACACCTGTGAAGGCAGTCACCTGGGGCCTACACTCTCGTGGCGGGGGGTGGACAACCGCACCTACTACAAGCTCAACCCCGACGACGAACGATACTATATGGACTACACGGGGACCGGCAACACGCTGGATCCTGGCGATTCGTACGTCCTACAGATGATCATGGACAGCCTGCGGTACTGGGTAACGGAGATGCATGTCGACGGCTTCCGATTTGATCTCGCCTCGGCCCTGGCCCGCGAACTCTACGACGTGAATATGCTCGGGTCGTTCTTCAAGGTGGTGCAGCAGGACCCTGTGCTCAGTCAGGTGAAACTCATCGCGGAGCCCTGGGACGTGGGGCCGGGAGGCTACCAGGTCGGCTCATTTCCTTGGCAGTGGGCCGAATGGAATGGGCGCTACCGCGATGCCATCCGACGCTTTTGGCGGGGCGACCGCGGCCTTAATGGCGAGGTGGCCACGCGGGTCACTGGCTCCAGCGACTTGTACGAACGCTCGGGCCGCCGTCCGTTTGCGTCCATAAATTTCGTGACGGCCCACGACGGCTTTACCTTGGAGGATCTCGTGAGCTACGAAAAGAAGCACAATGAGGAGAACAAGGAAGGCAACGAGGACGGTCACGATCACAACTACTCCACGAATTGTGGCGTGGAGGGGCCGACGGAGGATCCGCAGGTCATTGAACGCCGAGAGCGTCGCAAGCGAAGTTTTATGGCCACCCTTCTGCTTTCGCAGGGTGTTCCTATGATTCTGGGCGGCGATGAGCTTTCGCATACGCGTCACGGCAACAACAACCCGTACTGCCAGGACAACGAGGTGACCTGGTACGACTGGGATCTCAACGAGCGGGAGCAACAGTTCCTAGAGTTTGTACAGCGACTCACCAAGTTCCGCAAGGAGCATCCCAGCTTTCGACGTCGCCACTTTCTGGATCCGACCGACCAGGAAGAGGGTGCAGGGGACGTGCTCTGGTGGCACCCTGACGGCCGTGAGATGACCCACGACGACTGGCACGACGAGGACCTGCGCGCTTTTGGGTATCTGCTGCGAGGAATGGACCTGGCGCCCGATGCCAAGGGCCGCCCGCGCCCGGATGACTCGTTCCTCGTGCTCATGAATCAGGGAGACAGCCCCGTCGAGTTTGAGCTTCCCACTCGGACAAACGAGTTACAGGATGTGAGCTGTGCGGCCTGGCACGTAGTGCCGGAACTGGCCGATTTTCTAGACGACACGAATCCACTGGAGCCCGGAAGTCTCTTTACGCTTCGTCCCCACCGGCTACTTGCCCTCCGAGCAGAGCGGGAAAATGGGGACCAGTGATGGCTTTCAAGCCGCGGGCCGGGAGCGCCTTGTCGCTCTAAAGGACCTCGGTTTGCACCCCAACGCTGCGGACCTGAGCAAAAAGTCATAGAAAAGAGCCCGTACGCAGGGAAGAGGACGAGACCGTTAGGAACTCCGAAAAAGAAGGGCCGATAGACCCCTGCAGGGTATTCTTACGCCTTCCCCAAGAGCCACCAACAGACCGCTACTGTGAAAACGTATTTGCGGGACTACCCCGGTCTCATCCTTGGGACGATGGCCTCGGCCGGGATGATTAAGGTCGGGGCCTTGATCTGGCAAGAGAAGCTCAGTGCTTGGCCGCTGTTGCACGTTCTGGTCGTCCCGCTATTTCTAGCGGGGGTAGCCATCGGGGTGGGGGCCGGACACGATCGGCTCGTCACCCTTCCGGTCTCGCGCCGCTTAGCCTCCCTCGGCGTGTGTCTTCTGGCCGCCGTGCCGCTGGCCATTGGGCTCCTGGACATGTCCGGGGCGGTGGCGGTGGGTGTTGCGGTGGGACCGATCGGGGGGGCGTTGGTGGGGCTTCAGGTGGGCCATCCCCGGACCACACTGGGCGCCGTCCTCGCGGGCGACTCTCCTTCCCCGAGCGGACGGGTGGAGGCGTAACGCCGGGGACTTACGGTCCTGAGGATTTCCAGGGCCGAAAGGGCTCCGGTGAATCCAAGGCCGGGTCGATGGGGGCAGTTCACGGTCAGACTGGTTCGGTTGTCACAGGAGAACAATCCCAAAGAAAAAGCCCCTGATCCGGCGTTGAGGGCCGATCAGGGGCATTGTGTGCTGTGAAGGGGTGCCCGCGGAGGGACTTGAACCCTCACTCCCTCACGGGAAACGGATTTTGAATCCGTCGCGTCTGCCAATTCCGCCACGCGGGCAAACGATCGATCGTCCGAAAATCCGGCGTCCTCTATCGGTGAGGAGACGGGCAGGTTCCCATGGCCGGCGCTATGCCTCCATGGCCGCGTAGTGGTCGTGGAAGCGGATGATGCCCTGAATACCTTGGTGGAACCGATCGAGGCCGAACGATTCGTTGGGCGAGTGGATGGCGTCGGAATCGAGGCCAAAGCCCATGAGCACGCTATCGAGCCCTAGGTGCTGCTGGAAGTCGGCCACGACGGGAATTGTGCCCCCGTTGCGCACGAAAACGGGCTCGGTGCCGCGCACTTCGCCCATTGCATGCTTGGCTGCCTGCATAGGAGGGATCGAGGGGTCGACGAGCACGGGATCGCCGCCGTGCAATCGTCGCATCGAGAACTCCATGGTGTCGGGCACGGCGGTTTCGAGGTGGGCCTCCAGCTTGTCGTAGATATCGGGCACCGACTGTTCGGGCACGAGTCGCATGGAGAGTTTGGCGTGGGCCTTGGAGGGGAGCACTGTCTTGGCTCCCTCGCCCGTGTAGCCGCCCCAGATGCCGTTTACATCGAGTGTGGGACGGGCCGTGAGGCATTCGAGCGTGGTGTAACCGGTTTCCGTTCGTACGTCGTCGATGCCGATTGTATCCATCCACGCGTCCTCGTCGAATGGCAGAGCGGCGTAAGTCTCGCGCTCGGCCTCCGTCAGGTCGCGCACGTCGTCGTAGAAGCCGGGAATGGCAATGTGGTGATCCTCATCGTGAAGTCCGGCGATGACGCGGCTAAGGGCGTTGCACGGGTTGTCCACAGCCCCGCCGTAGTTGCCGGAGTGGAGGTCACGGTTGGGGCCCCGGAGCGTGATCTCGGCGTAGGCCAGTCCGCGCAGGCCGTAGGTAATGGAGGGGGTGTCCGGGGAAAACATGGCGGTGTCCGAAATGAGGACGACGTCGCCGTGGAGCCGCTCCCCGTGCTCTTCCACGTACGATTCGATGGACATTGAGCCGGTCTCCTCCTCGCCCTCAATCACATACTTGAGGTTGACCGGCAGGTCGCCTTCGGCCGACAGGTACGACTCGGCGGCTTTGACCTGCATGAACATTTGGCCCTTGTCGTCACACGCGCCCCGAGCGTACAGACGCTCCCCCCGCTGTGTCGGCTCGAAGGGGTCGGTGTCCCATTCCTCCAGCGGATCGGGCGGCTGCACGTCGTAGTGGCCGTACACCACCACAGTCGGCTTGGCCGGGTCTGTCATGTGTTCGGCATAGACAATGGGGTGGCCGTCCGTTTCGATGATGTCGGTCTCGGCCATTCCAATCGCATCGAAGTGGTCGGCCAGCCACTCGGCGGCCCGCTGCACCTCGTTGGCGTAGGCGGAGTCGGTGCTGACGGACGGGATGCGGAGCAACTCCTTGAGCTCGCCGACAAACCGATCCGCGTTGTTCTCGGCGTAGGAGAGAGCAGTGTCCATGCGAATAAGCAAATTGGCGTAAAGGAAAGCGAAGCCGAACCGAGCTGCCCAGCGGAACGGCTTGATAATAGGGGCAAGGGAGGGCTTTTGCCAACCCGACGCCGTCGGTAACGCGGCAGTCACATCTCAGGCAGGCGAGTTGCGTCCTATTCGTCGGGCACGCGGGCGTGGATGAGCAGGCGAGGGCTCTCGTGGGGCTCGTACGCGCTGCCGTCGTAGTCCCCGAACAGCGCCACCGGCTCGAGCCCAGCCGAGGCATACATGGTCTTCAGGTCGTCGAGTGTGTAGAGCCGCACGCTTTCCTGAAACGTCTCCGTATGGTCGTCGCGGCGAACGGTGATTTTTTTGTTCACGCGACCGTTCTCCACCCAGCGCTCCTGGCGGATCTGGGTGCCGTCGGCGGCCTCTTCCTCGGACGGGGCGAGCGACTCCACGACGACTGGGGCGTTGAGGAAGTCGTGGAAAAACCATCCCCCCGGGCGCAGGGCGGCGACCACCGCGGCGAGGACACGCTCGTCGTTGCTGTCGTCCTCGAAGTAGCCGAACGACGTAAACAGGTTGACAACCCCGTCTGCACAGGTTTCGCACACCGGTTCGCGCATGTCGCCCACCCGAAACGACGTCGTGTCACTGAGCCCCTCGGCGGCCGCCTGCCGTCGGGCCTCGTCGATCGCCCGCTCAGAGAGGTCGATGCCCGTGACGCGGTAGCCGCGTCGGGCCAGGGTGCGGGCGTGCCGTCCCCGACCACACGCGAGGTCGAGGATGTGGGCGCCCGACGGGGGAGCAATTTCCTGCTCAATGAGATCGACCAGTTGCTCGGCCTCCGCCTCGTCCCGGTGATCGTACACCTCCGTGTAGGCGTCGCTCCAGAACCAGTCTTCGTACCAGGACATCGTTGAGGGAACGGGAAGGGCGAGTGGGGACGGAGCGACGATCGGGACCGGGGGGAGGGCTATTCTTCGTCCAACGCCTCCTGGAAAGGAGCAATGGCCTCCTCCACCGGACGGGCGTCAGGGTACCAGCTCAGGATGGAGCGGACCACCTCGTCGAGCAGGGCGTCGGGGCAAGAGGCGCCGGAGGTGAGAAGCACGTCCACCGGTGTGTCCTCGGCCGGGAACCAGTGCTCGGTCGTTACTTCCTCCTGGTCGTGGATGTCGAAGTGGCGGATCTCCGCCGGTGCGTCGAACTGTTGGGCATCGCGGATAAAGTAGGTGGGCATGTGCTCCTCACAGAGCTCCACCAGATGGCTCGTGTTGGAGGAGTTGTAGCCGCCCACGATAATACCAAGATCGGCCCCGTCTTCGATCAGGGCGTGTGTGGCGTTCTGGTTTTCATTCGTCGCGTAGCAGAGCGTATCGCTGGTGTCCGCAAAGTGCTCCTGGACGTCCGCCTCGCCGTAGCGGTCCACAAGCGCCTCGCGCATCAGGTCGGCGATGGCGGCGGTCTCCTCCGCGAGCATCGTCGTCTGGTTCACCACGCCGAGTCGACGAAGGTCTGTTTCCGGGTCGAAGTCCTCCGAGTACTTGTCCTCGAAGTAGTCGTAAAAAAAGTCGGCGTCCTTCTTACCCCGAATGACGGCCGCCAGTTGCTCGGCCTCCTCCATATCGCGCACGACGACCACCGGGCCTTCTTCCTTCGCGTGGGAGAAGGTGGCACGGGTTTCCTCGTGGTAGCGCTTGCCGTGCACCACGATCGAGTAGTCGTCGTCCCCGATCTGGGAGCTCTTGCGCCACACTTTTTCCACGAACGGACAGGTCGTATCGTACGTCTCGGTGTCCACGCCACGCTTCTCCAGTTCCTGCTCCACCTCCAACGTGGTCCCAAAGGCGGGAATAATGACCACGTCGTCGGGTCTCAATTCGTCGAACGGGATCAGCTGCTCCCCCCGCGTGGTGCGCAGAAATTGGATGCCCCGCTCCCGCAGGTCCTCGTTCACGTGCGGGTTGTGGATCATCTCCGACAGCAGGAAAATCCGTTTGTCCGGGTTCTCGTCGAGGGCCTTGTACGCGATCTCGATAGCTTGCTCCACGCCGAAGCAGAACCCAAAGTGGCGCGCGATCTTGAAACGGACCGGCCCAAAATCGATCACCGACGGAGAGAGATCCTTCTTGCGCGGATCGGCGACTTGCCGCGCGTCCTTGACTGTCGAGATAATGGGACTCTCGTAGAAGGTCGGGACATCGAACTGGCGCATGAGCAGTCAGGTCTCGTGGGGAGGGAAGAGACAATCCGCGGGGTCGTACGCGAGGGGCACGATGGTGATTCGGACGGAGCGGGGAGGATCGAGCCCCAAAATTGCGGGCGGCAGCGGAAGTACGGGAACATGGAGTCGAAGAGGAACCCGGGGCGACGCGAGGAACATCGCGCCGCGGTGTTCGCTTCAGGGAGCGGTTCTGACGAGGAGTCCCCGCGGGACTGACGCCTCGGAGGCACACGATATGATTCTGTTATTGCAGGAAAAACGTGACATCAACCAATCCCCGCATTGAAGCCCTCGGCGCCGTTGCTGCAGACTGGCGAGAACCGGATCATCCGCCCCGGGAGGAAGCGGTATCCGAGACGCTTGATGCCCCAAACCGGTGGACCGAAGAGGCACTCGACTATGCTCTCAACCGGTGGATGCAACGCCTGACCCCCGAGGCGCTCTCCGAGTGGCTCGGTGACGCAGCGGCCGATCCTGCCGGCATGGTGGGGGTGTGGCACGGGGCGAGCGAGCCGCTCTCTGGCCTCCGGGCAGCCGTGGCGGTGTGGGCGAGCGGGCATGCCTATCTCGGTCATGTGCCGGATGCTTCCCCCGCTCTGCTTCCGGCTTTTGCGGAGGCCCTATGCGAACGTCACGACGACATTTCGGCCGAGTTTGTGGCCGATCCCGACGTTCTCCTGCAGCAGGCTGGTGGGCTCATCGCTCAGCCTGCGCGTGACGCAGCAACGGCGGTTCGGGAGCGGTGCGAGGCTCACGGCCTCTCGGGGACACGTTGCCTCCTGCAGTCGCCTCAACTTGCCATCGCCGTGCTTGACGGTCACGAAAGTGACGATGCCCGCGGGGGCATCGCGGAAGACATTCTGCTGTACGAAGGCGGTGGGCATCGACGACTGGCATTGCTCTGGTCCCCCACCGATCTGTCGCCGGATGCCTATCTGGAATCGATGGCTCGCTTTCGCGGGGTATTCCCGGCCCACGAAGATACACCGGGTGCGCTCCAGATGCAGAAGGCGTTCCTGGAAGCACAGGACGAGCCGCACGCCTTCGCGGACGGGCTTGAGTTTCTGGTGAGCCGGGGCGCGCCCGATATTCCAGGGCCCGACGGGCACATCCGATGGTCGGAATACGATGACCTTGGGACGGTGGGCGCGTGGATTGAGACTCACTCGGACGCCCTGTATGCGGTGGTCGCCCGGGAACCGCTGCACGATCAGTTGCCGGCATCCTGGCCCCTACGCAGTCCGGGAGACCTTCATTTCCCTCCCCTCAACGATGCGTCAGGGACGGCCCTGGCGAAGTTCGTGGAGTCTCTGGCGGTGGCGTGAGCGCTACCGGTCGGCCAAGTGCTCGGACAAGATCGACTCGACGTCTGGTTTCACCGCGGTCCAGTCGATGTCTGGTGCCTTCGAAACCGTCACGAACTGGGGAGTAATGAACACGTCGTCCACCCCCTCCACGGCGAACAGTGCCCGCGCGAGCGGGTCGTCCTGGGCCTCCTCGGCGGAGGAATAGGCCACCATTCCACCGTCGAGGAACGTCCCGTCGTCGCTCGTAAACTTGAGGCTATTGGGATTGGGAGTGGTCTCCGCTCGGGGCGTTGTCATGGGAGGCTAAAGAGATCGCGCAGAAGGCCATTGCGGTGGGGGCGTGACAGTAAATCGTCACGCTCAAGAACGCAGGCGCCCGGAGCGAGTTCGGGCCCGGAACGAGCGGCGGGGTTGTACGGTGAATTCACTTGCGTCTTCTGCCCTAAGTGGTATTTTGCGTACACTGGTTTTTCCCCATCCGCCCCACACGGTCATGGAGTCTCTCGACGATCGATCGTCGGTCCCGAACGGTGAGCACTCCCTCGACGATGTGCCGGAGGGGGGGAAGCTGGAGCGCATTGCGGCCCATACGCAGGGCCTCGTGACTGATCTCCGGGAGTGGATTGATCTCCGCATTGACCTCGCGATCCTCGAGGTGGAAGAGCGGATCGACGAGGCCAAAAACGAGGTCGCGCTCGGTGTTACGTTGGCGGTGTTTGGGTTCTTTGCTGCGCTTTTTACCCTCACGACGATCGCGCTGGGCGTGGGATGGCTCCTAGGGCACCCGTTCTGGGGGTTTCTCGCGGTGACCGTGGCACTCATTCTGGTGGTCGTAACGCTTCAGGCCACACAGCCGGCGCTCGTGCCGCCCTCAAATCTCTTTGAGTCCTTGCGGGGTGACCGCGCGACGGCGGCGAAGGAACAGGCCTCCCGGTCCCGTCCCGCCTCGGCCGCGGTGGAGAACGACCGCTCAGGCAAAGGCGACAGCGACGAGTCGGATCGGCCAACCGACTCGGCATCCTCGTGATTACGGTCGTCCGGGGCCTGCACGACGAGCGAAGCGCTGTATTTTCATTTTCTTTTCCGTGGACGCACCGTCTACACCTTATGGATTCCGACTCAACCAGAGCAGACGTAGAGGCTCGGCTTCGCGAAACCGCGGCGGCCATGTCCGACCGCTTCGAGTCGCTGCAGGATGAAGTGTCCACGACCGGCACGTCAGTCCGGGACTGGATCGTGCAGAATCCCTTGAAGAGCGTGGGCGGCATGCTTGCCGCGGGGGTGGCGGTGGGGGCACTCTTCGGCGGCCGCTGGTCACGACGACGGCCCGAGCACAGTGAGCTGCTCGATCAGTACGTGCAAGCCCTCCGCGCGGAGGTAGGCGAAGCGGTGGCGGCGGGCGACACGCCGGGGGAAGCGCTCGAAAATGCCCTGAAAGGCCGGGCACCCCTCGTGGTCTACCGGGAGGGCAAAGCCTCACGGACTGAGACCTCTTCGAAGCGGGGTATTCTCGGCAAAAGCCTCGGCTTCGTGGTGCGACTCGCCGCCCGCGAGGTGCTCCGTGATCTCGTCCTGTCGATGCTTGAGGATGTGGATGCGGGCGACATGGTAGGCGACACCGGCCTGGAGTAGCGCCCGGGTCCTTTCGGACGTTATTTTTTTACGACCACACACCACTGATGCGATTGGTTATTTTTGGGCCTCCCGGTGCGGGCAAGGGCACGCAGGCGGGCCTTTTGGAGCAGCGGCACGGCATTGCGCAGATTTCCACGGGGGACATCCTACGGGAGGCAATGGACCAGGAAACCGATCTGGGACAGAAGGCGAAATCCTATATCGAGGCGGGCGAACTGGTGCCCGACAAACTGGTGCGCCAACTCGCGGAGCAGGCGATCGCCGACGAGGACTACGACGACTTCATGTTGGACGGGTACCCCCGCACCGAGCAGCAGGCCGAGTGGCTGACGGAGTTCCTCACGGCGCACGAGACACCGCTCGACGCAGTTGTAAGTCTGGAGGTGCCCGATGACGAACTGGTGCGTCGCCTCAGCCGCCGTCGCGTACACGCCGAAACGGGGGAGACGTATCACCTTGACCACGACCCGCCGCCCGAAGACGTGGATCCAGATCTCATCGTTCAGCGGTCCGACGACCAGCCCGAGACCATTCGCAACCGCCTGGCGGTCTACCGGGACGAAACGGCCCCTCTCGCGTCGTACTATGAGGATCGGAGCCTGCTCGTCTCTGTCGACGGCACAGGAGGCATCGAAGAGGTCTTTGGCCGTATTGAAGAGGTTCTAGAGGCCCGGGCCCACCGGGGATAGGGTCCGGCCCCCGACGATTCGTCGTGTTGGTTCATTCTGATTCGCCGATGCCCCCTTCTGCCAAAAGCATATCGCCCGAAGACCGTGTGGCGGCCCTGCAGGCACGCATCGACGAGGCTCTTCCGTCCCTCGTGGAAGGGCGCTCGCCGGCTGTACTTTACGAGGCCGTCGAACATGTCCTGCGGGCCGGTGGCAAGCGGGTCCGTCCAGTGCTGCTTCTGCTCGTGGCCGAAGCCCACGGCGCGTCCATCGACCGGGCGCTCCCGGCGGCGCTGGCCGTTGAAGTATTCCACAACTTTACCCTCGTCCACGACGACCTAATGGATGACGACGAGGAACGCCGCGGCGGCCCCACGGTCCACGCCAAATGGAATGCCGGCACGGCTGTCCTCACGGGAGATCTCATGATGGGCCTCTCTTACGACCTCCTCGGGCGGGTGGAGGGGGTGGACGCAGAAGCTCTCTATTCGGTGTACCACCCCATGGTGGAGCATCTCTGTGCCGGGCAGGCGCTCGATGCATCGTTCGAGACGGAGGCGACGGTGTCGGTGGATGCGTATCTGGACATGATTGATCGCAAAACAGGGGCGCTTCTTGCTGCGGCCTTTGAACTTGGGGGCATCATTGGCGGGGCCGCGGCGTCCCGCCGCGAGCGGCTGAATGAGGCGGGGCGACTGGTGGGGCGGGCGTTTCAGATTCAAGATGATCTCCTCGACCTCACGGCCCACACGGAGGACTGGGGGCGTGGGGTCGGGGGCGACCTGGTGGCTGGCAAAAAGACCTTCCTAACGCTTCGTGCGTTGGAACAGACCGAGGGTGCCGAGCACGATTGGTTTGCCCGCCTGGTAACCGATGGGGGGCTGCCCCGCGACGACGTGGCAGAGGCCCGCGACCGGATGGCGGCCCTCGGCATCTTCGACGAAGCGCGCGAGGCTGTGGCCACCTACACCGATAAGGCCTACGACCGGCTCGGCGGGCTTCCGGACACCGCGGCCACCGATACCTTGCACTGGCTGCTTGACCGCATGAAGGCTCGGGATCACTGATTCCCGCCGGAAACGGGGGGCGATGATCCGCGACGCAGTATCTGGATCAGTTGGCCTCTTGACTCCGATCTTCGCTCTGCCTTCGCTGCCCTGTATGATCGAGCGAGAAGTGACCATTCGGAATCGCGCCGGCCTCCATACCCGACCGGCCTCGAAGCTGGTGAAAACGGCGTCTCAATTCGACGCGGAGATTTTTTTGCGACGGGATAATTACGAGATCAACGGGAAGAGCGTCATCGGCGTGATGACTCTGGCCGCGGAGCAGGGCGCGACCCTCACGCTGGTAGTCGACGGGGAGGATGAGGATGCGGCCGCGGCCGCCATCACGGAGCTCTTCGAGGACGGATTCGGGGAGGAGATGTAAGTCTAGCAGGCGGAACGTGTGCCCCCGGAGCGGGATCCACAGAAGGCTTCTATCCCCCGCTAGCGGTCCTGTGCGCCGGAATCGTATCAACAATCGCTTCCCGCCATGGAAAATCATTCGTCCCCAGCCGGCACCGACGGGCCGGAATCGTCCGGGGCCGAGTGCGTGATCGAGGGAACGGGAGCGGCCCCGGGCATCGCCGTGGGCACGGCGTACTGCTACGACGCGTCCGCCCCCACAGTGCGGCGCAATGCAATTCCGCCCGATGCGGTGGAGGCGGAGTTGGAGCTCTTCGCCAACGCGGTGCAGCGAGCCGAGCAGGAACTGGCAACCATTCGTACCCTGACCCCCGAAGCAGCGGAGGCCGACGCAGAGGCCCTCATTGAGGCGCAGGCGTTGATGCTCCGTGACGACGAGTTCTTGCGAGCTGTGCGGCAGCGCATCCGAGAGCGGCACGAATCGGCGGGGGCGGCGGTCCAGGCTGTGCTTCGAGCCCACCGCGAGCGGCTCGAGACCAGTGCCGACGCGTACCTGCGCGACCGGGCGGGCGAACTGATTGACGTGGAAAAACGTCTCCTCCGGGCGCTGCGGCACGGCGAGGTGGCAGCTGGCATCGACAGCCATTCGGTCCTGATCGCTGCGTCTCTCACCGCTACTGACCTGCTCCGATTCAGTCGCTATAACCTTTTGGGTTGTGTCACCGCTCACGGAGGCCCCACCTCGCACCTCGCTGTCGTCGCCAAGGCCCTCAACATGCCCCTTCTCGTCGGTGCCGCCGACGCCCTCACGGCGGTATCATCCGGTGACCCTGTCATTCTAGACGGCGATTCCGGGCGGCTTATTGTGCATCCGCACTCAGAGGTCCGCCAGCAGTACCGCCGGCGTCGGTCTGAGCAGGAGGCCTCGACCGTGAAAGTGCCGGATCAGGAGCCCGTCACCACGACAGATGGCCGCTCTATCACCCTGCGCGCAAACATTGGGTTAGAGAAAGAGCTGGAGTTGCTGTCGCCGTACGGGGCCGACGGCGTTGGGCTGCTGCGGACTGAGCTGTTCTTTTTGGCACAGGGGGGCGGCACGCTCGCCGAAGAGCGACAGGTGGGTGCCTACCGGGCTGTCGTCGAAGCGGCCGGAGCAGCGGGGGCCACCGTCCGACTGCTGGATCTCGGTGGCGACGATCGGCTGCCCCGCCTGCACACTGGTCCCCGCGAGGACAATCCCTACCTGGGCTGGCGCGGCATTCGGATGCTTCTCGACCGCCCCGACGAGCTGTTGCGGCCCCAATTGCGTGCCGTCCTGCGTGCCAATCGGCACGGCCCGCTTCGCGTCCTCCTACCAATGGTGACCGACCTGTACGAAGTTGATCGCGTGCGTGCGCTCCTGGCGGAAGAGGCCGAGCGTCTCTCCGCGGAGGGCGTGCCCCACGATCCGGATCTGCCAGTCGGAATTATGGTTGAAGTGCCTGCCGCTGCTTTGCAGGCGCACGCCTTCACTGACCACGTCGATTTCTTCTCGGTCGGGACGAACGACCTCACGCAGTACACCCTCGCCGTGGACCGTGGCAATGATCGGGTGGCGGCACGGCATAGCGCTTTGCATCCGGCGGTCCTCGGGCTCCTGGTGCGGGTGGTGAAGGCGGGCCGTCGGGCGGACTGTCCGGTGGAAGTCTGCGGGGAGATTGCCGGCGACGTGCAGGCCGTCCCGGTTCTGCTCGGGCTCGGCGTAGAGACCCTCAGCGTCGCGCCCCAGTACCTGCCCGCCGTGCGGCGGATCGTCCGTGCCGTGAGTTATAAAGAGACCAAGCCCCTTGCTCGTACGGTCCTCGAAGCCCCTGATGCCGAGACGACCCGCCGCCGGGCCCGCGAATGGCTAGAGACCCATGTGTCCGCCTCCGCCGCCCATGAGTAGCGGCCGGGCAGGGGGGAGGTACACAACTGCCGTCATTCCTTGACAAAACGATGCAATTCCCGTCATGTCTGATGTCTCGATTCTCGACCGTGTCAAGCGCGACCTTACCGATGCCATGAAGGCCCAGGATGACGTGCGCCGCCGCGCCCTTCGATCGCTGCGGGCCGCCCTGGCCAACAAGGAAATTGAGCAGCGAGAGGGCGGGGCTGAGACGGCTCTCAGTCCCCAGGATGAGCTCGCCGTCGTACAAAAGCAGGTGAAGCAGCGCCGCGACTCCATCGAGCAGTACGAGGAGGCAGGGCGCCAGGACCTGGCCGAAAAAGAGCGAGAGGAAATTGAGGTTCTGGAGGCGTACCTCCCGGACCGCCTGAGCGACGCGGAATTGGCTGAGCGTTTGGATGCCATCATCGACGATGTGGGAGCCGCCTCCATGGCCGACATGGGACCGGTGATGGGGCGGGCCATGGACGAACTGCGCGGACGGGCGGACGGCAACCGGGTGCGTGAGATGGTGCAGGACCGCCTCTCCGGGGAATCCTCGTGAGGCTTGGCGTGGCGGACTGCGGTTTGTGCGCACTCACGTGGGTGGGGCCTCGCCGGACTGGCGCGATGCGTACGCGAACCTGGGGACTCGGAAGCTTTACACCCCTATGGGACGTCCGCACCTCCACTTGTTCATCGACGTTGCCGCTGTCATGCTGATCGCGCTCGATTGGTTTATCCTCGTCATCCTGATTGGGGGGCTGATCCGCGGCTACATGATCGGTGCCGTTCGGCAAATCGGAAGCTTGATCGGGCTGGTGGTGGCCCTGCTGGTGTCGGTCGAGTTCATGGCGCCAGTGGGGGCGCTCCTCGTGACGAGCCTGGGGCTTTCCGAGTCGCTCATTCCCCTGACCGGCTTCGCGGTCGTCTTTCTGGGCGTGTACCTGTTGGTCGTGATTCTCGCCCGGCTCGTTGAGCAGGTTCTCGACTCCCTGTCCCTGTCGATTGTGAATCAAACGATGGGAGGGGCGGTGGGGGGCGTGAAAGCCGCCCTGCTCCTGAGCCTTCTCTTTCTCGTGCTGAGCGGGGCGCAGTTGCCCAGTAAAGAAACGAGGGGAGCGTCGGCCTTCTACACCCCAATCGCCCAACTCCTGCCACGAGCCATCGAGGCCACCGAGGCGTGGGTTCCCGCCGCGAAGGAGGCGGCCGATAAGCTGGGCCGAATGGTGCGCTCGGAGGTCGACGCGATGCCCCCTCCGTCCTCGGAGTCCGGGGGGGACCGAGAGGCCTCGGGTTCCGCCCGCTCCCGCCCGCTGACTTCGTTCAACCGAGAAGCACCAAGGCGTAATGGCCGGGTGTCCGAAGGGGTTCATTTCTGAAGAGAACGTAAAGACGCGTCTTCCATACGAGTAGTCAGCGGCGCATCCGACGCGTGGTTCTGACTCACTCTCCAGACCGTCATGGCCCTTCTCGGAAGCGACATCGCAATTGATTTGCACATCGTCGGCGACGTTGAGATTGACACAATCCGCGGCGTCGTGCAGAATAACGGCCGTCTCCGTACTCGCCTCGCGGAGGATCTCCGGCAGGCCATCGAGCGCACTACGCAGCAGGTGCTAGAGGAATCCGGCGTGGCCGACTGTTCGGTGACGGTGGACCTCAGTCTCGCGAAGGAACGAATCCCGGGGGCCCTCCGGCAGCGGGTAAACGCCCGTCTGGACGTAGAGGGCGATCGCTCGCGCCTCGCCGCGGTGGATACCGCCATCGGTGCCCCGGAGCGGGCCCAGATTGCGAACGCCACGGAGGCCCGCCTCGATGAGCACCTGGACGAGCAGGGGCTCACGGACGTGGTGGGCGCGACCGTGATCGTGACGCCGGTGGAATTTCGGTAGGGACCCGTCTTGGTGAGAAACAGCGCGGTGGCATCCGGAATTTTTTCTCTACACTCCGGCGTCGTCTGTATCTCCGTTTGCCGCTGATCTTCTAGACGCATGGTCCCCGTCCGCCTGGAACTGCAAAATTTTCTGAGTTACGGCACTGAGGCTCCACCGCTGGAGTTCGACCACTTTGAGGTGGCGTGCCTCTCTGGGGGCAATGGCGAGGGGAAATCGGCCCTGCTCGACGCCATGACGTGGGCCATCTGGGGGGAGGCACGCAAGTCGAGCGGTCGTCGCAAGCCCGACGAAGAGCTGATCCGGATCGGGACGCGGCACATGCAGGTGTCGTTTACCTTCGACCTGGAGGGTACACGCTACCGGGTGGTGCGCTCGTTTTCCCGTTCGGCAACTGGCAAGACCACTTCGTCCGACCTCGAGTTTCAACTCCAGGACGCGGAGAGCGACGGCTACCGGCCCCTCACGGGGGCCACGCAGCGCGAGACGCAGGCGACAATCGACGACACCCTGGGCCTCGACTACGACACGTTCATCAACTCGGCCTTTCTGCTGCAGGGACGCTCCGACGAGTTTACGGAAAAGAGCCCGAGCCAGCGCAAGGAGATTTTGACCCGCATTCTCACCCTTCACAAATACGAGGCCCTGGAGGACAAGGCCCGAGACCACTGGCGCGCAGCCAAGGAGCGCCAACAGCGCGCGGAGGCGGAGGTGGAACGGCTTGAGGAAGCCCTCGCCGACGTGCCGGAGTGGGAGGAGGAGCGGGACGACGTGCGGGCGGACATTGAGGAACAGCGGGAAGCCCTCTCGGCGCTCCGGGAGCAGGAAAAAGCACTCACGCAGAAGCGCGCGACCCTGGAAGCGAAGGCGCGCGAGGCAGCATCGCTCCGCGACTCCCTCTCGGCTCTTGACGATCGCATTGCGGAGCACCAGGACGAGATCGATTCCCTGAATGAACGCATCGGCGAGGCCAAGGAACTACTGGATGACCAGGCGGCCATCGAGACCGCGTACGAGGAGTACCAGGCGCTCGTGGCGGAACGCGACGCACTCGAAGAGCAACGCGAGCAGCACCAAGCCCTGAAGCAGCGCCTCAACGATAAGAAGACCACCCTCCGGGATCGTCGTACCGAGGCCGAACGTCGCCTAGATCGACTGAGGATGGAACGGTCGGGGTTGGAAGACACGATCGAGGACTGTACGGAGGCCCTGGCCGAGCAGGGCGAAGTGGCCCAACAGGTGCGGCAGGCCCAGGCCGCGCGCCAGCGGGTGCCGGCCAACAAGCACCTCCAAGAACGTCGGGCCGCGTTGGAGGAAGCACAAGCCGAGGCCCGCGAGACCATCGTGGGCAGGCGACAGCAACTGCGGGGCGAGATCGAGACTCTACAGACGCGCATCAACGAAGAGGAGGAGGCACTGGAGCAGATCGAGGAACTGGACGTCCGCATCGAGGCGCTCCAAGAGAAACGCGAGACCCGGGCGGCGCTGGAAACACGCATGAACGAAGTCGAAGACCGGGGCAAAACCCTCTCGCAGTACCTGCAAGAACAGGCGGGCCAACTCGAGGCCCTGCGCGACGAACGGAAGCGGGCGCAGGAGCAACTAGAGCAGTTTCGGGCCGCTGAGGGCGACATCTGCCCCACCTGCGGCACCGAATTGACCGATGCCCATCGCCAAGAGGTCGAAACCACCCTCCGGGCGAAGATTCAAGACCTGGACACGGCCATCGACGAGGCGCAGTCACACCTGGACGAGCAGAAAGAAGGCCGTGCCGAACTGCGCCAAACGTATCGCCGCCTACACGAAAAGTACGAGGCTCTCGACAGCGTTGATGAGGACCTGGCGACGGCGCGCGAGCAGTACCGTTCTCTAAAAGAAACTACCGAATCCCTTGCCGCTCAACGAGAACAGGTAGACCACCTTAGGCAGAAGCTTGAAAAGGGGGACTACGCACCGTCCGCCCGTCGACGATGGCAGGCTTGTCGGCAGCGGCAGGCTGCCCTGGACTTCGATCCCGACCGGTTGGAGGCCCTGCAGGCCCGTGCTGCCCAGTTCGATCGCTACGCCGACCGCCTGCGAGAAATTGAAGACGCGGCGGACCGACGAGAAGATCTCACCCGCAAGAAAGAGACCCTCGATGAAAAGATTGAGGCACTCCAGACTGCACTCGAGGAAGAGACGGTGGCCGAAGAGGTCCGCGCCGATATGGCCATGATCCAGGAGGAACTCGACGCGGTCGACTTTGATGCCGACCGTTTCCAAGAGGTCCGGACGCGGCTCCGAGAGCTGAGCGACGCGCCCGATCGCCACAACGCCTTGACCAACGCCCGCCAGAACCGAGACGAGTGGCAGGAGCAACGAGAACGCGTGGAGGACCGCATCCAGACGGCCCGTGAGGAGAGCGCTGAACTCGAAGATCAACTGGCGGAGTGTGAGGACGCACTCGAAGCAAAACCTGAAGTTGTTGAGGAACAAGAGGCCGTCTCCGAGCGCGTGCAGGCGGAAGAGGCGACCCTCAACGAGCTGCAGCAACGTCTCGGCAATCTCGACGCGAAGCTGGAGCAGGCTGAGGCCAACCGGGAGGCCCTATCGGACGCCAATGAGGCGCGCGAAGAAGCGGCCGCGGAGCGGCAGCGCTACAAGCACCTGCGCACCGCTTTTGGCAAGCACGGCATACCATCCCTCATTATCGAGGAGACTCTTCCCGACATTGAGGAACGAGCCAACGCCATCCTCGATCGTCTTACTGATGGCCGCATGCACGTCCGCCTCGACACCCTCAAGGAAAAAAAGAGCGGCGGTACGAAGGAAACCCTCGAAATCATCATCACCGACGAGCATGGCGTACCGCGTCCCTACGAAACCTACTCGGGTGGCGAAAGCTTCCGCGTGAACTTTGCCCTGCGCGTGGCCCTCGCGCAGCTGCTGGCCGAGCGTACCGGGGTCCGAGTGCGCACGCTCGTCATTGACGAAGGCTTTGGAACGCAGGATGAGACCGGCATCGAACGGCTCGTGGACGCCATCCAGGCCATCCGGGAGGACTTCGCCAAGATCCTGGTTATCACCCACCTCGAACGCCTCAAACGCGCATTCCCGGTGCGGATTGAGGTCGAAAAAGATCCGTCGGTCGGGTCCACTTTTGAACTGGTAGGCGCGTGATTCGCGATGGCGACTACGTGCGAGGAGTGCCTGGAGGGTTGAACGGAACCGGGGTTGAGACGTAAGTTGTCACAGCGTTCCTGCCCAACTCGTTTTCGTAGTCCACCTAAGCCCATGCCTGAAGACGAAATTGAAAAGCTTTATTACTCCATTGGAGAGGTCAGTGAGATGGTGGGGCAGGAACCCCACGTTTTGCGCTACTGGGAAGAGGAATTCGAGGTGCTGAGTCCCCGAAAGAACCGGGCGGGACGGCGAGTCTACACCGACGACGATATCGAAACCGTCCAGCACATCCGCCACCTCTTGAAGGATGAAAAATATACCATCGAAGGGGCGCGCCAAGCCATCGCGCGGGACGAAGCGGACGCGAACGTGCGGGAGCAAGTGGAGAACGATCTGCGGCGTCTCCGCTCGCTTCTAGTGGATCTTCGGGACCAGCTGGCCTGACTGAGTACGTGCAGCAAGCGCTGGGCGCTGGCTACGACCGACGCCCTTTTACGTACCGCAATCAGTTGCGTGACCGGATGCGCAGCGGCTTGGGGCATCCGGCGGCCGGACAGTGCGTGGAGGGGGGCGGATCATTAGAGGGCATCGAAGGTCCAGCCCTCCGCGGTCA
This sequence comes from uncultured Bacteroidota bacterium, assembly GCA_913055845.1. GTDB lineage: Bacteria > Bacteroidota > Rhodothermia > Rhodothermales > Salinibacteraceae > Salinibacter. The sequence goes on along the minus strand of CAJXKO010000004.1, from coordinate 12,103 downwards.
GGGTCTCCAAGATGCGGGTGAGGGCAGGGAGAGTGACGCCCTCACATACTGGATTGTCGTGCAGGACGATGACGGAGCCGGGTTGCACATGGCGGATCACAAACCGGGCGACGCGGCTCGCCGTGGCGGTTTGCAGGTAATCGCCCGGCATCACATCCCACATCACCATTCGTTGGTTTTGCTCTGCGCACCACCGTCGGAGATGGCCCGTGGGATGGCCGTAGGGTGGCCGAAAGGCCCGAATGTAAGTGTGAGCCAAGTCCTGAAGACACTGCGTCGTGCGGGTGATCTCCCGCTGCAACCGTTTTGCGGAGACTGTCCAGGGGTCGACGTGCGTGTAGGTGTGGTTCCCAATGTGGTGGCCCGCGGACACCAGTGCGCGGGTGCGATCCGGCAGTTTCTCGGCGTTTTGGCCGACGAGGAAGTGGGTGGCCTGTGCGTCGAACTGGGCAAGCAGATCAAGCAGATCGTCGGTGATTTCCTCGGTCGGGCCGTCGTCGAACGTGAGGTATGCCGTTTGGGCGTGTGCGTCTACGCGCCAGAGCATGTCCGGGAAGAAACGCTGAAACGGACGGAGGCCATGCGTGGCGAGGTAGGGAACGAGAAGGCGCATCAGGGTTGTGATGGCATTTGTTTGGAGACCTCTGGTCAGAGGGCATGTGCCGGAAACTCACTCATTTCGGGATGCACTCCGGGCGCTGGGTTCGGAGGCGTCGTTCGGATCCAGAAGGGCCCACACGCCGGCGAGCGGGATTGTCCCGAGGAGTGCCAGTTCACTCGGTACGATAGACCGGAGAAGGGGGCGCTGCCCGTAGTGTTTGGCGGCGGGGAGGGTGAGCACGACGTCCGCGCCCATTTTGCCTACGAGAGCGAGGAGGGTCGGTTGGCGCCACGCGGGCACCGCCACGGCCACGAGGCTGCAGATGAGGAAGAGGGTGTGCAGAAGCCAGAGACCGACGGCCTGTCCCTGGACCACCCCGGATCGTGTCCAGGCCCGCCGGAACCACCGCGACTGGCGGTGAAACAACTCCCCGAAGGACTGGGCAGGGAGGCGAGACACCGCGGCATCGGGGTCCGGGTTGAAAGCGAGGGAAGCCTGAGTGGGGGCCGGTTTCGAGGGGGAGCGTACCGTTTCCACGTGGAATGCACAGTTCGTGTCGTCGGGAAGGGTGGGCCGTCCTGCGCGCATGACGCCCGCTGTTACGGCCAGGCGGCCCAGGTGCTGCAGCGCATGGAGGCGCGGCACGAATCGGTCGTCGTGCTCGATGATCGTGGGCCCCACAACGACCGGGGTTTCAGGGGTGCAGCGGCTCGCCATTGAGCAGATTCCCGCTGCGGACTGGGATCCACCGTTGGGGACGGTGACGAGAATCTCCCCGTCGGCGGCCGCCAGAGCCTGCGCGAGGTCCGCGACTGGTTCTTTGCGGTCAGTGGCGTCTGCTCGTGCCGGTCGACTCCTTCCCCCGTCGCCGCTGGATGCAGCAGGTTTAGGGTGTGGGTGCAGGAGTTCGAGGCGGTCGGCGGGATACTCGCTGGCGTCAAGGGCCGTATCTTCCGAGGACGCCGCCGTAGAGGGCAAAAGCACGGAGACGTGGGGCCACGGAGATGGGGGGGGAGGCCCAGACTCGCGCCGGGCCTGCACGAAGCTCAGCGACGCGACTGCCGTAAAGGCCACGTAGGGGACCACGACGACCAGGAGGGCGACCAGGACAGGGAACGGCACGGCGTGGGGAAACAGGTTGGAGAACAACGGGACGTGTGCGAGTTACCACCACGACCGTAGTCGGTGGTGGGGCGGCCGGAGGGCCTGCAAGTCGTGCGTGAGTGCAAACCGCACCCCCGTCACACCTTCGGGGCTCACGCCGAGAGCAAGGTCGAGAGACGGGGTCTGGCGAAACAGCAGGCCCAGGTGTACCCCCACGGACGCGGCGGGGCGGAGGGGAACCGATCCCTTTACCGGAGTGAGCGTCTCATCGAAGGAAAGGTCGAGGGCCGCGTCGGAGAATACATCGTCGTAGACGTTCGCGGCGTGCACGCCCAGATGACCGCCCACACGGATCGCATTGAGGAGTTTTGCAAGCGGAAAGCGGTACAGAAGACGACCCAGAAGACGATCCGAATCTGCAAAGCGGAGCCGCGCCCAGCCCGGCACGTTCCCCCCGCCAAGCGTGGGCCGGAGGTAGTAGGGCACCGCCGCACGGCCCCGCGCCACCGTCCGATCCAACGAGACGCGCCCCTGAATTCGATGGGCACCGCCGAGGGGCACGGTCCCCTGCGCGGTTAAGGCTAACCGGTCGTACCGCACGAGCGACGCGCCCAGCCCGAACGAACGCATCCATCGCGCCCGCAAGAGCATGTGCCGAAGATCGCTGCTTTGGGGCGTACGGGTGTCATACTGCAGCGCAAGGCCTACCCGCAGCCCAGTGTGGTCGGGGTCGAGCGGGCCCACCCGCGTGTTTGCCAACTGTTGGAGGTGGGCTTGGGACCGTGAATCGAGCGCCATAGCGTCAGGGCGCGGCACGCGGTCGACGCGATGCAGCGCAAGGCCCACGTGCGGCTGTACCACCAGGCGGCGATTCCAAAAGTGCTGACCTCCCCGAATTCGCATGGTCACGGCCGAGCGTTCGATCGACTGCCGGGCCTCCTCGGCCGCGCCGGGGCCGAGTCCGTAGAACCAGTCTCGGTTGGTGTGGAGGCCCCGCGCGTCTACCAGCACGTATCGGCGGGCCCGGGCCGGATTGGCGCTGGCCCAAGCCGCTGTTGCCACCTGCTCGTGGCGCGCCGGAGCGGCCGTGAGCAGTCCCTGTGCGTTGCGTCGCCCCAGGTGATGCAGGACGAGCCCGGCCCCGATCCCTACACCAGCGCGTGGGCTCCACGTGTCGAGCGGATACACCCGCAGGTTGACTCCAGGCTCGTCCGGCGCCCCCGGAAACCCCGTCTGTGCTGTCGCCGTCTGGGAAAGAAAGCCCAGTCCGGCCGTCAGAAGCAAAAAGCCCGTCGAGAGAGCCCTACAGGCGTCGCCGAAGTCGAGAAGAGGGCGCGTGTGCATGAGTGGAAGCCGTCACCTATGTTGAAGCGGGAGCCGCGCTGGAAAAGCGCCGGACATCCTTTCAGTCTAACCCGTCTCCGTAACATAATCAGCGAAGACCATATGCGAATCCTCGTGGTAGGGAGCGGCGGACGAGAGCACGCCCTCGTCCGGGCCCTCGCCGAGAGCGATCAGGAGTCGACCCTCTTCGCCGCCCCCGGAAATCCGGGCACCGCCCAGGCTGCCACCAACATTGGCCTGGAGGCCACCGACCTCGATGGTCTTGCCGACTTCGCGCGGGCGGAAGAGATTGACCTCACGCTCGTCGGCCCCGAACAGCCGCTCGTCAATGGCATCGTGGATCGGTTCGAGGCGGCGGGGATCCCCATCGTAGGGCCCACCCAGAAAGCGGCCCGTCTTGAAGGCAGCAAAGCCTTCGCCGACGTGTTCATGGCCCGGCACGACATCCCGACGGCGTCGTTCCGGGTATTCGAGGCCGACGAGTACGCCGAGGCGTCTGCCTACCTCGACGAGGTGGGGGCGCCCATCGTGGTGAAGGCCGATGGCCTGGCGGGAGGCAAAGGGGCCTTCGTGTGTAACACGCTGGAGGCTGCGCACGACGCGCTTGATCAGATCGTGCAAGACCGCGCCTTTGGGGCGGCGGGCGATCGGGTAGTTATCGAGGAAAAGATGGACGGGGAAGAGGTAAGCGTGCTCGTCCTTAGCGACGGGGCGCACTACGTGCTCCTGCCCCCGTCGCAGGATCACAAGCCAATCGGTGAGGGGGACACTGGGCCCAACACCGGCGGCATGGGGGCTTTTGCCCCGGCGCCAATCGTGGACGGGGCGCTGCTGACCGAGATTTGTCGCGAGATTGTGGAGCCCACCCTCCAGGGGATGCAGGAGGAGGGCACACCATACCGCGGGGTGCTCTACTGCGGCCTCATGATTACGGAGGAGGGACCCAAGGTAGTGGAGTACAACTGCCGCCTCGGGGATCCGGAGGCCCAGGTGGTGCTCCCGCTCGTGGACTCCGACCTGATCGAGATTTTTCAAAATCTGGCCGACGGCGATCTCCGGGGGAAAAGTGTCCACACGGTTCCGGGGGCGGCGGCGTGTGTGGTGCTTGCCTCCGAGGGCTACCCCGTCGAGTACGAGACCGGGTTCGAAATTACTGGGGTGGAAGACGCCGAGGCGCTGCCGGATGTATCGGTTATTCACGCCGGGACGCGCCTTACCGAGGACGCTCGTCTCGTGACGGTGGGCGGGCGCGTACTCGGCGTGACGGCACGTGGCGACGACCTCTCCGGGGCGCTCGACCGGGCGTACGAGGGGGTAAACTACATTCACTTCGACGGGAAAACTTATCGTCGCGACATCGGCAAAAAAGGACTGGCCCATCTCCAAACGTCGTAGGCTCTCGTACAGCGGTCTGTTTTTATGGTCGTCCGAGTCGTACTTGTGGCCGCTCTGAGCATGGCGGTGCTTGGGAGCGCCTCCCTCGCGGCTGTGGCCCAGGAGGCCCGCTCCCCGACGCAAGAGATGGTGCTTGCGCGATTCGACGACGCCCGAGCCCTGGCGGTCGACCCGCGGGGACGGCTCTACGTGGCCGACGCGGCCCGTGACGTGGTGGAAATTCTCGGTCCAAGGGGGCAACGGAGGACCGTGCTCGGTGGGTCGGGGATGCAGGCCGGCGCCTTCGATACTCCCGCGGACATCGACCCTACGAACGGGCAGGTCCTGCTCGTGGCCGATACCTACAACGGTCGCGTGCAGCGCTTTTCGGAGGACGGGCAGTACCTTGAATCGCTCCCGATAGGCCGGCTGGATCGAGAGGGGGGAGCCGAGTGGCGCGTGCCGGACGGGGCCGACGGCCGGGCCGTGCGGGCCGACGGACGTCCCGTTGCTGTGGTCCGTGACGACGAAGGGAGCATCTTCGTGCTCGACCAGCGCACCCGTCGGCTTCTAACCTGGAGCGACATGGGCCGCGGGGGGCAACTCACTGCGACGGGGGCGAACCGCCTACAGGAGCCGGTTGCCCTTGCGGTCGGCGGGGGGCGGCTCTACGTGGCGGACACCGGGCGCGGTGTGGTGTGGGTCTTCGACACGTTCGGCACCGTCGTGCAACGCTTGTCACTGCCGCCCGTGCCCACTGTGCGTGCCCTCTCCATGCATCAGGGACGGTTGTGGATCGTCTGTGCCAATCGGGTGCTCGTATGGACCCGTGGTGAGGGCCTCGTGGCCGAGCATTCGACGGGGCTCTCGGAGCCGCTCGTAGATGCGGCCTCTGATGGTCGTTACACGTACTTGCTCACAGAAACCCGCCTTCTGCGACGCCCAGGCTGGTAGCGTCGGGATCGTCCGGGTGCACCCGAGTGCTTGGGAAAGCTTGCGCTGGTGCTGCCCCGCCGCCGTGTTGCCGTCTCCGCCAGGAGTCTTCTCCCCGTGACCTACGTTGCACCAATCGGTCGGGTCCTGTTGCTCTGTGGCCTTGGGATGCTGTGCTGGGCCGGATCCGCGGTGGCTCAGGATACGACGCGCGTGCTGGATCAGGTAGGACGCCACCGCGACACCATCGACACCTTCCAGCCGCAGCCCTACACGCTGCGTCCTTTCGTCCTGCCGGGCACCGAGCGCGTCTGGGTGGGGGCCACGCGCCTCGACACCTCCGAGTATCGTCTTGATCCCCGCCGAGGCCGTCTCTGGATCGAGCGCACCGATCTGGTACAGGCTCGCGACACCCTCATCGCCAGCTACCGCACGTACCCCTTTGCATTCGACGACGTGTATCGCCGCCGCGCACCCGACTCCAGCGGTGCGTCCGATACGTCGACCGTGGCTGTGGTGGAAGAGGACGCGTCTGCCTCGCCCGACTTTGATCCTTTCGAAGGCATTAGCATCCAGCGCAGCGGCTCCATTTCGCGGGGGGTCGTGGGAGGTACGCAGCGTGACGTGCGCGTGGAGTCGGGCCTCCGTATGCAGTTGCAGGGCGAGGTGGCCGATAGCGTTTTCGTCCGCGCCCTCCTTACCGATGAGAACACCCCCATCCAGCCGGAGGGCACCACGCAGCGCCTCCAGAATTTTGACCGCGTGTTTTTGGAAATCGATGCGCCGCAGGGCCAGGCCCGCCTGGGCGATGTGGACGTGGATCTGGACGGAGGCGCCTTCGGACAGTTTACCCAAAAGGTGCAGGGCGTGGCGCTCCGCAGCGACGGGCTGGGGCGCGGCGCGGGCCTCGCGGAGGGCGACGTGACTGTGTTTGGGGCGGTGAGCCGGGGGCAATTCCGTACACAAGACCTTGAGCCGCGCGATGGAGTGCAGGGGCCGTACCGGCTGCGCGGCACCAACGGCGAAGACGCAATCATCGTCATCGCCGGGTCCGAGCGTGTGTATCTCGATGGCGAACGCCTCACGCGGGGACGCACAGAAGACTACGTGATCGACTACACCCAGGCCGAGATCACCTTCACGGCCAACCGGCTGATCACCGACGACCGCCGCATCACGGTGGAGTTTCAGTACTCCACCACGCAGTTCACGCGGACGCTCGTGGGTGGGCGGGCCACGGCGGGCGGCTGGCGGGGGGAAGACGGGGACTCGCGGCTCACATTGGGGGCCACGGTCGTCCGCCAGGCCGACGGGCGCGACTTCCAGACAGCGTTCGACCTCTCTCCTCAGGACTCGCTGCAGCTTGCGCGGGCAGGGGATGAGCAGGCCGCGCGGAGCGGTGCGCGGCGCGTGGAGTTCGATCCGGAGGCGCCGTTTGTGCACTATCGTCGCGAGGCGGTTTCCACGCCTGCCGGTGGTCAAGACACGGTCTTCGTGGCGCTCACCGAGGCCCCGCCGCCCGGCACGCCGGTCTTTCGGGTGCGATTCACGCGAGTGGGGGCGGGCAATGGCGCCTACGAGCGAGCGGGGACGCAGGCGAACGGGGTTGTGTACGAGTACGTGGGTGTGGGAGCGGGAACCTATGCGCCAACCCAGCCGCTTCCGGCCCCGACCCGGCAGCGTCTGGTCGACCTGACCGGATCGGTGGAGCCGGTACCGGGCCTCACGGTCTCGGGGGAGTGGGCGGGATCGCTCAACGATCAGAATCGGTTTTCGGCCCTTGATTCCGAGAATGACCGCGGCCGGGCCTATGCACTGGATGTCCGCTTGGCACCGCAGGTCCTGGAGGCTGGATCGGCATCACTGGGCAAGGTGTCGGGCCACGTACGGCGTTGGCGCCGTGGGCCGGACTTCGTGACTTTTGACCAGACGCGGCCCGTGGAGTATGGCCGGCGGTGGAACCTGGCCCGTAGCGGGTCGGGTCTGCCGGCGCGCCTGCAGGACGTGGGGGGGGAGACAGTGGACGCGGGACAGATTGCCCTAGACTGGGGCGGGGGATCGGGGCTGGAGGCCGGACTGGGACGGTTGCGTGTGGGAGCGACCTTTGAGGCCTGGCGGCGGCACGGGCAGTTGTCGATTGAGGAGGGGGGCTGGCCGCGCCTCTCGCTGCGGACGGTTGCCATCACCAGTGCCGACCGCTCGGCACAACGGGAGGGCACCTGGTGGCGGCAGGACGGGACGATCCGGCAGCCGCTTCTGGACGGCCGCTTGGTGCCGCGGGTAGCCCTGGAGCGGGAGGTGCGGCGGCAGCGTGTGCAGGGGACGGACAGCCTTGCCACCGAGTCGTTTCGGTTCTGGGAGGTGCGGCCCGGCCTGTCGTACAAGCAGGGACCGCTCCGCGCCACTGGCAGCCTGGAGTACCGCACCGAAGACGGCGTGGCGGCAGGGAGCTTCCAGGACGCCACCCGCGCCTGGACGGCCCAGACCGAGGTGGCCTACGATCCGCAGAGCCCGTATCGCGCCTCTGTGCGGGGCGGGGTGCGGCGCCGGCAGGTCACTGATCTGTTCCGCCGCACCCAGGGCCGTCGCGAGACCGAATCAGTGATCCTGCAGGTCGATGGGCGGGCGCGTCCCTTCGACCGGGCCCTCGACGCACGCTTGTTCTACGATACCGCGACCGAACGCACGCCGATCCAGCAGGAGATTTACGTCCAGACCACGCCGGGTCGTGGCCAGTTCGTGTGGCGGGACGCGAACGACGACGGCATTCAGCAACTCGACGAGTTTGTGCCGGAGACGACACCCAACGAAGGCACTTACGTACAGCGCTTTGTGCCGTCCGACACACTTGAATCGGTGGTTGATCTAGAGGCGCGCGCCCGGCTCACGCTGCGGCCCCGCCGCCTCTGGTCGGACGCTGACGCGTGGTGGCAACAATGGCTACGCCACGTAACCACCGAATCGCAAGTTGAGGTGCGGGAGCAGAGCCGGACCGAACGGCCTACCGAGATTTATCGGCTCAACCTGGCGCGCTTTCGGCGGGCGGGGCGTACGATCGACGGGTCCCTGCGGCTGGAGCAGCGGGTGGAGTTGTTTCGGACACGGCGCACGTATGGACTCGACGCGTCGTGGCGGCAGGTGCGCGGGCTGACCGAGCGGGCGGCGGGGGCCGAGCGCCAGCTCCTCAACCGCTGGGAGGTCGAAGGCGAGCTCCGGCCTGCATCGGCCTGGAGCCTGCGGCTGACGGGCATTGCGGAGCGGGACCGGGTGCAGAGCGAGGCGTTTGAGGAGGCACGTAGCTTCGACATCCGCACCCTGCGCGTCTCCCCGAGTGTGACCTACCGCCCTGTGCGCACGTTAGAAACGACGGTCTCCGGCGTGTACGCGCGGAAGCAGGATCGGGCAAAGGGACGCCGCGCCGATCTGTTGAAGGTGCCGGTGGAGTTCACTTGGCGCCGGGCCGGACGGCTCCGCCTCACGGCCAACGCCGAGGTAGCCCGCGTGGACCTCGTGGGCACCGCCGTGGGACGGGCCCAGTTTGAGCTCACAGACGGACGAGGGCCGGGGACCTCGGTACTCTGGGGCCTGCAGGGGCGGTACGCACTCACCGACAACCTCCGCGCTACCCTCAGTTACGACGGGCGGGCGCCCGCGATGACCGACCCCATCCACACCGTTCGAGTACAGGTGAGTGCGTCGTTCTGACTGGGGATTCGCGGCCGCCGGGGGCAGATTGCCGATGGTGCGCCTACTCAATCCTCTCCAGGTCGGGCTCCGCAAACTCGTCGTATTCCTCGCGGTGGATGGTAATGCCCGCGTGGTGGAGCTTCTGTTCTAGATCTTCGTAGCCGCGGTCGAGGTGGTACACGCGCAGCACGTCGGTCCGCCCGTTGGCGAGCATGCCCGCCATCACGAGCGACACGCTGGCCCGGAGGTCCGTACTCATCACTTTCGCCCCTTTCAGGGACGGGCCGCCGTGAACCGTAGCGGTATTGCCCGTCACGTCGATCTCCATGCCCAGGCGCTGGAGTTCCGGCACGTGCTTGAACCGGTCGTCGTAGATTGTGTCCGTTACAGTGGCCGTGCCGTCCGTGGTGCCCAGCAGGACCGTCCACTGCGCCTGAAGGTCGGTTGCAAAGCCGGGGAAAGGGGCCGTCTCGATCGACACGGGACGAAGCTCATCGGGGCGTGTGACGGTCACCGTGTCGTCGCCATACGAGACATCGACCCCGGTTTCGGACAAGCGCTCCTTAAAGACGGGACCGAGGTGCTCGTGAGTGCCCTTGTGGATCTGGACCGGGGTGCCCGGCGGGCTCGCGGTCGCGGCCATCAGGATGAACGTGCCGAGCTCGATGCGGTCCGGCGTGTTGCGGAAGGTTCCGGTGTTGAGGGCATCGACCCCCTGGATCTCCAGGGTGCGGGTGCCAAGTCCGTCGATCTGGGCGCCCATGTCTTGGAGTGCCCGCCCGAAGGCCACCACGTCGGGTTCCGTCGCGGCGTTCTCAATTTTTGAGCTTCCCTGGGCCGTCACGGCGGCCAGCAGCAGGTTAATCGTGGCGCCCACGCTCACCGGGTCGAGGCGAAACGTGCCCCCCTCAAGGCCGCTCGGGGGGGTGGAGGCGTGGACGTACCCCTCGTCCAGTTCAATGTCGGCCCCGAAGGCCTTCATGCCTTTGATGTGCAGGTCGACCGGACGGGGGCCCCACGCGCAGCCACCGGGGAGCGACACCTTGGCCTGGCCGCAGCGTCCCAGCAGCGCGCCCAGCATGTAGAACGACGCGCGCATCTTCTTCACCATCTCGTAGGGTGCGACCGGCGTTTGGAGGGTCGTCGCGTCAACCGACAGCGTGTGGGCGTCGGGATCAAACGTCACCGAGGGCCCGCCGTACCGGATCACCTTCGAGAATGTGCGCACGTCGCGCAGGTCCGGCACGTTGGTGATGGTAGAGGGCCCTTCGGCCAGTAGGGTCGCGGCCATGAGGGGTAGGGCGGTGTTCTTCGAGCCGCCCACCGTGAGCGGGCCAGTCAGGGACGAGTTACCACGAACGACGAGTTTGTCCATGGGCAGTGGGGACGGGTGGGAGCGTACCGCGGGGAATTAGGCATGGAGGAACTAAAACTGGGGGATGAATGCGACCCCGCGCGAGATTGTTCGTGGGGGCTCCTGCCAAAATTTGGTGGATGTACGGCGAGAGGGCCGAATCAGCGCCCACGACCTTGCGTAAGGAGAAGTGTGCTCGTCCGACTAACGTCCAGTCAGTATCCGCAAATGGAGCGTGTCTACCTCGATCATGCCGCCACCACGCCCCTCGATCCGGAGGTCTTGGGGGCCATGAAGCCGTACCTTCTGGAGGACTACGGCAATGCCTCCTCCGTGCACCAAATGGGGCGGCAGGCGCGGGTGGCACTCGAAGAAGCCCGCGAGCGTGTGGCGGCGTGCCTGGGGGCAGTGTCCAGCGAGATTGTGTTCACCAGTGGGGGCACCGAGGCCGACAACCTGGCCCTGAAAGGCGGACTGCGGGCCGCGTCTGAGAACGGGGCGCCTGCGGGGCTCGTCACCTCCGCCGCCGAGCACGAAGCCGTCCTGCGCCCCGCCGAGCGGCTGGCGGACCAGGGCCATCCGGTCACCATCCTCACGCCCGACGCTTCGGGCGCCGTGACGCCGGCACAGGTGGAGGCAGCCCTGGACGACCGGACCGCCCTCGTGTCGCTCATGCACACGAACAACGAGACTGGAGTGCAGACCGACATTCCGGCCGTCGCAGAGGTTTGTGCGGCCCACGACGTGCTGCTCCATTGTGACGCCGTGCAGGCCGCCGGACTTCAGCCACTCGACGTGGAGGACCTCGGGGTCGATCTGCTCTCGCTCTCCGGACATAAGTTCTACGGCCCGAAGGGGACGGGCGTCCTCTACGTGCGCAATGGCGTGGACCTGGGGCCGCTTCTGGAGGGGGGATCCCAGGAACGCGAGCGCCGTGGTGGCACCGAAAACGTGCCTGGCGCGATCGGCCTGGCGGAGGCGTTAGAGCGGGCCGTGGCGGACGCCGAAGACCGCGCCGACCGCCTTTCACGCCTTCAACGTCGCCTCATTGATGGTCTCGACGATGCGGTGGTCGGCCCCTACCGCCTCAACACGCCCGCCGGCGAAGTTCCCGTCGCGCCGCACGTGGTGAATGTAGCGTTTCCGCCGGAAGGCCCCGACGCAGACCCCTTGGATGGAGAAATGTTGATCTTGAATCTCGACATGCAGGGGGTTCTCGTCTCGGCCGGATCGGCCTGTACGAGCGGAGCCCTGGAGCCGAGCCACGTCCTGTTGGCCCTCGGGCTCGACCGCCCCACCGCCTCCACCGCTGTACGCTTCTCGATGGGGGCCGAAACAACGGCGGCGGACATTGACTACGCCCTTGACATCCTGCACGATACCCTGCAACGCATGCGGTGAGCCCTGGCCCGCCGCGACACTCTCCATTCCCAGCCCCTGGTCCTGAGCCGTATGGACACGGCGCTTCTCATTTTTGCCAAGGTGCCCCGCCCCGGGCACGTCAAGACCCGGCTCACACCGGCCCTTAGTCCTACAGAAGCCGCACGGCTCTACACCGCATTCCTGCGCGATACGCTGCGGTCGGCCCGGGGGGGGACGACCGATGTGCGGCTCTACGTGGCCCCGCCAGTTCCGGATGATGGGTTCGACGGATTGCCGAGTGAGGTGACGCTCCATGCCCAGTCCGGGGACGACCTCGGGGCCCG